>CALUWU010000070.1 GCA_944324555.1 uncultured Desulfovibrio sp.
CTTCCCCCCTCAAACTCCCCCCTTCCTCCCCCAAACGCGCTTTATTCGGGAGGATGCAATGCGCGGATACGCGACCGCATTCCTCGCGGCAACCGTCTCCCGGAATACGGGGAACACCCGTCGTCCGTGTCCGCGACAAGGGCATGCGAAGTAAACAATACTGGCCGCCTGTCTTGCGACAGGCGGCCGTTTCATATTGCAAGGTAAAGGCCGGGAATCAAAATAGTTTCAGTTTGAAGCGCTATGCGTTTCAAACCATACGGCCTGTCGTTCCGCGGAAAAACGCGGTTTTTCCGCTCACTTTGGGCCAGGCGGCGCTGTGCTGCCGCCTCGCGTTTCACCTTTTTCGTTGAAACGCTCCAGCCTGTTTCTCATTCTCTCGCAATACGGGCCGCTCCCCTTCTCGCGCTTCCGGGAGACGTGCGGCCCGGGGAAAGCTCCAGCGCCTCCGCCTTCTTTCATCTTTAAGAAAAAAGCGGGTTGGGGAAGGGGTGAGGGGAGTTTGAGGGGGGAGGGGAAACCCCTTGTGCGCCAGCCAAGGGGTTTCCCCTCCCCCCTCAATTCATACAAAAAAACGAAAACAAAACGCCCGCCCATCCTTCCGGACGAGCGGGCGAACCTGACCAGTTAAAAACCGCGCTTACCAGTCAAGGGTGCGCTTGAAGGCGTGGGCGAGGTCTTCGACGGACTCGTTGAGGACGATGGACGAGCCGCTGCGGACGTTCAGCCTGCCGGTATCGGTCACGACGCCGATACGGCGGCAGAGCTGCCACTGGCCGAGCATGTCGAGCATCATGGCAAATTCGGGCTTGACGCTGACAAGGAGGCGGCTGGCGGATTCGCTGTAAAGCAGCTCCGTCCGGGACATGGCTTCGAGGGCGGGCACGGCGTCGAGATCGATATCCGCGCCGAGGCGGCCGCCGATGCACATTTCGGCGAGGGCCACGCCCAGACCGCCGTCGGAACAGTCATGGCAGGCGGAAAGGGCGCGCTGACCGATAAGGCCATGCACGGCGCGGTAACGTAGACGCGCGGTCGCGGCGTCCACCTGCGGCACGCGCCCGCCCCGGAGACCCAGCTCGTCGGCGGCTTCGCTGCCGGCCATTTCGCGCCAGGTACCGCCGAGCATGTAGATCTGATCTCCGGCATTCTTGAAATCAGAGGTCTGGGTCGCCGTCACGTTGTGGATGACGCCGATGATGGAGAACAGCACCGTGGGCGGAATGGAAATCTTTTCGCCGCCGCCGGTGTAGTCGTTCTTCATGGAGTCCTTGCCGGAGATGCAGGGCACGCCGAAGGCCAGCGAGAACTGTTGCAGGGCCTTGCAGGCGCGCACAAGCTGGGCGAGCTTGTAATAACCGTCGGGGGTCTTTTCACTCTGGACGGGATCGCACCAGCAGAAGTTATCCACCCCGGCCATGGCGTCGGGATCGCCGCCCACGGCGACGGCGTTACGGACAGCCTCGTCCATGGCGTTGGCCATCATCCAGTAGGTATCGTAATCGCTGAACTTGGGGCAGATGCCATGCGAGACGACAAGACCGGCGTCGGACTCAAGCACGGGACGCAGGACGCCCGCGTCGGAGGGGCCGTCGCGCATCACGCCCACAAGGGGTTTGACGGCGCTGCCGCCGCGCACCTCGTGGTCGTACTGACGCACGATGTATTCCTTGGAGCAGATATTGAGACGCGACAGCATGCGCTTGAGGAACGCGCCTTCGTCGGCGCCGGGCGCCTCCACGCGGATATCCTCGGCCCGGGGGGCTTCCCACACGGCCTTGAGGCGCAGCTGGGGCACGCCGTCGTGCATGAAGTCCATGGGCAGGGAGGCGACCACCCGGTCGCCGTAGCGCACTTCAAAGAAACCGCTGTCGGTATAGGAGCCAAGGGCGGTGGCTTCCACGTCCATGCGCTTCGCAAGCGCCATGAATTCATCGAGCTTTGCCGGGGGCACGGCGAGCGTCATGCGCTCCTGCGCCTCGGAAAGCAGGATTTCCCACGGACGCAGCCCGTCGTACTTGAGGGGCGCGCGGGCGATGTCGAGCACGCAGCCGCCGGTATCTTCGGCCATTTCCCCCACGGAGGAGGAAAGGCCGCCGGCGCCGTTGTCGGTAATGGCGTTATACAGCCCCAGATCGCGGGCGCGCATGATGAAATCATACATCTTGCGCTGCGTGATGGGGTCGCCGATCTGCACGGCCGTGGCCGGGGAACCTTCGTGCAGTTCCTCGGAGGAGAAGGTCGCGCCGTGAATGCCGTCCTTGCCGATGCGGCCGCCGGTCATGACGATGACGTCGCCGACCTCGGCCTTTTTCTCCCAGCCGGGACGACCGTTGATTTCCGTGGGAATGACGCCCACGGTGCCGCAGTAGACCAGCGGCTTGCCAAGAAAGCGCTCGTCAAAGACCAGCGAGCCGTTGACCGTGGGCACGCCGGACTTGTTGCCGCCGTGCTCCACGCCCTCGCGCACGCCTTCAAGAACGCGGCGGGGATGCAGCAGCCGGGGCGGCAGGGGCTTGTCGTGGAAGGGAGAGGCGAAGCAGAACACGTCCGTATTGCAGACGAGTTCGGCGCCCATGCCGGTGCCCATGGGGTCGCGGTTCACGCCCACGATGCCGGTCAGCGCGCCGCCGTAAGGATCGAGCGCCGAGGGGCTGTTGTGGGTTTCCACCTTGATGCAGGCGTCGTACCCGTTGATGAAGGAGATGACCCCGGCGTTATCCTTGAACACGGATTTGCAGTAGTCGCGGTCTCCCATGCGGGCGCGCAGCTGGGCGGTTGCGTCGCGAATGCACGTCTTGTAGAGATTGTCCACATCTTCCCGGCGGCCGGTTTCCCGGTTTTCGTAGTCGATGCGCGAGGCGAAAATCTTGTGCTTGCAGTGTTCGGACCACGTCTGCGCCAGCACTTCCATTTCCACGTCGGTGGGGTCGCCCTGGGGCAGGCCAAGGGCGGCGCGGCGGCGGGATTCCTCCTCGCCGGCGAACTGATCGCGGATGCAGTGCATTTCCTCAAGGGTCAGGGCCCAGGTATTGTCGCGGCTGGCCTTTTGCAGGGCTTCGTCATCCATGCGGGACAGGGGCACGGCGTCCACCCTGTCGCTGGCCTCGCCGGTCACCTGCGCGGCCTGCGGGGCGAAGCCGGGTTCGGCCGCCCATTCCGAGGCGCTCTTGACGCGGAAGCGCTGGATCAGCGTATTGCAGAGCAGATCGCGGGCCAGCCCCTCGACCTGCTCGCGCGACAGGGGCGCGTCGGGGTCGCTGGCGATGCGGTACTGGACGGAGGTATAGACCCGCAGGGCTTCGCGGGAAATGTCCAGAACCATCGCCGCCGTATCGCGGGCCGTGCGGCCTTCGTTATCCGTCACGCCGGGACGGAAGCCCACTTCGACAAACCAGTCGGCGGGCTGCGTCACGGGCAGGGGTTCCAGCGAGGCGCGCTGAAGAATGGGATCGTGCCATATGCCTTCGGCAATCAGGCGGGCGGCCTGAGCGGCGTCGAGCCCGTCCGCGGTATAGACCTTGATCTGACGAATGGCCGCGACGCGCAGACCAAGCGCCTTTTCAAGGTGCATGGCGGTCTTGCGGCCCTGCGTATCGGTAAGATGGGCATGAAGGCCCGTTTCCACGCGGTAAAGCATAGCTTCCTCTCGTAGGCTTCCCAGGGGCAGGATGCATTACGTTTTTTTGAGGGGGAAGAAACCCCTTTTGCTTGCGGCAAAAAGGTGTTTCTTCCCCCTCAAACTCCCCCATCTTCCCCAAAACCCGCGCGTAACGTGCTGACGGGCAAGGATGGACGCTGTTATAACATATAGGAATGTTTTATTTATATGTTATCCTGCGGGGAGACCGTTCTTGCTGATGCGTCCTGACCCCGGGAGCGTTTTCAGTTTGAAACGCTCTATTTTTTGCGATCGCGGACATAGTCCGCCATTTGCAGCATGAGATCGCGTTCCGGCCTGTCGGGCAGCCGCAGCAGGGCCTGTCGGGCGCGTTCGAGGAACTGCTCGGCCTGCCGCCGCGTGCGGGCGTCGTATCCGGCGGCGCGGATGCGTCCGGCAATGGCCTCGGCGTCGGCGGCCGTCATGAGGCCCGTGGCAAAGGCCGCGTCGAAGGCGGCGCGTTCGTTGTCGTCGAGGCTTTCGCGGTACATGCGCAGGGGCGGGGTCATCTTGCCCTCGCGCACGTCGCCGCCGGTCGGCTTGCCGGTTTCGCTTTCGGGGGCGAAATCCAGCGCGTCGTCGACCATCTGAAAGGCCATGCCCACATTTTCGCCGTAGACGGCGGCGGCTTCCGCCTGTTCGTCGGAGGCGCCGGCGCGCAGCGCGCCCATCTGGCAGGAGGCGCGGATAAGCCAGGCGGTCTTGCCGCGCACGATTTCCTCGTATTCCTCGGCGCTGGTCTGCACCTTGCGCTGGGCGGCGATCTCCAGAATTTCCCCTGTCGCCGTCCGGCTGGTCGCCTCGGAGAAGCAGCGGCAAAGACGCGGATCGCCGTAGTCGGCCACCATGCTGTTGGCGTGGGAAAGCAGCGCGTCGCCCGCAAGAATGGTGGGCGTCACCTCAAAGACGGTATGCGCGGCGGGGCGGCCGCGCCGCGTGGCGGCGTTGTCCAGAACGTCGTCGTGCAGCAGGGTCGCCGCGTGGAGCATTTCGAGCGTCACGGCGAGATCGTAGATATCCGCCCTGTCGTAGCCGCACAGGCGGGCCGTCAGCACGGTCAGCAGCGGCCGCAGGCGCTTGCCGCCCGCGTCGAAGATATGCTGCGCCACGGGGCGCACGGCGTCGGGCAGCCCCTGCGCCGCGCGGTTCAGGGCCTCGTTTATGGGGGGAAGCTCCAGCGCGAGACGCGCTTTCAGAAGTAGTTTTGCCATAGGGGGTTACAGGAGGTTGAAGGCCGGGAGCAGCTCGCCGAGCGCTTCCAGCGCGCCCGGAAAGTCCTTTTCATGCGCGGCGCGCGGGCCGACCTTGTTGGAGATGGAGCGCCATTGCCAGCAGGGCACGCCGTAACGCGCGCAGACGTAGGCCACGGCGAAGCCTTCCATATTTTCCACCGCCACGCCGGGATAGGTGTCGCGCAGCTGCCGCGCGCGCGCCGCGCTGGCGGATACGCCGGCCACGGTCACGGAACTGACGCGGGGGGCGTCCGGCAGCGGGCCGACTTTCCAGCCCTGGGGCATTTCCACCGGCGGCGGGGCGTCCGGGTCGGCCAGCGCGATGCGGTCGCGCACGGGGCCGCCCTCGGCGGCGGGGCGCTCCCACTGGGGGAAGCCGAAGGCCGCCGCCACGACGGAGCGCCCGTCATGCAGGCCGTATTCCGGCCAGATTTCCGTCGTTACCGCGCAGAGGGACAGCAGCGGCAGGTCTTCCAGATCAAAAGAACCCGCAAGGCCCAGATTGAGCGTCGCGGTTACGGGCGTTCTCGCGGCCGAGGCCGACGCAAGCACCACGCCCAGCGTCATGGCCGCGTTCAGGGGGCCGACGCCGGTTGTGCAGGCGAGCGCGGGGCCCTGTCTGAGGCGAACGGCAAAGGGGCGCGGCGGCTTGTCGTCGCGCGCCTCGGCCAGCCCCTCGGGAGCCCGCTTTCCCAGGGCCGCGGCCAGTTCCTTGCCGGTGGCGGCACAAATCAGCAGCACGTTACAATCTCCAGTAATCAATCCCCGCCGCGCGCATGGCGGCGGGCGTATAGAGCGCCTTTACGTCCATGAGCACGCCCTGCTCGGGGTCGCGGAAGCGCGCCCGGATATCTTCCGGCGAAAAGGCGGCGTAGGCCTTGTGGCTCACGGCCAGAATAACGGCGTCCAGATTGCGGAGGGATTCCAGCGGCAGCAGCTCCTGCCCGTATTCGTGCATGGCCTCCGCCGGATCGGCCTCGGCGTCGTGCACCAGCGTTTCCACGCCGTAGTCGCGCAGTTCGGCAATGATGTCCACAACGCGCGTATTTCGCAGGTCGGGCACGTTTTCCTTGAAGGTAAAGCCCAGAATGCCCACGCGCGCGCCGCGTATGACGTTGCCGCGCGCGATGAGGCGCTTTACCGTGCATTCGGCCACGTACTTGCCCATGCCGTCGTTGGTGCGCCGGCCGGCAAGAATGACCTCGGGGTGGAATCCCATGCCCTCGGCCTTGAACGTGAGGTAATACGGGTCCACGCCGATGCAGTGGCCGCCCACGAGGCCGGGGCGGAAGGGGAGGAAATTCCACTTGGTGCCGGCGGCCTCCAGCACTTCGGTGGTGTCGATGCCGAGGCGGCCGAAGATGACGGCAAGTTCGTTCATGAGCGCGATATTCAAATCGCGCTGGGTATTTTCAATGACCTTCGCGGCCTCGGCGACCTTGATGCTCGACGCGCGGTGAATGCCCGCGCGCACGACGCTGCCGTAGACTTCGGCCAGCAGATCCGCCGTCGCCTGATCGGAGCCGGAAACAATCTTCACGATGGTTTCCAGCGTATGCACCTTGTCGCCGGGATTGATGCGCTCGGGCGAATAGCCCACGGTAAAGTCTTCGCCGAAGCGCAGCCCCGATTCCTTTTCGAGCAGGGGCACGCAAATTTCTTCCGTCAGTCCGGGATAGACCGTGGACTCGTAAACCACGACGGTTCCCCGGGAAAGATTGCGGCCGACGGTGGTCGTGGCACCCACGACCGGCGTCAGATCGGGCGAGCGGTGCTCGTCAATGGGCGTGGGCACGGCCACGATGATCACGGCCGCCTCGGCCAGCGCCGCGGGGTCGCAGGTATAGCGCACCGAAGCCCTCGCCAGGTTTTCGTCGGACACCTCGTTGGTGTGATCATGTCCGCCCTTCAGCTCCTCGATGCGCCGCGCGCTGATATCAAAGCCGACGACGTCCATATGACGCGACAGGGCCGCGGCCAGCGGCAAGCCGACATATCCGAGACCAACGACCGCCAGCGGCTTTTCCCGACGCTTCAATGCTTCAAAAGAAATCATGCGATATCCCTGTTTGAGGTGCGGCAAGGGGGGGCGGGTATCGAGGGGGAGAGGGAAACCCTTTTGAAAAAGGGTTCTCCCTCTCCCCCTCGAGCTCCCCCACTCCCTTCCAAAAACTTTTTGCCCGGAGAATGCGACGTCGTCCCGACGCGAAGGGCGGCGCCGTCGCAACCGTCTCCCGGCAACGCCGAAAAAATACTCTCCCCCGCCCTGCCGGAACGAAACTTTTCCCCTCGGTTCAATTCCCGAAATCTCTTCGCCTTCGTCCTCGCTCCGCCGGGGGACGGCGACCGGGGGACGCCGGCGGGGCTCCCGTAACGCCTCATTCTCCTGAATAAAGCGCGTTTGGGGGAGGATGGGGGGAGCCCGAGGGGGGAAGGAACACCCTTTGCGCGCCAGCCAAAGGGGGTTTCTTCCCCCCTCGGTTCAACTCCCAAATCTCTGCCCGAAATCCCTTCGCCTTCGCCCTTACCGGGCCTTTTCTGCGACGTGGAGACAGACGATGCCGGAGGTCAGCTTTTGATGCCAGGCGCGGGCGAAGCCGGCGTCGGTCAATTCCTTTTCGAGGGTCAGGGCCGAGGGAAAGGCGTTGATGGTATCGGCGAGGTAGCCGTAGGCGGCGTTATCGCCGGAGAAGAGCTTGCCGACGCGGGGCAGGACGCGCCCCAGATAAAAGTTGTACAATCCGCCCCAGATGCGTTCCTTGACGGAGCCGAATTCCAGAATGCAGGCGCGGCCGCCGGGGGTGAGGACACGCAGCATTTCCTTGAAGGCGGTTTCGCGGGGGGTGATGTTGCGGATGCCGAAAGCGATGGTCACGCAATCCACGGAGGCGTCGGGCAGGGGCAGCTTTTTGGCGTCGGCGGCCACGGGGAAGATGCCGGCGGCGTCCCGCCCCTGGAGCTTGCGCGCGCCGCGCTGGAGCATGGGCAGACAGAAGTCGAGCGCGGGGACGCGGGCGTGGGGATAGCGGCGGCGCACGGCAAGGGAGACGTCCAGCGTGCCGGCGGCCAGATCGAGCACGCGCCCGGTGGGGCCGATGCGGACGTTATCGGCCAGCACGCGCCGCCAGTAGCGGTCTATGCCGAGGCTCAGCACGCGGTTGCAGAGATCATACCAGCCCGCGATACGTCCGAACATGCCGGAAACGGCTTCGTCGTGCCGCCGGACCTGCGTCGCGTCGTCAGATACGGGATTCACTCGCGCTCCTCCTGCCTTTCGGCGTCCGCGTTGCCTTCGCGGATT
This sequence comes from uncultured Desulfovibrio sp., assembly GCA_944324555.1. Classification (GTDB taxonomy): domain Bacteria; phylum Desulfobacterota; class Desulfovibrionia; order Desulfovibrionales; family Desulfovibrionaceae; genus Desulfovibrio. Next base: position 8,195 of record CALUWU010000070.1, read on the forward strand.
GCCGCGCGCACCACGCGATAGACGGCGGGAAACACGTCCGCGAAGTTGCCGGGCGAAACGGTTCGGATTTCAATGAATTTGGCCGTCAGTTCCTTGGCGACCATCAGGGCTTCTTTACTGTCTTTGTCCATAGGGCATCTTGCGCGGCCCGGTTTCCCGGGCCGGACGGTCGAAAAGGGAAAACCCGTCCATTGGGGAATGGCCGAGACCCACAACGGGCAACGCGCCGGACGGGTAAAGAAACGGAAACGTAAGCCCCCGCCCCTTTTGTTCATGTGAATACGGGCACGATATGCGCCGATACGAGCATAGCCGCAACCTCTCCCCTTGGCAAGGAAGCCGATCGCGGCCATGCTGGCGGTTCGGGGATTTTCCCCTCCCCTCGAACAATCTGCAATGGTAACAGGCCCTACCCCTGCGACAGCTTGGCGATCTGCTCGTTGAGCAGGCGCGACATGGCTGCGGCGGCGGCCTTTTCGATATTGGCGTTGAAGGCGGGCTGCAATTCGTCAAGCCGCGCTTCGAGCGCGTCCAGCCGCGCGGCCATGCTGCGACACTGGACGCCGAGGCGATCCAGCTCTTCGCGCACTCCGTCGGGGAGAGCGCCGGAAGCGGGGGCCCGGTTCACGGCCTGCCCCACGGCGTCGGCCACCAGCCCGGGCAGGGCCGAGAGCATGTCGTTATGCTCCTGCCGGGCGCTGCTCAGGATGCTCTTGAGCGTATTTTCCGAAGAGACGCGCGCCGCTTCCAGAGATTCGCGGAGGGCGGCGTCGGCGTCCGCCGCGTGGGCGCTTTCCTCCAGCTTTGCCACGCGCTCCGCCAGAGATGGATCGACGGCGGGAGCGGCGGGCGCGCTTTCGAGCGCCTCCACGCGCCCGGCGACGGCGGCAAGCGCGCTTTCGCATTCGGCAAGGCGGCCTTCCAGAGCAGGATCGGCGGCGGCAGCGGCGGGCGCGGCTTCAAGGGCGTCCATGCGCCCGGAGACGGTCGCAAGCGCGCTTTCGCACTCGGCGAGACGGCCCTCCAGCGCCGGATCGGCTTCGGCGGGCGAGGCTTCAAGGGCGTCCATGCGCCCGGAAACGGTCGCCACCGCGCTTTCGCATTCGGCAAGACGGCCTTCCAGCGCCGGATCGGCGGCGGCAGCGGCGGGCGCGCCGCCCTGAATGGCCTCCACGCGGCCCATCAGGGCCTTCACCACATGTTCGCACTGCCCGAGACGCTTTGCCAGCGCCGGATCGGCGGCAGGCGCGGCGGGCGCGGCGGCGGCGCTTTCCACGGCTTCCATGCGGCCCATCAGGGCCTTTACCACCTGCTCGCACTGCCCGAGACGCTTTGCCAGCGCCGGATCGGCGGCGGCAGCGGCGGGCGCTGCCGGGGCCGCCGCTGCGGGGGCGGCTTTCGGAGCGGCCGCAGGCGCGGGGGCCGGAGCCGGAGCGGGCGCCGGCGCCGGAGCGGGTTCGGGGACGAACAGCTCCTGCTGGGCGGCGTCCACGACGCTCAGGGCCTCGGCGGCAATGGGATCAACTTCCTTGCGCGCGGGCGCGGCTTTCGGAGCGGCCGCGGGCGCGGGCGCGTCGTTGAGCAGCGCGTCCAGATCAAGGTCGCTCTGCGACGCGGCGGGCGCGGCCTTCGACGCGGCGGCGGTCGCCTCGTTGAGCATGGCGTCGAAACCGGCGGCCGGAGCCTTCGGGGCGGCGGCCGGTTCTTCCAGCAGGCTGCTGATATCCGTCACGCCGTCGTCGGACGCGGCGGCCGGTTGCGGCTCCTTGAATCCAAGGATGGTGTCCAGATCCATCGAGGAGCCGGCGGCGGCCGCGGGCGGGGGCGTCGGCGCTTCCGTCGTGGCAGGCGTGGACGTCATGTTCAGGGATGCCAGCAAGTCGTCCACGCCGTCCAGTCCCGGCATCTGCAATTTTTCGTCGGGAACGACCACATGACCCGCCGGCGTGGGCGCCGGGCCGCGGGACTGCGAAGAAGAGCCTTGCTGAATGAGATCAGTCAAATCTATGACGTCGTCTTTTGCCATGAGATGCCTCGTTTCAGATAAGTTGCCTCCAGAAGACGCCCTGAACTCCTTCCGTTTCAAAGCGTACGCCGCCCGCGCGCTGCGGAAAACACGCCGTCCGCAGACGGCGGAAAAACGCATTATCTGAGGGGAAACCTAGCAGGTTGAGCAAAAAATGCAAACATTCCCGTTTCACGCGAAAAAGGCCGCCCGAAGAGCGGCCTGTTTCTGTCGTTACGCGGAGGGAACGCGGGGCGCGGCTACGGGTGGCACTTGGACTTGGCGCAGCCGGTCAGGTCCTTCTTGAGATCGGGCTTTTCGCTCACGACCTTCAGGTGGCATTCCATGCAGGTCTGATGCTTGAGACCGCTGCGGGTATGCATGGCGGCGTACAGGGAAGACGTGCCCTTCTTGGCCTGCAGGTCGTCATGACAGCCGGCCGTGGCGCACTTGGCGTAGCTTTCCTGACCGTTCACCTGATGGTGACAGGTGACGCACTCCACCGACGTGTGGGTGGAGTGATTGAAAACGACGCTCTTCTTTGCGCCTGCGAGCTTCAGACCATCGGCGGGGACGGGGGGTTGGGCCGCAAGGGCGGGAACAGCCAGAGCCAGGGCCAGCAATCCGGCGGGCAACAAGAACTTCTTCATAAGACCTCCTCAAGCTCCGTGACGATGGAAACGCCCGCACGCGCGGCCCGCTTCTTCGCACAATCGGACGCCGCCGGACGGCGGAGTCCTTCCCGCGAGCATAGGCCCGCCAGAGAATCGTGTCAACTCTCTTCGCCGATTTGAGGGACAGATTCCCGCCGGGCGCGCCGCGCCGCATAGCCTCGCGGCGTGGCCATGTAGCGCCCCATGATCCGCGTCTCGCTGTTGCCGACAATGACAATGGACAGCATGTCCGCCTCGTCGGGGCGCGCGGCCGCCAGCGTGGTCACGCGCGCGTCCTGCCCTTCGCGGCCGGCGTTGCGTACAATCCCCACGGGGCAGGCGCCGTCCCGCTCCAGCCGGGCCAGCTCCAGCGCCCTGCCAAGCTGCCAGTCGCGCCCGCGCGAACGGGGATTGTAGAGCGCGACCACGAAATCGGCGGCAAAGGCCGCGCGCAGGCGGCGTTCTATGGTGTCCCAGGGGGTCAAGAGGTCGCTCAGGCTGACGCAGGCGAAATCGTGCATGAGCGGCGCCCCCAGCAGGGCGGCGGCGGCGCAGACCGCCGGAACGCCGGGCACGACGTCCAGGGGAACGACGTCGAGCAGCCCGCGCTCCTCCAGCTGTTCCAGCGCAAGCCCCGCCAGCGCGTAAACGCCCGGATCGCCCGAGCAGACAAGCGACGTCGGCGCGCCCGCAAGCGCGCTCTCCACGGCGGCGGCGCAGCGTTCCTCCTCCTGCCGCATGCCGTTGCTGATGATGCGCTTGCCCGCGCGCAGCCGCTCGGGCACAAGGTCCACATACCGGGCGTATCCCGCGATGCAGGCGCTTTCAGACAGGGCGCGCGCGGCCAGCGGCGTCATGCACTCCTCGGAGCCGGGGCCGAGCCCCACAATATGCAGTGCGGCGACAGTCATGAACGAAATATCCTTCTGGGTTGAATGTGGCGGAAACAGCGCGGCGCGAACGCCGCCGGAAAGGCTTTCTCTTCACGGACGCGCGGGCGCCCGCAGGCGGCGGCGGTCCAGCGCGAGGGCAAGGGTCAGACAACCGTGCAGAACCCGCTTGGGCGCAATCAGCGTCCCCTCCTCCGCCGCCAGCAGCGCGGCGGCCTCGCAGACGCTGAACGGCGGCAGGCCGAAACGCCGGCCCGCGGCTTCGGACGGATGCGGCGCCGGCACGGCGGCCAGCGCCGGCGCGGGAAAATCCAGCAGGGGCGCGGAAAGATGTTCGGCAAGGGCGACGACGGCCGGTTCGTCCCGCTTTTCCGAAACGGTGGCCAGCGCGGCCACGGCCTCGGGCGCGACCTCGTTCTCGCGGCAGAACGCCAGAAAGCTCTCCCGCAGCAGGCCGGCGTCCACGCCCCTGCGGCAGCCCACCCCCAGCGTCAGGCAGGGCGCGGCCGCGCGCACGCGGCCCGGCGCCGCCGGCAGCGCCCGCCAGTGAACGCAGACCGACGGCCCGCCGTCGTCCGGCGGCGTCGCGCGCCGCTCCGCGCCCGGAAACGACGGCAGCAGACGCAGCGGATCATACAGCCCCGCCGGCCGCCCCTCCAGCAGGGCGGCCTGCACGGCGGGCAGCTCTTCCCAGTCGATCAGCCGCAGGCCGGCCCGGCGCAGGACCATGTCCGCCGCCGGGCGGGACAGGCAGTCCGACGCCGTGGTCACAATGGCCTCGCCCCCCAGCGCCCGCGCCAGATGCCGGGCAAGGCCGTTGGCGTCGCCCCAGTGGCCGGACAGCAGGCTGACGACGTGCTTTCCGGCGGGGTCCGCCACCAGCACCGCCGGATCGCGGCTCTTGTGAACAAGATGCGGCGCCACGGCGCGCACGGCGCTGCCCGCCGCCCCGACGAAGACCTGCGCCGCGCTGCCGGAAAAATGCGCGGCCATGAACTCCTTCAGCGACGTCCACGCCAGCGCGTCCGGGGGCGCGAAACGCGCGGGAGCCGTCAGCCTCCCCGTTTCGATGCGCAGGCCGTCCGCCCGCCGCCACGGCAGCGCCGCCAGCACGGCCCGCGCCGCCGGCAGCGCCTCGCGGCACAGGGCGTGACAATACAGCGCGCCCCGGGAATCGGAAAGCGGCGTCATCTAGCCTTCCTCGTACACCACAAGGACGTCGCCCTCCCGGGGAACGGTATACCCCCGGGGAATAAGCACTTCCTGCCCGCGCAGCACCGCCACCACCAGCGGCATGTCCGCCGGAGCCTCCCGCAGGGGACGGCCGATCAGCGGATTCCCCTTTTCCATGCGGCGTTCGCGCAGCACCGCCCCGTCGATGGACGTCACCTCCTTGCCCCCCAGCACCAGCACGTCGCCGGCCTGAAGCACGGTGTTCCCGTTCGGGGCGAAGTTGCGGCCGTCGCGCCGCACGAGCGCCAGCAGCGTGTCGGGCGGCAGGTCCAGCTCCCGCACGAGGCGCCCCGTCCAGGGGGCGCCCTCCCGCAGCGTGCATTCCGCAAAGGCCAGCGGCGCGTTTTCGTCAAAGTCGTTGAACGTCTTGCGAACGTCCTCCGTATCGTCGATCATGTCCAGCTTCCGGGCCGCCCAGGGCAGCAGCGTGCCCTGAAAGAGCACCGACAGCAGCACGATGAAGAACACCGTGTGAAAGATATCGCTGTAGGTATGGGCGGGATCAATCGTCGCCACAATGGCGAAGACGATGGACGCCGCCCCGCGCAGCCCCGTCCACGACACAAGCGCCTGCTGCCGGAACGGGCAGCCAAGGGGCGTCAGCAGCAGCGCCACCGCCAGCGGCCGCGCAACGAAGGTCAGGAACAGGGCGATAAGCGTCGCCTGAACCGCCACGGCCGGAAGCTGCGAAGGAAAGGCCAGCAGCCCCAGCAGGAAAAAGAGCGCCATCTGCATGAGCCCCGTCATCCCGTCGAAAAAGCCCAGCAGCGAACGCTTGTTGGGCAGGGGCGAATTGCCGAGAATCATGCCCGCAAGATAGGCGCTCAGATAACCGTTCCCCCCCACGGCCTGGGGCACGGCGTAGGAAAGCAGCGCCACCGCCAGCATGAAAAGCGCGTCAAAGCCGTCGGCGCTGAAGGAAACCCGTTGCAGGATGTAGCGCGCCGCCAGCGCGATGCCCGCGCCGCACAGCGCCCCCGCGACAATCTGAACGCCCAGCATCCAGGCGACCGATCCCGCCCCCTGCGTCTGTCCGCCCATGAACGCCAGAATGACCACGGTCAGCATATAGGAAAAACAGTCGTTGCTGCCGCTCTCCATTTCCAGCATGGACGCCGTTCCGTAGCGCAGGTTGAGGCGCTTGGCCCGCAGGATGGAAAACACCGACGCCGCGTCCGTGGAGCTGATGATGGCCCCCACAAGCAGCCCCTCGCCCGCCGGCATGCCCAGCGCGAAATGGCAGAAGCCCCCCACAAGGCCAGCCGTCAGCACCACGCCCGCCGACGAAAGCAGCAGCGCCTTGCCCACCACCGGCCGCGCCTGACGCCAGCTCGTCCAGAACCCGCCGTAAAAGATGATGAAAATCAGGGCGACCGTGCTCGCCTGTTCCGTCAGGGCAAAATCGTCAAAGGCTATCTTCAGCAGCCCGTCGGAACCGCAAATCATGCCCAGCCCCAGAAAGGCCAGCAGCATCGGCATCCCCAGCCGCCCGAAAATCCTGTTGCTCAGCAGGCAGGCCAGAATAAGCAGCGCCGCGCCAAGCAAGGCGTTTACCGTCATACTACCTCCGTTTGCGCCGCGAATGCCCCGAAACGCGCGGGGAACGGCTTCCCGGACGCCGCGCCGGCGCCGGTTCCGCAGCATATAAGCACGGAACGGGAACTTGACAAGTCCGCCCTTCTATGCCATAAATTTCACATGAAGGACAAACCGTTTATCCGGCGTCCCGAAGACGCTTTTATGTAGCGGGGGGAGAAAATTTCTCCCCCTTATTTTTTGTATTTTTTCTTGAAAAAAGCTGCTATATTGACCTTCATTCGCAACGTGGACGGGGCGCCTTTCGCCTCGCTTTCCCGCTGGAACCTGAGGAGGACCCCGTGGAGCGTGTAGCCGCTTTTGTGGACGCCGGTTATTTCTGGGTGCAATTATCTTATCTTTTATACGGCGAAAAACGCAAAAGAGAAGATATCCTTATCGATGCGCCCAAGATGCGCGAATCCCTCATCAATGAAATTCACAGCCAGTTTTCCGACTGCTCGCTCCTGCGAATCTACTGGTACGACGGCCGGGACCCCTGCGGCCTCGTGACCGAACAGCATCAGGCCCTCGCCCGCCTCGACGACATCAAGATGCGCTACGGCACCCTCAACGCCTACGGCCAGCAGAAAGGCGTCGACGGGCTGCTCATGGCCGACCTGCTGGCCCTGGCGCAGAACCGGGCCATCACCTCCGCCATCATCCTCTCCGGCGACGCGGACCTCGCCCCCGGCGTGGGCGCCGCCCAGATGCTCGGCGTTCGCATTCACCGCCTCGGCATCAACGGCCAGAGCGCATCCTCCCCCATCCTCCTCGCCGAAGTCGACAAGAACATAGAATGGGCGCGCGACGCCATCGAAAGCTTTGCCCGCAAGGCGGACTTCCAGGACGCCCGCATCATCTCCATGCCCGCCGCCCCCCTCGCCGAAGAAGACGCTCCCGCCGAAGACCCCGACGCCGCCCCCGCTCCCCTGACGGACAAGCAGCGCCGCCTCCTCGACCTCAACGCCGTTCTCTTCACCGCCAGCCTCTCCGACGCCGAAAGAAACGCCATACTGCTCAATCAGTCCATCCCCCCGGAGCTGGACAAGCGCCTCCTGTTCCAGTCCAAGCTCACCATGCGCCACTTTCTCTCCCCCGAAGAAAAAATGGCGCTCCGCGACCTCGTGCAGGCCTATCTCCATGAATCCGACGACGGCGCCCCGGCGGAGACCCCCCCGCAGGAAGAAGGCCCCGCCCCCTTCCCCACCCGCTTCGACGCCTTCTCCCTCGACGCCCGCGAAAGCCTCGACGAAGCCCCCGCGGCGCCCCCCTCCGCCGACGCGGACGTCGCCGAAAGCGGCGACAAGAAAATGCTCATGGAATGCGCCGCCAGCTTCGTCGCCGAACTCTCCGACGCCGAGAAGCTCGCCCTGCGCGACTGCCCCCGCATCCCCCAGGAGCGCGACCGGGAACTCCTCTATCAGGCGCGGCTTCTGCTTCAGCGCCATCTCTGGCCGGAAGAAAAGGTCATCCTCCGCGCCCATGTGCAAACCCTTCTCCAGGGCGACGACAACAACGTCGAAAACCGTCTCGCCCACTGCGCCGGCGACTTCGTCAGCGAGCTGACCCCCGAAGACCTCAAGGCCATCCACGATAACTACGGCATCCCCCCGGAACTGGATCGCCGCCTCCTCTTCCTCAGCCGCGACGCCCTCCACCGCCCCCTCTTCGACAGCGAAAAAAGCCGCCTCCGGCAACTCGTCAGGCAGGCCATAGACTCCGGCAACGACGCCGAAAGCCAGAATTGACGCGACGTGCGGGGGGGAAGGGGGAACCCCTTTTGAAAAAGGGGTTCCCCCTTCCCCCCGCGCCCCCCTTCCCTCTCCCGAAAACTTTTACTCAGATCGACCAGGCGCCCCGGAAGCGCCGTCGCCCTCCCCTCGACGCCCGTCCCCCGGTTGCGCGAGGGATTTTTTTGGGGCTTCGTCTCCTTGACCTGAGCGTTTTTCCTTTGCAAAAGGCAAAACGCGAGACAACTCCGCCCGGTCAAAAACGAGCGGAAAAACCGCGCTTTTTCCGCGAAACGACAGGCCGTAGGGTTTGAAACGCAACGCGTCGTTTCAAACTGAAAATATTTGCCGCCTCCCCGGCCCCTTCTGAAAAAAACGCGCCGGGAAAAGACCCCCCTCTCGCGCTGGCAGCGACCGGATGGCGGCCGCAATCCGTGCCCGTTGCGACGGCAGAAATGTTTACCGCATACCCGGCGCCCCCCTGAAAAAGCGCGCTGGGGAAGGGATGGGGGGCTTGGGGGGAAGGGAAACCCCTCTCGCGCTAGCAGAGGGGTTTCCCTTCCCCCCAACAGTTTACAAATAAAAAAGGGCGACAC
>CALUWU010000071.1 GCA_944324555.1 uncultured Desulfovibrio sp.
AGCATGAACGCGAGGCGGCCGCCGCTCCGAAAGTCCGCCAGGAAGCGCCCCGGAAGGAAGAACCTCGCAAGGAAGAGGCCCGCAAGGAAAAAGAAAAGGCCGCGCCGGCGCCCGCTCCCGTGAAGAAGGAAGAAAAGGCCAGAGAAGAAAAGCCCCGGGAAGAAAAGGCGGAAAAGGAAGAACGGCCGAAAGCCGAGGCGCCGCGTCAGGAAAAGGAAAGCGCGCCCCAGAAGGAAGAGCGCAGGAAGCCGGCCCCCGAAAAGGCGGCCGCCTCCGCCGACAAGAGCGTCGAGCGCTTCGTCGTCTACGCGCGCGAGGGCGGCGCCACCGTACGCATTGTCGGCAACGCCGGCATTTCCTACAAGCCCATGGTCCTGACGGGGCCCGACCGGGTCGTGGTCGATCTCGACGGCGACTGGGACATCAAGGCCCCCGGCGTGCCCAAGAATGATCTGGTAACCAACGTCCGCATAGGCAAGCTCAACGGCAAGACCCGCGTCGTCATAGATCTGAAGGACGCGGCCAAGCCCCGGTATACCCTGTCCAAGGACAGGCGGATGCTTGATATCCGGGTGGACAAGTAGAGCGAGCCCGCCCGTACTGACGCCGTTCCTGCAAACGGCGCCAGGCGGGCAGTCAAGGAGTAGTTTTCTATGGATAACTTTGTCGCCAAAAACGACAAGCTGATGCGCCTTCTCAACATTACCATCGAAGAGGCCAGAGAAGATTACGCCCGCGCCTCCATGCCCCTCACCAGGGACAACATCAACGGCATGGGCATGGCTCACGGCGGCGCAATCTTCTCGCTGGCGGACATAGCCTTCGGCAGCGCCGCCAATGCGGGAAAGCATCATTGCGTCGTCAGCCTGACCTCGCATATGGAATTTCTGCGCCCCGGTTCCGCCGGTCCGCTGGTGGCGGAAGCCCGCCTTGTGCGCGGCGGGCAGCACGTCATGAACTACGAAGTGAACGTGTTCGACGCCAACGAGATCCTGATCGCCAAATGTCTTGCGACCGGCTTCCGCACCACCCTGCCCCATCCTTCCGGCGAAGAGGAACAGGGAAAGCATTCCTAAAGCATCTTCAATTTGAAACGCGTTGCGTTTCAAACCATACGGACTGTCGTTTCGCCGAAGGGCCTCCCCGAACAGGGGAGGCCCTTCTTTTTCAGCCATTTTCAGTCTGAAACACGTTGCGTTTCAAACCATGCGGCCTGTCATTTCGCGGAAAAAACGCTGTTTTTCCGCTCGCTTTTTTCCGGGCGGCGCGCCGCCGCCTCGCGTTCCGCCTTTTTCAAGGGCAAAACGCTCTACGCCTTGACGCCGCGCTTGGAAGCCTTGAGCGGATTGATCTTCTTTCTGGGTTCGCCTTCGCCCGCTTTTCTGACAAGATGCTGATGCGCCGCCGTCAGGGCCGCCGCGTCAAGCCGCAACGCCGCCAGCCGGGCGGCAGTGTTCGCCCGCGCCGCCGTAAAGCGATGCGGATCGGCCAGATTCCTGTCCAGATAGCGGGCCGTCGTCAGATAAAGGCCCTTTTCGTCGATGGCGAGAAAATACGTCTTGCCGCCCTCCTCCACCTGCTGGACGACCATTGCCGACGTGCTGCCAAAACGGGAAATCATGATGCGCTCCTTTGCAAAAAAAGAAAAAGCGACGCCGTTGCATGCGTAGCGTCAGGTGAATCATATTAAAAATGAATTTCTTTTTCAATAAAGAACCATTCGCAACGTCCGCCCCACAGGAACGCGCCCCGTTCACGCATCGGAACGGTCCGAGGAAAGACTGTCATCGAGAGACGTTTGCCGCTCCAGCGGAAGGCGCGCGACAAAGCAGGCGCCCGCGTCCGACGGAACGGCCTCCAGCGTGCCGCCGCGCTTGACGACAAGCCCCCGCGCCACCGCCAGCCCCAGACCGGCGGCCTTGCGTTCCCGATGCGTCGTGAAAAACGGTTCGAAAATATGCGGCAGGATATCGGCGGCAATGCCGGGGCCGCTGTCCGACACGCGCAGGACATAGTCCGTTTCACCGTCCTTGTCCGTCTCGATCTCCGCCGACACGCGCAGCAGCCCGCCGTCGGGCATGGCGTCCAGCGCATTTTCCAGCAGATGCAGCAGCACCTGCTCCAGCTCCAGCGGCGACCCGTGCGGACGCGGCGCGTCCTCGTCGGGAAAGGAAAGTTCGCAGCGCACGTTCTGCTGTTCCATGCGCCCCTGCAACAGCCCCAGCACGCGCCGCGCGACGGCGGGCGCGTCCAGCGGTCCGGTTCGCGGGTCCAGCCCCTTGCCGGCCATGAGCAGCTTGCGGGTAATTTCGCGGACCCGCAGACTCTGCTTCACGATGACGCGCAGGGCGTCCCGGGCTTCCGCGACGTCCGGCAGCGCGTCGGCCTCCGGCCCTTCCAGACAGTCCGAGACCATGCCCGCGGCCTGCACGATGATGTTCAGCGGATTGTTGACTTCGTGGGCCACGCCTTCGGCAATGCGGCCGAGACTGCGCCAGCGGGCTTCCTCCGTCAGTCGCGCGGCCCGGCGCCGCGCTTCGGCCCGTTCTCTGGCCTTGCGGCACTCCTCCAGAACGGCCTCCAGCGCCACCGGCTTGCTCAGCCAGTTCCGCGCGCCGCGTCGCATGGCCTGCACGGCCTTGCCCATTTCCGTCGCCCCGGAGAGCATGACCACATCCACGTCGGCGCAGCGCTCCCGCAGGATCTTCAGCAGCGACACGCCGTCCATGCCGGGCAGGCAGACGTCAAGAAAGATGATGTCCCAGGGGTCGCCGTCCAGCGCGGCCAGCGCCTGCGTCGCATCGCCCGCCACGGCGGCGTCCATGCCCCGCAGGCGCAGCCGCTGCGCCAGCGATTCCGCAAAGGCCTCTTCGTCGTCGACGATCAGTATGCGCATGCCGCTCTCTCCCAGCCGGAAAAACGCGTCGGGGAAAGAGGGCTCCGCCCTCTTCCCCGAATCGGCCGGCGTTTCACGTTCAGACTACTTGTCGCGTTCGGCCATGATATCCTTTTCGGCCAGCACGTCGCGGGCCGCGTCAAAATCGCCGCCTTCGGCGAGGGAGACGGCCACCATGGCGTTTTCCAGCTTGTCCCTGTAGGCCATGCGGATGCTGCCCAGCAGTTCGTCGATATCCATGGGCTTCTTGAGGAAGTTATAGGCGCCCATCCGGTAGGCGGTCTGCTCCTCGGCGTCGCCGCCGTGACCGGTAAGAATGATGACCTGCACCTGCGGATTGCTCTTCTTCACGCTGCGCAGGACTTCAAAACCGTCCATGCCGGGCATCCGCAGGTCAAGCACGATGACGTCCGTGGGCTCTTCCACGGCTTTCAGCGCCTGCGGTCCGTCGTAGGCCACCCGGGCCGTAAAGCCGCGCATGGCAAGGCGCTCGGCCAGAGTGTCCACAAACTGCCGTTCATCGTCCACCAGCAAAATCTTGATGTCTTCGTTGTTGCCCTTGGTCATGCCGTTCTCCTTCATTGTCGGCCGAAAGCCGAAAAAACTATTCTTGATCGTCGCGCACGGACAGGAAGAAACGCTGTCCGGTATCCCGCCAGGGCGTCAGCCGCGCCCGCCACCCCGGTTTCAGGGGATCGGACAACAGCGGACTGCCCGTCATGGCCGACAGCGCCAGATCGCGATTGGCGCCGCCCGTCACCTCGACAATGACGCCTTCCTGCCGGCGCACGACGCCCGCCGCCAGTTTCAAGTCCACCTTGCCGCCCACGGAAGCGCAGAGATCGAAAAGCCGCAGCAGCGAACGCCACACGTCCATCACCGAGGCTTCCGTCCAGACCGGCTCGTCGCCGTCGACCCAGTCCATTTTCATCTGCACGGCCCTGGCCCGTCGCGCGGCCATAAGGCAGAAAAGACGCGTCACCCGGGTCAGATCGCAGGGGGCCGGTTCGGCGTCGTCCTCCCGCGCGCCCGCCTGGGCGAGGTATTCCATCCCTTCCGCCAGTTCGGCGCCGTGAATCACCTGCCGCTGGATCTCGCGCATGGCGGCGGCAAGGCGTTCGCCGTGTTCAAGGCCGCCCCTTTCGGCGGCAAGGGAAATCATGTCGGCCGCGAGCCCCGCCGATTCCCGGATGCCGGCCAGCACGTTACGCATGTCGTGCGGGGCCTAGGCCAGCAGACGGCCCATGCATTGCACGTCCTTCCCGATCGAACCTCCGCCGCGGAAAGGGCCGCCGC
>CALUWU010000072.1 GCA_944324555.1 uncultured Desulfovibrio sp.
AAGAAGAGAGGAAAGAAGACTGAGACATTCCCCTTGCCCATATGTGCGGGTTTTGGGAGACATGGGGAAGGTTGAGGGGGAACCACGGGAACGCTTTTCCTCGCTTCGCTACGGAAAGGCTGGGCCCTTTTCGCCGCGAGCAGCGGCAGGCCGTGCCCGTCAGGCGCCTTGGCGCCTGACGGACATCGACAGCAGAGCAAAGGGGTTTCTTCCCCCTCAAAAAAATACAGAGAGTCTGCCCTTAGCAGTCCTGAGCGACGCGGCGCAGGAGGCGGGCAAGCTGGTTGGTGAAGCCGGCTTCGTTATCGTACCAGATGATGACCTTGACCATGCTGCCGCCCATGACCTGGGTGGAGAGGGCGTCCACGACGCCGCCGTGGGTATCGCCCTTGAAGTCGATGGACACCAGCGGTTCTTCACAGTAGCCGAGGGCGTCCTTGAGGGCTCCCTCGCTGGCCGCCTTGAGAGCGGCGTTGACCGCTGCGATGTCGCAGGGCTTTTCCACTTCGCAGGTAAGATCGACAAGAGAAATATCGGGGGTGGGGACGCGTACGGACATGCCGTCGAGCCGGCCTGCCAGCTCGGGCAAAATAAGCCCGATCGTCTTGGCGGCGCCCGTGGACGTGGGGATCATGGACACGGCGCCGGCGCGGCCGCGACGCAGGTCCTTGTGGGAGCCGTCAAGGATGCGCTGGCTCATGGTGTAGGAATGAATGGTGGTCATTAGCCCGTGACGGATACCGAAGGACTCCTGAAGCACCTTGACCACGGGCGCCAGACAGTTTGTCGTGCAGGAAGCCGCGGAAATGACCTTGTGCGAAGCGTTGTAGGCGTCGGTATTCACGCCCATGACGACGCTGACGTCGGCCGTTTTACAGGGAGCGGAGATAACGACCTTTTTCGCGCCGCGATCAAGATGCCAGGCGAGAGCGTCGCGATCCTTGAGGGTTCCGGTGGTTTCCACGGCGATGTCGATGCCGAGAGAGCCCCATTCCCATTCGCCCGTCTTGCGGCGCGTGACGGCTATGTGGCGTCCGTTGACGATGATGCCGTCCTCGTCGTGGCCGACGGTCCCCTGAAAGGTTCCATGTACGGAATCGTACTTGAAAAGATGCGCCAGCTGGGCGTTGTCGGCGCGGGCGTTGACGGCGGCGACGACAATGTCTTCAGAATCAGCCAGAAGGCGCAGGAGGTAACGGCCGATACGGCCGAAGCCGTTCATCCCCAGTTTTACGGACATACTCGCTACTCCAGGTGGTTGCGAAGGATAAGGAAAGGGCAGAGCGGCCTTCCATGCCGTTCTGCCCGAAATAAGGAAAGGACTCTCTAGGCCTTGCCGGAAGAGCCCATCACGTTGCGGATTTTATGGGCCACCATGTCCTTGACCGCCGCGCGGGCGGGTTTCAGATAGGCCCGGGGGTCAAAGTCTTCGGGATGCTCCACCATATGCTGACGAATGCTTGCCGTCAGGGCAAGGCGAATGTCGGTATCCACATTGATCTTGCAGACGCTCATGCCGGCCGCCTTCCGCAGCATTTCTTCGGGAACGCCCTTGGCCCCGGCCACGTTGCCGCCGTACTTATTGCAGAGTTCGACGAATTCCTGGGGCACGCTGGAAGCGCCGTGCAGGACGAGGGGGTAGTCGGGCAGCAGCTTGCCGATGGCTTCAAGGCGTTCAAAGTCAAGCTTGGCGTCGCCCTTGAACTTGTAGGCGCCGTGGCTGGTGCCGATGGCCACCGCCAGCGAGTCGCAGCCGGAGCGCTCGACAAATTCCACGGCTTCCCTGGGATCGGTATAGACGTGATCGGCGTTCTGCACGTGCTCTTCCATGCCCGCCAGCTTGCCGAGTTCGGCCTCGACCCAGACGCCGCGCGGATGAGCGTAATCGACCACCTTTTTTGTCAGGGCGATATTTTCCTCAAAGGGCAGATGGGAACCGTCGATCATGACGGAGGTAAAGCCGCCGTCGATGCAGTCCTTGCACAGTTCAAAGGAAGAGCCGTGATCGAGGTGCACGGCCACGGGAACGGAGGCGTCCTCGGTCAGGGCGGCTTCCACGAGCTTCATCAGGTAGACCTGACCGGCGTACTTCCGCGCCCCGGCGGAAACCTGAAGAATGACGGGCGATTTTTCCTCGGAGGCGGCCTCCATGATACCCTGCACGATTTCCATATTGTTTACGTTGAACGCGCCGATGGCATACCGTCCGCTGTAAGCGGCGACAAACATGTCTTTGGGATTCGTCAGGGCCATGAGTTTCTCCTTGCTAATGACCGTGTGCGCCGTATTTCGGCGTTTTATCCTTACACCATTTTATGCAAAAAGGGAATGCTTCGCAAAGGCCGTCGGCGCGGGCTTCCGCATTTTCGCGGGCGCCGCGCGCGAGGGAAGCGAGGCGTTTCCTTTCCTGAAACGCGGGATGTGCGCCGCGCGTCTGAAAAATCAGAAGATATCCATTCCTTCCAGCGCGTGCATGCCGTCTTCATCCGTAAATTCAAAACGCAGGGGCGTAATTGTAATATAGCCGCGATTAAGCATATCCTTGTCCGACCCGGCGTTGATGGTGTGCGGCGGAATCTCCCCGCCCAGCCACCAGTAGGGCTCCCCGCGCGGATCGCGCCGTTCTTCGTAGCCGTTGACCCAGACCGCCGTCGTCTGCGCGCAAATCTTGACGCCTTTGGCCTGCGAAAGCGGCCCGCGCGGATAATTGAGATTGACCACGCGACGCGGCGCAAGGCGGTTCCAGGCGATGCGTTCCGCCAGGCGCACGGCATGGCGGGCCTGTTCCAGCACGTCGTCGTCCGGCGAGGCCACGTCGCAGGAGACGGCAAGGCTCGGCAACGCCTCGTGCGCGGCCTCCGTGGCCGCGCCCACCGTGCCGGAATAAAGAATGTCCGGCCCGACGTTGGGGCCCGCGTTGATGCCGGAAATCACGAGATCGGGACGTTTCTTGAGCAGGACGGCCAGCGCGAGCTTGACGCAGTCCGTCGGCGTGCCGTACAGGCCGAGGCCCTCGAAATCGTCCTCGCGCAGGCGCTGGGCGCGCAAGGGTTCAAAGACGGTCAGGGAGTGCCCCACGCCGGACTGCTGGCGCATGGGCGCAACCACATGCACGGTATGCCCGGCCTCGCGCAGGGCCGCGTACAGGGCGCGCAGGCCGGGCGCCCGAATGCCGTCGTCGTTGGTCAGCAATACATCCATTTGACAATACCCCGGAAAGAAGGAACTCTCTCTAGACAGCCGGACGACGCGTTCCGGCCGCAGAGGAAGCATATATGGAAAAAGGCATTGCCGTCAAAGATATCGCAGCGGGCGCCGAGGCGGAAGGCGTCTTCGCCGTGACGCAGGCCGCGCAGGCGCAGTCGCGCAACGGCCCCTACTGGCGCCTGACGCTTGCCGACGCCAGCGGCAGCGTCGAGGCGAAGATCTGGTCTCCCCTGAGTCAGGAATTTACGGAAATCCCCGTCGGAGCGCTGGTCTGGGCGGAGGGACGCGCCGGAACCTATCGTGAACAGGTGCAGCTGACCATCGAACACATGCGCCTGC
Organism: uncultured Desulfovibrio sp.; assembly: GCA_944324555.1. Lineage (GTDB taxonomy): Bacteria > Desulfobacterota > Desulfovibrionia > Desulfovibrionales > Desulfovibrionaceae > Desulfovibrio. The sequence continues at coordinate 3,547 of CALUWU010000072.1, forward strand.
TGGACGAGGCGGAAAGCGCCGCCGTGGATCTTGCCGCGCTGATGCCCGCCAGCCCGTTTCCGCTGGACGACATGATGGACGAGCTGACGGGCCTCATCAAGGAAGAGATGATCCATCCCGGCTGGCGCAAGCTGACGCAATCCGTCTTCAGGGACGAGGAGCTGCGGGCGGCTTTCCGCGTCTGCCCCGCGGCCAAGGGCGTGCATCACGCCTACGCGGGGGGGCTGCTGGAACATACGCTGAGCGTTTTCCGGCTGTGCCGCCGCTTTGCGGATCAGTACGCGGAGCTGGATCGCCAGACGCTGCTTGCCGGGGCGCTCTTTCACGACTTCGGCAAGATACGCGAATTTTCCGGCGGCATTGCCAACGATTACACGGATGAAGGCCGCCTGATCGGGCATCTGGAACTCGGCGTGGAAATGCTGGCGCCGTTTCTGGCGAAGTCGGGGCTTGAAGAAGGCCTTCAAAGGCATCTGCGCCACCTTATCCTGAGTCATCACGGAACGGCGGAATTCGGCGCGGTGCGCCTGCCGCAGACCGCCGAAGCGCTGGCGCTCCATTTTGCCGACAACATGGACGCCAAGATGGCGCAATGCCGCGATCTGTTCGCGCAACTTCCGGAAGGGGGATGGACGCCGTATCAGGCGACCCTCAACCGGGCGCTTTACAAGGGGCCGCGGACGCCGGAGACAAGCGCGGGCAAGGCCAGGACGAAGAACAGGACGGCCCCCCGCGAAGAACTTCTATCCCTGTTGTGAGGCCGCCATGTTTATTTCATTTGAAGGCATCGAAGGCGCGGGCAAGTCCACCGCCATGGCGCTGCTGGCCGAAGCGTTGCGCCTTCGCGGTCATGACGTCGTGGAAACCCGCGAACCGGGCGGATGCAGTCTGGGACGCCTCCTGCGCCCCATCCTGCTGGACGCGCGCAGCGGAGACCTGAGCAGCCGCGCGGAACTCTTTCTCTTTCTTGCCGATCGCGCCCAGCATGTGCATTCGCAAATCCGCCCGGCGCTGGAAGCCGGCAACATTGTCCTTTGCGATCGCTTCACGGATTCCACCATCGTCTATCAGGGCGCCGGGCGCGGCCTTGATCCCGATACCCTGCGCCGGATCAACCTGCTGGCGACGGGAGGACTCGCGCCGGATCTGACCTTTCTGCTCGACGTGCCCGTGGCCGTGGGCCTTGAGAGAGCGGGCATACGCAATCGCCGGGAAGGCACCGTCATCAGCGAGGGGCGTTTTGACAGCGAAAGCCTGAATTTCCATGAACGCATCCGCCAGGGTTATCTGGCGCTTGCCGCCGAAGAACCCCGGCGCATCGCCATTATCGACGCGCGCCAGCCCGTCGACGACATTCTGCTCCAGTGCCTGAGCACGGCGGAAGCGGCCATGAGCGGACTTGCGGAATAGGAATCCGCCGGAGACAGCAGCATGCAGGAACATCACGGCAGCGCGCCGCTTGAGGCGCGGCGACGCCTTGGCGTCGTTTTCTTTCCGGCCTTTGACTGGGCCATTTCGCCCACGCACCCGGAACGCGAGGAGCGCCTGCTCTACACGCGGGATCAGTTGCAGGAAGAAGGGCTTTTCGACATTCCCGGCATCAGCGAGCATCGCCTGACGCCCGCGACCTTCGCCCAGATAGAACGGGCGCATTTCTGTCTGCCTTCCGTGCGTTCCGTATGCACGGAATCGCACCTTGCGGCCGCGGGCGGCGCCATCACCGCCGCGCGCCTTGTCATGGAAAAAAAGGAAGACAAGGCCTTTGCGCTCGTGCGCCCTCCCGGGCATCACGCCATGCGCGTGTCGCACGGCAATCGCGGTTTCTGCAATATCAACAATGAGGCGGTGATGACGGAATTCATCCGGGATCGCTATCCGCATCCCGAGGGACGTCCGCTGCGTATCGCCATTGTGGATACCGACGTGCATCACGGCGACGGATCGCAGGATATTTTCTGGAACGACCCGCATACCCTGTTCATTTCCCTGCATCAGGACGGGCGCACGCTCTATCCGGGCACGGGTTTCCCGCAGGAATGCGGCGGCCCCGGCGCGCTGGGGCGCACCATCAACATTCCCCTGCCCCCGGAAACGGCCGACGCCGGCTACCTGCACGCCGTCGAACACGCCGTCCTGCCCATACTTGAAGAATTCAAGCCGGATATCATCATCAATTCCGCCGGACAGGACAATCACTTTTCCGATCCGCTGGCCAACATGAAGTTGTCGGCGCAGGGCTACGCGGCCCTGAACACGGCCATTAATCCGCACATCGCGGTGCTGGAAGGCGGTTATTCCATCCGGGGCGCGCTGCCCTATGTGAACCTGGGCATCTGTCTGGCCCTGGCGGGACTGCCGGCGGACGACATCCGGGAGCCGGACTGGACGCCGGCCGCGGAACGCCAGAGCCCGAAAACAGGCGAGTACATCGCCCGTTTGTGCGACGCCATTGTGGAACTGTACCGCCGCCCGCCGGCCCGCCCCGAAGAAGGACGCGAAGAAGACGGCTGGTGGGTACGGAACAAGCATATCTTTTATGATACCGACATGTTGCGCGAAGGTCAGACGGAAGCCTGGCGCCTGTGCCCCGACTGTTCCGGGCTTGGCCGCATTGAAACGGCCTCGGAGCGGACGGCCCGCTCCCTGTGCGTCCTGATCCCGCGCCACGCCTGCCCGCGCTGCCGCGAGGAAGGCAGACGGCTGGCGCGCGACGCGGAACGCTCCGGACGCTACGCCCATACGCTGCTGCTCGACGGCGACGACGCGGGAGCGGCGGCCGGACGGGAGGAATAAAAAAGGGCGGCGCGCCGATCTCCGGCGCGCCGCCCTGCGATGATTTGAAAATATTTACGATTCGACAACGGGGACATAATCCGGCGTCGAGATCTGATCCGTTGCTTCCAGTTTGAAAATCACGGGACGCAAACCGTCGTTACAGCTGCAAATGGCGACGCCGGGCGTTCTTATCCAGTCGCCATAATAAAAAAGTTCCTTTCCGCTGCCGTGCGCCAGGGCGAACACATATTGATAGACAGCTTTCCAGGCTTCGGCGCAAAAACCGGCCGGCATGGCGTAATCGGCCTCGAAGGTCTGCCCCTGACGCAGCATGGGACAGGGGCCAAGCCCCTCGACGCCATATTCCCGCGCCAGCTCCGCGTCAAACGTCTTTTTCAGTACCGTGATTCTGACTTTCTTCATGCCGCAAGCCCTCCCGGGTCCGCGAAAACGGTTCTCGTCGCTTTCCCCGGACGCGCCTGTCCCGCAGGGCCGCGCCGCAGGGGAAACAGTTTCAGACAAGATAACCATGCCGCCCCGGGCGTCAAGTTCAACGCATCTTTTCACCCCGCACCAAGGAGCGTGTTCATGAAAATCATTGCCGTCAACGGCAGTCCCCGCAAGAAGGGGAATACGGCCGCCGTTCTGGAACACTTTCTGAACGGCGCGCGCGACGCCGGCGCGGACGCGCGTCTTGTTCATCTTTACGACCTGCGCTTTACCGGCTGTCGCAGCTGCTTTGCCTGCAAGCTGCGCGACGGCGCGTCCTACGGTCGTTGCGCCGTCAGGGACGATCTGTCGCCGCTGCTGGAAGAGCTTGCCGGCGCGGACGGCGTCGTGCTCGGCAGCCCCGTCTATTTCGGCAACGTCACCGGCGAAATGCGCTCCTTTCAGGAACGGTGGCTTTTTCCCTATTGCGTCTATGACAAGGAAGACAGCACCATCGCGCCCCGCCGCCTTGCGACGGCCTGCCTTTATACGATGAACGTCAATGAAGAAGCCATGATACAATACGGTTATCAGCAGACCCTCGCCGTCATGGAAAACTTCATCGCCCACATTTTCAGCAAGCCGGAAGCCTACTTCGTGACGGATACCTGCCAGTTTGACGACTACGGCAAGTATGTTGCCACGCGCTTTTCCGAAACCGAAAAGCGCCGCCGCCGGGAAACCGTCTTTCCTCTGGAATGCCGGCACGCCTCGGAAATGGGACGGCGCATCGTCGAACGCGCCGAGCGTCAGGCGGAACGCGAAAGGCGATAGCCCTGCCGCATGGCCTGCGTCCCCTTTGAAAAAGCGCGTTGGGGGGAGGATGGGGGGTCTGGGGGGAAGGAAACGCCCCTTGCGCGCCAGCCGCGACCGGATGGCGGCCGCAGGCCGTGCCCGTTGCGACGAAGGAAGCTACGGGCATCGACAGCAGAGATAAGGGGGTTTCCTTCCCCCCGGAAGAACGATTTAGTGTTAACGCCCTAGCCGCGCACGGCCCGCCGTATGCGGCGCAAGCCCTCCTCCAGAAGCGAACGCGGACAAGCCGCGTTCATCCGCATAAAACCGCGTCCTCCCTCGCCAAAGGTTTCCCCGTCGTTCAGCGCCACCCGCGCCTTTTCCAGAAAGAACGCGGCAAGGTCGTTGCCGGACAGCCCCAGACGCCGGCAGTCCAGCCAGAGCAGAAAGGTTCCCTCGGGCATCCGCGTCGTGATTTCCGGCGTTTCCGCATGCAGGAAGTCCACGGCGAACTGGAGATTGCCGCGCAGGTATTCCCGCAACTGCTCCGCGTAGTCGGCGCACTGCTCGTAGGCCGCAATGACCCCGGCGACGCCCAGCGAGCAGCGCCCGAGCTTGAGACTGTCGCGCTCGCGGGCAAAGGCCTCCAGCAGCGCGTCATTTTCCGAAAGGACGGCGGCCGAACGCAGATCCGCAAGATTGAACGTCTTGCTGGCGTTGACGCCCACCAGCGAGACGGCGGCCAGCTCCGGCGAAAGGGTCGGAAAGGGAATATGCCGTCCGCTGAAAACAATATCGCCATGAATTTCGTCGGAAAAAACCACGACGTTGTATTTCAGGCACAGCTCGCCCACGCGCCGCAGCTCGTCCTCCTCGAAAACGCGCCCCGTCGGATTGTGCGGATTGCACAGCAGCAGAAGGCGCGTGCGCTCTTCGGCGAGTTTCCGCTCCAGATCGGCGAAGTCGATACGGTAGCGTCCATCCTCGCAGCGCAACAGCGTTGCGCGCGCTTCGCGCCCGTTCAGGGCGCACAGCCGGAGAAAGGGGGGATAAATCGGCAGCATCATGGCCACGCCGTCGCCCGGTCGCGTAAAGGCGCGAATGGCAATGGCCAGCGCCGTTCCCACGGAAGGGCACCAGAGGACGCGCTCCGGCGCGACATCCCAGCCGAAACTCCGGCGCATCCATCCGGCATAGGCGCTTTCAAACGCGCCGTCGGCCCTGGTGTAGCCGAAGACGCCGCGCCGCGCCGTTTCCATTATGGCGTCGATCACGGGCTGCGGCGAACGGAAATCGCTGTCGGCTATCCACATGGGCAGGACGTCCGCCGGATAGCTGTCCCATTTGTCGCTGCGGGTTCCCCGGCGTTCGACAAGCGTATCAAAATCATAGTTCACGACGTTGTTCTCCGAAGTTTCGATTGATGCAAAACGCAAGCGCCAGCAGAAGCACGACGGCGCATCCCGCCGCCCGCGCTTCAGTCCATGGCAGAAAACAGCAGACCCCGCCCGCCAGCGCGAAGGCGCGTCCGACAAGGCCCAGACGCCGGCCAAGCCAGCCGGTGGCAAAGGCGGAAACGCCGGCAATGCCGGCGACGGCAAACAGGGAGGCGACAAGCGCCTCCCACAGCCCGTTCCGCAGCAGCACGGCCGGAGAATAGACGAACATGTACGGCAGGAAGAAGGAAGGCAGCGCGATGCAGAAGGCGGCCAGCCCCGCCCGCGCCGGACGCGCTCCCGCTATGCCCGCCGCCGTATAGGAGGCGAGACAGACCGGAGGCGTGATATCCGCCTTGATGCCGAAATAAAAGACGAAAAGATGCGCCGACAGCGCCGGGACGCCCATCTTGATCAGGGCCGGGGCAATGATGGTGCTGGTAACAATATAGTTTGCCGTCGTCGGCAGCCCCATGCCGAGAATCAGACAGGCCAGCATCGAGAGCAGCAGCGTCACGAGCAGGCTGCCGTCCGTCAGGCCGATGATATTGTTTGAAAAGCTCAACCCCAGGGCCGTCAGGGAACAAGTTCCCACGATGAAACCGACAACGGCGCAGGCCGCGGCCGTGCCCACGGCCGCCCGCGCGCCCTCAATCAGCGTCCGCGCGAAGGCGCGCGGGCGCATCGCATCCCTGTTGACGAGCAGGTTGAGACCGCAAATGGCGACAATCGCCCAGAACGCCGCCTTTAACGGCGTATAGCGCATGACAAGCATGACGATGACGACGACGATCGGCAGCAGCAGATAGCCGTCCCGGAGCAGTATGTCTTTTACGGAAAGCCCGCTCTCGACGCCGCAAATGCGATCCCGCGCGGCCACCTGATGCACATGCACGAAAACCGACGCATAATAGAGCAGCGCGGGAAACAAAGCCGCCGCGGCAATTTCCGAATAGGGAATATTCAAGAATTCAGCCATGATGAATGCGCCGGCGCCCATGATTGGCGGCATGAGCTGACCGCCGGTCGAGGCGCAGGCCTCTATGCCCGCGGCCTCCTCCGCCGAATAGCCGACCTTTCGCATCATGGGGATGGTCAGCGCGCCCACGGTCGCCACGTTGGCGATGGAGGAGCCGTTGATGGCGCCCATGAGCCCCGAACCAAGTATGGCCACCTTGGCCGGGCCGCCGGAATATCTTCCGGCAAGCGCCAGCGCAAGGTTGTTGAAGAGCCGCGCGCCCCCTCCGGCGGAGAGGAACGCGCCAAAAAGGATGAAGATAAAGATATAGGTGCTGGACACGCCGACGGCGACGCCGAAAATGCCTTCGTTTGTCAGGTACATATGCTGAATGACGCGGCTTGCCGAATAGCCCCGGATTTCAAGAAAGCCGGGAGCGTAGCCGCCAAAAAGGCAGTACAGCAGAAAAACGACGGCAAGCAGCGGCAGGACGTTGCCGAGCGCGCGGCGCGCGGCCTCCAGCACCGCCGCGATGGTCGCGGCGCCCAGCCACAGCTCGTGCGGCGCGATGACGCCCGCGCGCATGGCGATTTCATGATAGAACAGGACGACATAGCCTGTTCCGGCAACCGAGGCCGCCAGCCACAGGGCGTCGATCCACTCCAGACCGCGCCGTCTGCACGGATGGAGAAGAAAGACGATGACCAGCATGAAGCCCACATGCGCGGCCCGCTGCACAGGCTGCTGCAACAGCCCGACGCCCGCCGTGTACAGCTGGAAGAGCGACATGCAAAGACACAGCAGCCCCGCGATCCGTTCCCGCGTCAGCAACGGCGGGATGCCGGACGCGGAGCGCCCGGCGTTCGTCGACATGGCATCCATGACGCGGACCTACTTCGCCAGTCCGAGTTCCCTGTAGTAGCGCAGCGCCCCGGGATGCAGGGGGATCTTGATCTGCGACACGCTGTCCGCGCGCATGGCCTTCATGACGGCGGCCACGGCTTCCAGATCGCCCTTGTGCGTCAGGAGTTCCTTTGTCATGGCGTACACGAGATCGTCGTCCAGCTTTTCATGCACGGCGATGATATTGGGGCTGGAAAAGGTGGAAATATCCTTGTCCTGCCCCTTGTAGGTCCCGGCCTTGATGGTCATGGGGCTGAAATAGGGCGTGTTCCTGCACATGGTCGCGACCACGTCGGCGGGAATGTCGATCAGGCGCACGGTCCCGACGGTAGTGGGTTCCACCACGCTGGAAATGCCGACGGCCCCCATGGTAATGGCGGCGTCAATGCGCTTGTCGGCAAAGGCGGCGATGGAATCGGCATGGCCGAGGTATTCGATCTTGAGATCCTTTGCGGGGTCCAGGCCGGCGGCGCGGAAGAGCTGTTCCGACGTCGCGGTCACGCTGCCGCCGACGGCGCCGAAGGAGACGCGCTTGCCCTTGAGATCGGCAATGCTGTTGATACCGCTGTCTCTGGCTACCAGCAGGTGAATGACTTCGGGGTAGAGCACGACGGCGCCCCGGAGAAAGGACTGGGGATTGCCCTCAAACCGGCCCTTGCCGTTGAAGGCGTCATAATACAGGCCGTCGGCGAAGCAGGCTTCCGCCTCTCCCGAGGCCAGGAGGGAGATGTTGTTGAACGTGCCGCCCGTGGACTGCGCGCTGGCCTTGAGCCCCTTGATGTTGTCCGTCCAGATCTTGGCCATTGCGGCCCCGACGGGATAGTAGGTGCCGCCCGTGGGTCCCGTGGCGATGTTGACAAATTGCGCCGAGGAAGCCGGGAGGGCCCAGAAGAGGGCGGCAAGCGCCAGCGCGGGCGCGGCAAGGAATCTTTTCAGCATGGAAATCCTCCTGAACAATGTTGCGGGGAACGACGAAGACAAGAACGCCGCGGAACGCGACTGCGCTGCGCGGCGGCTTCGTGGCTGCTCCACAAACAGTTCCGGAAGAATGCGGAAAAGAAACGGTCCTGTTTACGGTTCTGTGCCGAGACAACCTGCCCCGCAACGCGGGGCGCGTCAGGTCATGCCCGCGCCGACGGCGCGGAAAACGAAAGCGAAAGGGCGAACCGTTCTTTCCATCATGACCTTGCATCCGAAATGCGATCTCGTCTCAAACCAGTGAACCGCAGGCGTACGCCTGTGCTTCAAGAAGTAGAAGGGGAGAAAATTTTTGTCAACCGGAATCGAAAACCTCCTTCCGGGCGGCCGGAAGGAGGTTGCCGATCTGCGAGCGCGCTTAGAGCGTTTCACCTTTGAAAAAGGTGAAACGCGAGGCGGCGGCGCGCCGCCCGGCCCAAAGAGAGCGGAAAAACCGCGCTTTTTCCGCGAAGCGACAGGCCACGCGTTTCAAACTGAAAATGCCCCAGGGTCAGGACTCATTATCAGGAGCTGTTTTCCTGCGCGATAACATGCAAAAACAAAATACCACTATATCCTATGAAAAACATTCATCTTTACTTATCAGCACATCATGCGCGTGTTTTGGGGAAGATGGGGAGTTTGAGGGGGAACCACGGGAACGCCTTTCCTCGCTTCGCTGCGGAAAGGCTGGGCCCTTTTTGCCGCAAGCAGCGATCCGACCGGCGCAGGCCGTGCCCGTAAGGCGCCCTGGCGCCTTACGGGCATCGACAGCAGAGCAAAGGGGTTTCTTCCCCCTCAAGAAAACCGTAATGAGTCCAGAGCCTAGAACTTGTAGGTGAAGATGAAGGAAGCGCTCCAGGCGTCGCACTTGCGCTCGTCGCCCCGGATGGCATACTGGCGCCGGTTCATGACCAGATAGCCGATTTCGGAATACAGCTTCAAATTATCGTAAATTTTATACTCGCTTGAAAGACTGGCTTCCACGGCGCTTTCCGCCTTTGAAAGGAGCAGATCCTGCAAGGCGGGAACGGCAAGGGCGTTCCTGTCGTTCAAAGACTTCTTGTCGTTGGTGCCGTTGATGTAGACCAGACGCGCCGTCTGCCTGAGATCCTTCATCAGGCTGAAATCCTTGATGCGCACGCCCACGCCCGCCGTTCCGACAAAGGTATTGGACAGCAGCGCCTGACGGGCGATCTGATTTTGCGCGCCGTAAAAGGCCAGCGCCGAGAAATCGTTGCGGCCCGAAAAGTTCAGGGGCGAAAGCACGAAAAGGCGCTCGCTGCCGTTGGAGGCGTTGCCGTCCTCGCCGGAAGCATACCAGCCGTAAATGCCTGGCGCGCCCCAGTCTAGCCGGTACTCCGCCAGAAGCGCGCCGGTCCAGCCCCGCCGGTCGTAACGTTCGCAACCGGACCAGTTCCCGCCGTACTGGAAATCCCAGGCAAAGCGAAAGGGGTCCCAGGCGACAAGTTCTCCCGTAAAGCCGGCGAGCAGCACCTTGCCGTAAGGATCGAGTCGTTCCAGTTCGCGCTCCCAGTTCTGCCGGTTGCCGATGGCGCTCAGGTCCTTGTCCCAGAACATGTTGGTAAAGACGTACTGGCCGGAGCGGGCGTTTCTGCCCGCCATGCCGCCGGCGATCCAGGGCGTGACCTTGACGTCCTCGAACGTCAGCGGCAGGAAGAGGCCGAAAATATCCACGTTGTCCAGATAACCGGGATTATCGACGCTGACGCCCGCGTAATCTTCCCAGTTGTCGTTGACCGGGCGCAGCCAGAGCGCCGTGAGCGAAACCGCGTCGCTGAAACGATAACTGGCCGTCACGGCCGCCGCCGTATTGTCCAGATGCATGTTCTGGCCGGTAAAGGATGGAAAGCCCACGTACTGAATGCCCATGCGCAGGCGCAGATCCGTCTTCGGGACCCGCCAGTCCAGACAGGCGATTTTCAGCGCAACTTCCGTTCCGTCCGCTCCGAGAGCGCCGCCCTTGGCCCCCTGCCCCCAGTGCTGGGGCGTCACGCTGGGAATCTTGAACATCAGGATGCCCTGAAGATCTTCCGACATGCGAAAGAACGCCCAGGTACGCAGGCGTTGCATGGCGTTGAACTCGTCGACGCCGCCCTTGCCGAAGCCCGTAATGTAGCGGCCGCCGTATTTGTCGGCAAGCTGGCCGCCCTGCCCGTACTCGAAACCGAAATCCCAGACGCCCCGGATTCTGATCTCCACCGCCGAAGACGCGCCGGGCCACAGGGTCAGACCAAGAATAAGCGCCGCAATCCATTTTTTCATCGTTCCTCTCTCCTTGCTCTGTATGGACAAGAAATCCCCCGTCCCCGGAGGCGGCTCCAGGCCCGCCCCCGGAGGAGGAAGGCGTTCCGCATCTAAAACAGCAGCCGCGCCAGCGGAATGCCCGCCGCGATGACCACAAGCGTGACCACCAGCGAGGCGATCACCGAATGCACTCCCGCATCCCTGACGGAAATCCAGTCGCTGTTGCCGTACAGCATGGCCGCGAAGGGCGAGGCCGCGGGAGTGCAGGCCGCCACCAGCACGATAAAGATGAAACAGGCCATGACTGGCCCGGCGGCAAAGCCGAAGGCATGGCAGACCGCCAGCAGAACCGGCGTCAGCACCAGCCCCAGCACGACGGAATTGCAGAAATTGGTCAGCACGACGCCGATGATAATGATCGCGACGGTCAGCGACGCGGCGCTCATGCCCGACAGATAGTCGCGCAGCAGATATTCCATATAGATGTTAACATTGGTATCCCGGGCCGTCATGGCGCCGCCCAGCAGGAAGGCGACGGCGATCAGGAAGAAGATGCGCCAGGGGTAGGCGACGTTGGTCTCGACAAGATCCGCCGCCGGCTTTCCGTCCACCCGAATCACGGACATGAGCAGAACCACCGCCAGCGTTCCCTCCAGCGCATTGCGACGCAGGAAACCGCCCACGGGATTATCCGCCCCGATGACGCCGGGCAGAAGCAGCCAGGCGGCATAGAAAAAGAAGAGCAGCAGCATGATCTTCTGTCCGCGCGAGAGGGGCGGCAGGGGTTCGCGCCGCAGCAGCTCCGGGTCCAGGTTCTTCAGGGGGCTTACATCCACCCGAAAGACAAAGCGCATCAGCAGCAACAGGCAGAGAATGGAAATCAGGGAGATGGTCGTTCCAAAAAGCAGATAGGCCGCGACGTTGATCTCGGGCACGGGAATCCCCTGCGAACCGGCGGCCAGACTCATCAGATTGGAAATCAGCACAAAGGCGCCGGCCTTGACGGGGTCCGACGCAAAGGAGAGCAGCGCCATGATGATGGTATACACCAGCATGAGAGAGACATAGAGATCGCCCTTCTTGAAGCCCGCTTCCCTGAAAATGGAATAGAGCGCGGGCCAGATCAGAAAGCAGGAGGTCGTCTGCTCGAAAAAGGCCACGACATAGCAGCCCGTGAGGATGGTCGCCGTAAAGACCCACGGCCTGCCGCGCACGAAATCGCGAGTCATGAACCAGCGGGCAAACCAGGCGGAAACATTGCTTCTGATAAGGGCCGCGGCAAAGATGAACAGAAAGAACATCATTACAATCATGGGGTTGCCCATGAACTGGCCGAGAACCTGAGGCATGGGCGCCTGCCCGCTGCACCCCAGGACAAAGACGCCCAGAAATCCCGGCCAGAGCGTATCCACCGTGGCCCAGAGATAGATGACCCCGGCAAAGATGGCGAGCGCCGTCATGCCCGAGGGGGAAATGGAAATCAGCACGCCTCCGTCCACCTGCGGCAGCCCCATCCGGAGGAGGCGCTCCGAAGGCTCCGCCAGCAGGGAAGGACAGGGAAGATAACGGCCAAAGATCATGATGCCGATGCCGACAATCATGTGCAGTATCTTTCCGGGAGAAAGAGACCCGGACGCATTTTCCTTCCGCATACGCCATTCCTCCAAACGCTGTTTGTGACAGTCGAACTCCGTCGGGTTTCTCCCGTTCGGAACATGCCCGCGCGGCGCCGGGCCCTTCTTTTTCGGATAGCCGAGGGGAAGGGAAAAAAAGCAAGTATGGACTAGGTTATGCGAAAAAAATCACAATTTTTTCCGGCGTCGCGCGCATAATGGCGCCCGGGAGGCTCAAGGCGCGACGCAAACAAACGGGCCGCGAAGCGCGCGACGACGCGCCTCGCGGCCCGATCAGCCTTTCAGAAGGGATGGAAAAGAAGAAGGGAAACACACAGGCAAGGCGGCGCGTCCTCGGAGAGGAACAGCGCCGCCTTGTGAAAAACGCCCGCGCGACGGGCGGAAAATCAGTCGCGCTCCTGATAACGCAACGGCTCGTCGCCGCGCCCGATGCGGGCGATGCGCTCCCGATCCGTAAGAATGATGCGATTGCCCTTCTTGCACAACAGCCCCTGCTGACGCAGGGCGCGAAAGATCTTGGTTACCGTAATCACGTGAAGGGAAAGATGCGCGGCGATTTCCGCATAGGTCAGATAGCGGGGCACGACGTGCGGCGCTTCGGCCGGAGAGCTTTCAAACAGCAGCCGGCAGACCCGCGCGCCCGCCGGCAGGGAATTGATCCCGATGGCGAGCGAAAAGAGGTTGATCCAGTTTTCCGTCAACGCGCGCGCCAGCAGACGATGCAGCTCCAGATCGCTCTCCAGCCGGCGCATGAATTCGTCGCTCCTGACGGACAGAAGCACGCACCGGGTCTTTGTCACAATGACGGGATCAATGGAGATGAAACGGCGCTGCGTCAAAAGATTAAAGGAATCCGATCGGAAGATGGCCGGGATGAAATTCAGCAGCATGCCCGGCCTGAAATAGATGAACGAATATTCCTTGCCGTTCTTTGTCAGCGCAATGAGGGCGCAGTATCCGTCCACAAGATAGTAGATGTTCCCCGGCTGCAGCAGCGAGCCGCGAGGCAGGACGACCTCCGCCCCGATTCCGCGCAGAAGGGCGACATAGGCGGCATTATCCGATTGCGGCATAAGGGCTCCTCGCAGGGCATGTCCCGCGCCTGGTCTCTTCACGACACGCGCAGTTTTCAGAACCGATTCTAGCCGGATTCATGCCGGAACGCCAGCGCCCTGCCGCACGGCGGGAGCGCAAGGCGCGCCTTTCAGGAAAGGGCCATGCCGCGTCGCTGTTCCGCAAGCCGTTCCGGGACGGCGCCGGGGATGAAGAGGCGCCGCCCTGCCGGCCGCGCGGACGCAACAAAAAAAGCCCTTGCGGCGTTTACCGCAAGGGCCTGTACTTTCTGGTTGCGGGGGCAGGATTTGAACCTACGACCTTCGGGTTATGAGCCCGACGAGCTACCGAGCTGCTCCACCCCGCGACACTGTTTTTCTTCGTTCACCTCGTGAACAGGTGTAGTTCTACGGATTTTGCCCCTCTCTGTCAACAAAAATCTCAAAAAAAAAATTTTTATCATGATAACTACTTTGAATTTCTCAATAAAAAAAGAACAACGCAGCGGGCCAGAAGCGCCGTCCCCAGCGGCAGGACGCTCTCGTCAAAGGTGAAGGTCGCCGTATGGTGCCCCGAAGGACGGTCCGCGCCCAGCTGCATGTAGACGGCTTCGCCGCCCTGCTCCTGCACATGATTCATGAACCAGCTGCAATCCTCGGACGCGCCGAAATCCGCCTCGGTCACGATTTCCCCGAAAGCGTTCATGGAACGGGCGGCCTCCTCCACCAGCGCCGTCAGCTCGGGCGACGACATGGCCCCCGGGCAGCTGCTCTGCACGGAAACCTCCGCCGCGCACTGATGCATGAGCGCCGCGCCCTCGACGACGCGGCGCACGGCGTCCATCATATAGGCGTCAATGGCCGAGGTGGCGCCGCGCGTCTCGCCGCGAAGCCAGGCATGAGCCGGAATGATGTTCGGCGTTTCCCGCGCGTGCAGCTCGCCCACGTTGATGCGCGAGGCGCCATCCCCGTGCCGGGGAATGGCCTGCATCTGACAGACGGCCGTGCAGGCCGCGAGCAGGGCGTTGCGTCCCTGATGGGGCGCCGTTCCGGCGTGCGCGCTGCGGCCGTCAAAGGTTACCTGAAAGTTCGTTGTCGCCAGAAAGCCCCGCGTCCCGCAGATCAGGCGGCCGCTTGGGCCGCCCTGCATCCCGATATGCAGGGCAAAAAGCGCGGCCACATCGCGCATGGCGCCGGCGGCGACCATGCCCGGCGCTCCCTCGCCTTCCTCCTCGGCCGGCTGAAAGACCAGACGCACCCGCCCGTGCAGACTGTCGCCGCAGGAGTCCCGCAACCGCGCCAGCACGCGCGCCAGCCCCAGTCCGATGGCCGTATGGCCGTCATGGGCGCAGGCGTGCATGCGCCCTTCGTGGCGACTGGCAAAGCCTCCGGCGGCGGGCGCGTGCCGCGCGTCGGCGCATTCGGTCAGGCCGGCATTGGCGTCCATGTCGAAGCGCAGCGCCGTCAGCGGCCCGCCCCGCCCGAAGACAATATCGCCCCACACGGCGGTAAGCCCGCCCGCCATGCGTTCCACAAGCCCGGGCGGCGCGCCTTCCTCGACGGCCCGTCGCCGCTCCTCCGCGTCCCTGTCGGCCCTGAAGGAGCGCGGGCAGGCTTCGGGATCGCAGGCCTCCGCGCCCATGCGTACCGCAAAACCGCAGGCCGCAAGCCGCTCGGCCGCAAGCGCGGCCGTGCGGTACTCCGCCCACGCCGTTTCGGGATGGCGGTGCAGATCGCGCCGCAGGGCCGCAAGTTCCTCCGTCAGCGCGCCGCACTCCTCGTCAATGGCGGCAAAACAGCGCCGAACGCTTTCCTCCGCGCGAGGGTGATCGGTCTTCATGCTTTCAGATTTCGTCTTCATGCCGTCGCTGCTCCGATTGCCAAGGGGATGCGGGCAGGATATAGTTTTTCCATCGCGCCGCGCAAGCCCCGCCGGCGTCCCATCCTCATACCCCTACCTTTCAAGGATACTCGCATGTTGACTCTGGCTCTGGCCGTCGGCATCGCCGTACTGACGTCCTTCACCTGTTCCCTAACGGAAGCGGCCCTGTACGCCGTCCCCTGGTCCGCCATCGAGCGCGCCCGGCAGAGCGGGCGCCGCGCGGGAAAAATCCTCTATATGCTCCGCTCCAACATCGACAAGCCCATCGCCGCCATCCTCACCATGAACACCGTGGCCAACACGGCCGGCTCCGCCGTCGCGGGCGCGGCCTTCATGGCGGCGTTCGGCGCCGAATACATGGGCGTCTTCGCCGCCGTCTTCACCTGCATCATTCTCATGTTCGGCGAAATCGTTCCCAAGACCCTCGGCGTCGCCTACTGCACGCCCATCATGACGGCCTTCGCCACGCCCCTCCAATGGGCCGTTCGCCTGCTCTCGCCCCTGATCTGGCTGCTGGGCCTGCTGACGCGCGCCGTCACGCCGCAGACAAAGGGACCGCAGATATCCGAAGACGATATCTGCGCCATAACCAGCCTCTCCCGCGAGGCCGGCCGCATTCAGGATTACGAAGAACGCTTTGTCCGCAATGTGCTGGCGCTCGATCAGAAGCGCGTCTACGACATCATGACGCCGCGCACGGTCGTCTTCTCCCTGCCGAGCAGTCTTACGGTGGACGAGGCCTATTCGGACCCGCAAATCTGGCATTTCAGCCGCATTCCCGTCTTCGGCGACGACAACGAGGATCTTCTCGGCCTTGTGGAACGCCGCACGCTGGCGCGCTGTTCCCGGGAGGGCGACAGCGGCAAGACCCGCCTCGCCGACATCATGCGGCCGCTGCACTTCGTGCAGGAAACCCAGACGCTGGACAGGCTGCTGCGGGAGTTTCTCCAGTCCCGCGTGCATCTCTTCGCCGTGCTGGACGAATACGGCGGCCTTGCCGGCGTGGTGACGCTGGAGGACGTGATGGAGGAAATTCTCGGCCGCGAAATCGTTGACGAAAGCGACAGCGTCGCGGACCTCCAGACCCTTGCCCGGCAGCGCCGCAAGAACGCCGCCGCCGGCAACGAAAGGGGCTGATCGGCGCGGCCCGGCGCGCTGGCAGTCAATGCCGCCGCTCACAAAAATAGGAATTGTTCCTACTTGATTGCCCCCCGCCCCTGTGCTAGATCAGGCCGTGATATGCTCCGACGCCCGGGCGGAGCGGCCGCGCGCCGCGCGCCCCGTTCCGGCGACAGGGCGACCCCGGGCGAAGCCCGCCCCAACTTCAACGAGGAACGGTCATGGCACGAAAGAATACCTGTACCTACCTTATCGCAGGGCTGCTCTTTCTGGGCGGCGTCGGCTATCTTGCCTATTCCGGCCTGTCGGAAGGCAGCGTCTATTTCCTCAATGTTTCCGAAGCGCACGCAGCGTCTCCCGACAAGCTGCGCGCCGCGCGTCTCTTCGGAACCGTCGCCGCCTCCGGCATCAGCAAGCCGGAAAACGGTCCCGGCGTGGACTTTCTTCTTGAAGACAAGGACAATCCCGCGCTGACCATGGCCGTCAGCTATCGCGGCGCGGTCCCCGACACCTTCAAGGCCGGAGCGGAAGTCATTGTCGAAGGCGGCATGGCCGGACAGAACTTCGCGGCGAAGACGCTGATGACCAAGTGTCCCTCCAAGTACCAGAAGGAAAACCGCAAGGAGAGCTGATCATCCCGCTTTCCCTCCCATGACGGCCGCGCGACGGCCGTTTCCGCCTGATTTCCCTTGTCGGGCGGTCTTTCCCCGCGCCGCCCCTGATCCCTCCGTTCCCCGCGGAGCAAAAGACAAGCGCGCTTCCCCGGGAAGCGCCGCATGCCGGAGCCTTTGTCTTCATGTATTTTATTGCCTACGCACTCCAGTTGCTGCTGCTGCTCTGCGCTCTCGCGGGCGGCGGTCTGGCCATTTTCCAATTGTATGAAGGACGCAGCCACGCGCTGAAAATCGTGGAACGCCTCCACTGGGTGGCAAGCGGCTCCCTGCTTCTGGCCTCGGCCCTGCTGCTGCACGCCCTGTTCTGGAAGGATTTCAGCCTGCAATACGTGGCGAGCTATACGGACGTCCTGCTGCCCGCCTTCTACCGCCTGACGGCCTTCTGGGCCGGGCAGCCCGGTTCCATGCTGTTCTGGGCGCTTTCGGTGGGCGTCATGGGCAGCCTTTTCGCCGTCACCCGGAGCTACGCCCGCCTGACGCCCGGCACCCGTCTCTGGTTCTGGGCGTTCTTTTACGGCGTCATGGCCTTTTTCGCGCTCGTGCTGACGACCTGGAGCAATCCTTTCCTCATGCAGACCCCGGCGCCCGCCGACGGCAACGGTCTGAACCCTCTGCTTCAGAATCCGGGCATGATCTTCCATCCCCCGCTGCTGTTCCTCGGTTACGGCGGCTTTGCCGTGCCCTCCTGTCTCGCGCTGGCGCAGGCCATGTCCGGCGCGCGGCGGCAGGAAGACGCCTGGTTCCGCGTTTCCCGCCCCTTCATCATGCTTGCCTGGCTCTTCCTCACCGCGGGCATCGTGCTCGGCATGTGGTGGGCCTACATGGAACTCGGCTGGGGCGGTTACTGGGCCTGGGACCCGGTGGAAAACGCCTCGCTGATTCCCTGGCTCATCGGCAGCGCCGCCCTGCATACCCTTGTCATCGAGGATCGTCGCGGCAAGCTGGCCCGCGTCAACGTGGCGCTCATGGGGCTGTGCACGGTCTCCGCCTTCTTTGCCACCTATCTTGTCCGCAGCGGCGTCATCCAGTCCGTGCACGCCTTCGGCGACGGCGGCGTGGGCACGCCCCTGCTGATCTTCGTGCTGGCGGGCGTCGCGGTTTCCTTCTGGGCGGCCTGCTCCGAAAAAACGCGCGGCGAAACGCTGGAAAACTTCTTTGCCAGCCGCGAGGGCCTGCTCGTCCTTGTCGCCTGGATTCTGCTCGCCCTCGCCGTCATCATTCTCACGGCCACCATGTGGCCCGTGTTCAGCCTGCTCTGGTCGTCAAGCCCCAACGGGCTCGACGCCAATTTCTATAACCGCGTCTGCCTGCCCCTGGGCGCGCTCCTGATGCTGGTCATGGCCCTGTGCCCGTGGCTCGGCTGGAAGGGCGGCTTCAGCGGCGGAAAGGGCCTTGCCGTTACGGGCGTCGCGGCCGCCGCGGCCGTCGCCTGCCTGCTGTGGTGGCTGTCTTCCCAGGCCGGCGCCCTGCCGCTTGTCCGCCACCTGAAGCAGCCCCTGCCGCTCATCGGCGCGGCGGCGGCGGGAGGCGTGGCCGCGGCCTGCCTCTACCTGCTTGTATCCGCCGTCCGCAACCGGGCGTGGCCCCGGGTCGGCGCGCTGGGAACCCATCTTGGTCTGGCTCTCATGGCCCTGGGCATCGCCGTCTCCGGCCCCTACAAGATTGAAAAGGACGTCTACCTCAACGAAGGCGGCAGCGACGTCGTCGGCAAGTACAACGTGACGCTGCTTTCTCTCGAAACGGGCCGGAATCCCGTCGGCTTCGACTATATCGAGGCGCGGGTCCGCGTGGAAAGGGACGGCAGGGAACTCGGCGTTCTCGGCCCCCAGCGCCGTCTCTACGACAAGTTCGGCCAGATGAACCAGTTCTCCGAAGTGGACGTGATTCCCGGGCTTGGCGAGGAAGTCTACGCCTCCCTGCTGGGGCTCGACGAATCGTCCCGCGTGCTTGTCCGCATCAGCGTCGAACCGCTCATCAACTGGCTGTGGATCGGCGGCGCTCTCATGAGCCTTGCGCCCTTCCTGTCGCTTTGCCGCTCCGGCCGCCGCGCCGCCGCCGGAGAAAAAACCGCCTGATCGCCCGCGGGAGGAAGGCCGCGCCCCGCCGCCTTCCTCCCGCGAGCCCTGCAACGGGGCGCCCCGCGAAGGCCGTTCCTCCCCGGAAATCTTCCACGGGAAAAGAGCTTTCGGAACGCGCGGCGCGCCCGAGGAATTTTCATGCTGCACCTGCACCGCGTCGCCAAGATTTTCGGCCTCAAGGCCGTGCTGCGTAATGTTTCCTGTTCGTTCGCGCCAGGCTCTATAACCCTGCTCGCGGGCGATAACGGCGCGGGCAAAAGCACGCTCCTCCGTCTGGCCGCCGGCCTGTCCCGCCCCACCGCCGGAGAAGTCGCGCGCGCCGAAAACGCCGTCGTCGGCTATGTGGGCCATGCGACCTTTCTCTATCCCGGCCTGACGGCCCTGGAAAATCTCGCCTTCTGGGCGCGCGTCTACGGAACCTCCCGGGAACGGGGCCGCCTGCTCGAACTGCTGGATCAGGTCGGTCTGGCCGCCCACGCCCACGAACGGGCCGGAGTCTTTTCACGCGGCATGGCCCAGCGTCTCAATCTGGCCCGCGTCCTGATGCGCCCGGCGGACATTCTTCTGCTGGACGAACCCGGCACGGGACTGGACGTCTCGTCGCGCGAGCTGCTGCGCGCCCAGATGCGCGCCGCGCGGGATCGCGGCGCCTGCGTCGTTGTCGTCAGCCATGATTACGAGGGCGACAGCGCCGTCGCGGATCGCGTTCTGGTCCTGCGCGACGGCGCCATAGCCTACGACGGCCCCCCCGACGGCTACGCTCCCGGGGCGGCCGAAAGCGCGAAGCCGGCCCCCCGGCCGGCGCCCGAAGCGCCCGCCGCGCCGAAAGAATGCGCCGAAAGGCCCGCTCCCGGGCTTCTTTCCCTCGCGCTGGCGACGGCGGGCAAGGATCTGCTGCTGACGCTGGCCCGCGGCAGCGGGCTTGTGCAGGCCCTGCTTCTCGGCCTGCTGCTGCTCTTTGTCTTCAGCCTCGCCCAGGGCGTCGGCGAACGGCTCTCGCCCCAGAACGCCGCCGCCGTCTTCTGGCTCAGTTCCGCCTTTTGTCAGGTGCTGATCTTCAACGGGCTTTACGCGCTGGAAGAACGCTGCGCCGCCCGCGTCGGACTCGTGCTGGCCCCGGCGCCCGTGCAGGGCGTCTGGCTGGGCAAGGCGCTGGCCGGGCTGCTCCTGCTGCTGCTCGCCCAGCTTGTCTTCCTGCCCGCGGCCGTCGTCTTTCTCGGTCAGGAAATACAGGGCGACTGGCCCGCCGCGCTGGCGGCGCTGCTTCTGGCAGACGCGGGCATGTGCGCCCTCGGCTCCCTTCTGGGCGCCCTGGCCCAGGGCGAAGCCGCCCGGGAATCCCTGCTCAGCATTGTTCTTTTCCCCCTGCTTGTTCCGCTGCTGCTGGCGGGCGTCAGCGTCGGAACCCAGGCCCTCGGCGCCCCCTCGCCGGACGGCCCCGACGCATGGATCGGCCTTGCCGCCGCCTTTGACGCCGTTTTCGCCGCGGCCGGACTGCTGCTTTTCGGATTCATGTATACAGGAGACGACGCATGACGGCGCAACCTACCGCAGCCTCGCCGCTGCCCGCGCTGCTGGCTCTCGCGGGCGGCGCGGCCTTCGCGGGCTGCCAGTGGCTGATCTTTTTCTACGCCCCCGTGGAGGCCTCGCTCGGGCTGGCGCAAAAAATCTTCTACATCCACCTTCCCATGTCATGGTGGGCGCTCATCAGTTTCTTTGTCCTCTTTCTCGCCTCGATCGCGGTCCTGCTCAGGAATTCCGAGGCGGCCGACCGGCTCTGCGCCGCCTCGGCGGAAATCGGCGTGCTGCTGGGCGGTCTGGCGCTGATCACCGGCATGATCTGGGCGCGTCTCTCGTGGGGCGTCTGGTGGACCTGGGACCCGCGCCTCAGTACGACGCTTGTCATGTGGTTCATCTATGCGGGCTACCTCGTGCTGCGCGGACTGGACATGCCGCCGCAGCGCAAGCGGCGCGTGTGCGCCGTCGTGGGCGTCGTGGCCTTTCTCGACGTGCCGCTGGTCTTTCTCTCCGCCCGCCTCTGGCGCTCCATTCACCCCGCGGTCTTTGCCGACAAGGGCGGCGGACTGGAGCCGGAAATGCGCCTCACCGTCATGGCCTGCGTTCTCTGCTTCGGGCTGCTCTGGGCCGGTCTGCTCTGGACGCGCGCCCGGCAGCTCTCGCTGAACGCCCGTCTCGACGCGCTCTTTCTCCGCGACAAGACCGGCGCGCCCCGGTAGGCCCCGCGGGCCGTTCCCGGGAGCGCTTTCTCCACGAAACGCAAAAAAGGAAAAAGGAACGATATGGACACGCTGACATGGGTTGCGGCGGCCAACGCCGCCGTATGGATTGGCCTGGGGGGATATCTTGCCTTTCTTGGCGTAACGCAGCGGCGCCTTGCGGCGCGCCTTGCACAACTGGAGCTGATCAAAGATGAATGACGTTTCCTCCGCCCCCGCGGCTTCCCCTTCCCTGTCCGCGCGGCTGCTGCTGATCTTTCTTGGCCTGTGCTTCGCGGCCATGCTGATCGTCTCGGTAACGCAGCGCTTTCTCAATCCGCAACTGGTCGTGCCCTCGCAGACGCGGGCGGAGGCCGCGCCGGATGCGAACTCCATGAACGGCCAGATCGGCGAGCTGATGCAGAAAATCGGCGAAAATCCCAACGACGTCGAAACCATGCTGCACCTTGTCCAGCATCTTGTCGCCACCCGCAACTGGCAGGCCGCCGAAACCTTTGCGCAGCGGGCCGTGGCTCTGGACGTCCTCAACCACAAGGCTCTCTATCTGCTCGGCTTCATCAAGCACAACCTTGATCAGAACAAGGACGCCGCCCTGCTGCTGGAAAAGGCGGTTGCGATCAAGGACGACGCGCAGGTGCGCTACAGCCTGGGCATGCTCTACATTTATTTCCTGAACGATCCCGAGCGGGGCTATGCGCATCTTGAGGCCGCGCTGAAGGCCCCCGCCCTTGACGACGAAGTGAAGGCGCGCATCGGCGAGGAGCTCGGCAAGCGATCTTCAGGACAGAAATAACCCCCGCGGGAACGGCGCGCCGCCTCCCCGCAAGACGCATTCACGATCGACCGCCGCGCTGCCGGCGGCGCCGATCCTGAACAGGAGCGCGAAGGTTCCCCCCTTCGCGCTCTTGCCTTATGGGGATGCTCACTATAAAGTATCGAAAATTTCTAGAACGCTTCTAGAGCATTTCAGTTTGAAACGCCTTGCGCTTCAAACCCTGCGGCCTGTCGTTTCACGGAAAAAATGCGGTTTTTCCGATCGCTCCGGGCCGGGCGGCGCGGCGCCGCCGCCTCGCGTTTCGCCGTTTTCAAAGGCAAAACGCTCTAGACAAAACGCCATCAGTGGCAGGACAGACATGGCAAAAAAACATTCCCGCAAGCCCGCGCCGTCGCCGAAAGCTCCCGCTCCGGCCCCGGCCGCGCCTTCTCCCGCGGCCGCGCCGGCGCAAGATCAGGCCGTCGCGACGCCGCTTTCCGCGGCGCCGACGGTTCGTCGCTCGACCTGCATCTTCGGCATGGGCGCCATGCTGGTTCTCGGCGTGCTGCTGGGCAGCATGGCTTCCGCCTTCCTGCACGGCCCGGCGCCGGCTCCGGCCCCCGCGCAGACGCAGTCGCAGGCCGCCGCGACGCCCACACCCCAGACGCCGCAGGAAAGCGTGCCGCCGGAGCTGGCGCAGCGCATTGCCGAATTGCAGTCGCAGCTTGCAAAGAAACCGACGGATGCGGAACTGCTTTCCACGCTCGGCAGCCTGTATTTCGACACGAATCAGCCCCGTCTGGCCATAGAGGCCTACGAGGCCTCCCTGCGCTTCGCTCCCGGCAACGTCCATGTCATGACGGATCTGGGCATCATGTACCGGGAAATCGGCAATCCCGAAAAGGCGGTCGCCCTTTTCCGCGAGGTTGTCGCCCTGAAGCCCGACTTTGAAAACGCCCTTTTCAATCTTGGCGTCGTGCTCAACTTCGATCTGCACAGGCACGACGAAGCGCGCGCCGCCTGGCAGCGGCTGCTGACCGTCAACCCCGCCGCGCGCACGCCCAACGGCGATCCCGTATCCGAAGTCATCAAAACCATCCCGAAGGACAAGAAGTAGCCGCGCCGCCGCCGGTCTGGACGCCCCCGATGCTTCCGCAACGCCGCCGTTGCGGCGTTGCGTTGCGCGGCGGCCTCTTTCGCGGCATGCGTCCGCATGCCGCCCGCGACGGCTCTTGCGACAAACCCTGTTCCGAACAACGACGCCCCGGGACGAGGCCCCGCCTTCTCCCGGAAACCCCGCGTCGCGCCCCCGGAACGTCATGGACAGAAACATGAAACGACGTCTTTTCCAAACACTCCGCGCGGCGGTCTTCGCGGCGCTGCTCTGTCTCGCGGCAGGCGTTCCGGCCGGGGCGCAACAGCCCGTTCCCCCCGTCATGGGCGCGTCCCACCTCGCCCTGCTGCCCTATCTTGACGCCTTCATCGACACGTCCGGCAACATGGATGTTGAAGAAGTGGCCGCGCCTGAAAACGCCCATCGTTTCATGCCGCTCAATCTTCGCTCCCTGCCGCTTTCCGGCGGCGTCGCGTGGCTGCGGCTGGTTATCGCCCCCCTGCCCGAAGGCGGCAAGGCGGACAAGATCCTCCTTGATATGGGCGACGACATTCCCGGCGCGCCGACCTTTTACACCGCGACCCTCAATCCCCTGAGCAATACGCTCGAATGGCAGGAAAACGACCGCTCGCGCGTGCAGCTGCTGCCCGAGGCGGGCGCGGAAGCCCAGACCTGCTACATCCGTCTGGACGGTCTGCCCGGCTTCTGGTTCTCGCCCACGCTCCGCACGCCGCAGGACGCCACGACAAACTGGGGCGGTCTGGCCCATACCGGGGCCACCCTGGCCCTGGGGGTGGTCATGCTGCTCTGCCTGCTGCGCGGCTTTACCGAAAAGGGGCAATGGCGCATCTGGACGTCGCTCTATGTGGCCGTGGCCCTGGCCCAGTCCGTTCTCGGCATGCCCGCCATCGCGGACGGGCGCATTCCCATGAACGAGGCCGCCGCCGCGCTGGCGCCGGGGGTCGCGCTCATGCTGCTGCCGCATGTGGCCCGTCACTTTCTGGACACGCGCCGCGCCTCGCGCTCGCTGGACGTGCAGTACATGCTGCTCAGCCTGCCCGGGGTCGTTCTGGCGCTGACGCCGCTGCTGCCCGACTTCGCCTGGATGACGCGCTTCCTGCCCCTGTGGCCCGCCGCGACCGTCCTGTTCGTGCCCACCACGCTTGGCGCCTGCCTCATGGGTCTTGGCGGCGGCGCGCGCTTCCTGCTGGCCTGCCTTCTGCAGACCCTCGCCGTGGGCGCGGCCTTTGCGGGCATGGACTTCGGCTATCCTTCCGCCGTTCTGGCCTCGCTGCCCTACTGGGGCACGGCGCTTGGCGCGCTGCTCGTCGCCGGCACCGCCACGCCGCGTCGCAAGCGCGCGCCCGATGAAAACGACGCGACCGCCATTCCCGTGGCGCCCCCGGACGACGATTTTCTCTCCCTCGACATGCCTCCGGCGGCGGGTCAGCCTGCCGAAGGCGGCGCCGAAGATCCCGGCCTGATCATCAATATCGCCGACTTTGAAGGCGCGACCGCCCCGGAAAAGCCCGCGACCAGAACGCAGACGCCCCCGGCCCCGGCCGCCGCTCCCGCGCCGGCTCCGGCGCCGGCACAGCCCGCCGCGCCCGCCGTCGAAGCCGGAAAGTTCAATCTGCAGCAGCTCCTGCGCGAAGCCCACGACGCCGTCGCCGCCGAGGCGGAGCGCAAGAACATCGGCCTGTCGTGGTACATGCCGCCCAACCTTCCCCAGCTCTACGCGGGCGACGGCGAGGCCCTCGCGACCGTGCTCCGGACCCTGCTCAACAGCTCGGTGCGCGCCACAAGCCGGGGAGCCGTCCAGTTTTCCGCCCGGCGCGTTCGCGACAGCAACGACCCCGGCCGCCTTCTGTTCAACGTCAACGACACGGGTTCGGGCATGCCCCCCAGCGGCCGTTCCAGCACGGCCCTGGCCCGGGCAGCCGATCTGGCGGGCGCGCACGGCGGCTTCTTCGAGGCCGAATGCGGCCCCCAGGGGGCTTCGGTGTCCTTCTCGCTGCATTTCCGCCCCGTGGAAGAAGAGCTTGAAAGCCCGTCGAGCGCGGCGCCGCGCCCCGGCATCATGGTTGTCGCGCCCAACGTGGCCGCCAGAAGCGCCATTATCGAAGCCCTTTCGGGCATGCCCTGCGCCCCGCGACAGGCCAGCTCGCTGGGCGGCGCCATTTCCCTGAACATGCAGCGCCCGGCAAGCGTGCTCATTGTCTGCGGTCAGGAAGCCTCGCCCGCGTCGCGCGGCCTTGTGGAACGCTTCAGGGAAGCCGGCAGGAAGCTGCCGCACTTCGGCGCCATCGCCGTCACCGACGACGACAGGACGTGGGACATGCTGGCCGACGCCGGATTTACCCACGCCCTGCTCGCGCCGCCGAATCCCGCCGCGCTGCGGGCCACCGTGGAGGAAATTCTCTCCGGCAGGCTTGACGCGGACATAGCGGAACTTCCCGCTCCCGCTCCGGCAAAGGAAAAGCCCGCGCGCGGCATCCCGGATCTGTTCGACGCGCCGGCCGCGCCCCGCCCCATGCCGGCGCCTCCCGCCGCCGCGCGCCAGACGCCCGCGACGCCGCCCCCGGCGCCGAAGGCCGCGAACGCGCATGCGGAAGCCGACGACATCGTCGCCGCGGAAGAAGCGCGCCTGCGCCAGACGCGGCGCGCGCCGCGTCCCGAGCCTGCGCCCGCCGTCTCCCGTGCCGCCGCATCCCGGCCGGCCCCCGCGCCTGAACCCGCTCCGGCTCCCCGGCCCGCCGCGCCCGTTCCGGCGCCGCAGTCCGCGTCCAGACCCGCTCCGGCGCCCCAGCCGGCGCCCGCCCCGGCTCGCGCCGCGACGGTCAGCGAGGATCTTCTGGACGATCTGCCCGATTTCGTGCGCGGAGAAGAACCGGAAGAGCGCGTCACCCTGCCGTCGTCGCATATCAAGGGACCGTGGGTCACGTCCGACGGCGAGGCCAGCCCCGCCCTGAAGGACGCCTGGAAGCAGCCTTCCCGCTCTCCGGCGCCGCAGCGCCGGCCGTCCGTGCCCTTTACGCCGACGCCGCGCGGCGCGGGAAGCGGCGCCGACGCCGAGGTGGGCGATCCCATGCCGATCCCCCGCGCGCGCAGGCAGACGCCTCCCGTCGCGCGCACGCGCCCGGCCGCGACCGCCGCGCGTCAGCCGCAGCCCGCGGCGTCGGCCCGGCCGCTGATCCGGGCCGAGGAAGGCATGCCCGCCCCCGACCCCAGCTACAGCGAAGCCCGGGCCGCCATGCTCCGCCGCGCCGACATGCTGCTGAAGGAAACCCAGACGGCCTACAACGAGGGCCGCCCGCAGCATGCGGCCATGACGGCCCTCGACATAGCAAAGGAAATGGAGGCGTTCGGCATCCGCCATATCGCCCGCCTCGCCCGCAATGTGGAACGCGCCGGAACCGCCGGCGACATGGAAGCCCTTGGCGATATCCTTCCCGAACTGTACAATGCCATGGAGCGCCTTTATATTCAGCTGGACAGACGCTGATCCGTCTCCGGCTTCCGTTTCCCTCACCGCGACGCCATCGCGACAAACAAAGGAGTCCCCATGCCGTATTCCAAGGTTCTTGTGCCCGTCGGCGGTCGTAAGGATACCGTCGAACGCGGTCTGAAAGCCCTGGCCCATGCCCGGCCCCTGACCTCCGGCGAAATCATCCTGCTGCACGTGCTGGACCCTCTGCCCGGCACCGTGGGCGGCGAAGCCCGCGAAGCAATGCTCAAGGAAGAACGCCAAAAGGCGGAAGTCGCCCTGCGGCCCCTGCTGAACGCCTTGACGGAAGAAAAGACGCCCTACCGCGTCATTATCGAACACGGCACGGTGGCCGATACCATCGTGCGCGTCGCTCATGAGCAGGAAGCCGATATTATCGTCATGTTCACCGACGGCCGCGACGACGTAAGCAGCATGCTGATCGGCTCCATCACCGAGCGCGTGCTCCGCATTACCGACACGCCCCTGCTGGCCGTTCGCCGCTGACGCAGTCTCCCTGTTCCCGGGGAGAGGGAATTTCCCTCTCCCCACGCGCCCGCAAGCCGGCGGCATTCTCCCCGCCCGGCGCGGGCGGCCCCGGGAACGCCTCTCCACGACCTCACGCTTTCGCGTTTTGGAGAAACAGGCATGCAGATTTCATCGGACTTCCAGGCCCTCTGGCTTCTGATTGCCCATGCGCTTTCCTGGTTCGGCGTCGTGCATGCCCTGCTGACCAAACATGATCCCCGTTCCGCGCTCGGCTGGACGGCCGCCATGCTCTTTCTCCCCGGGGTCGGGCTTCTCGTCTACCTGCTGCTGGGCATCAGCAGGGCGGAAAGCCGGGCGGCGCGCCTGCTGCACAAGGCCGCGCAGGCCCAGCCCGATTACGCTCACCCCGCTCCGCCCCACAAGCACAAGGACACGCCGGAACAGGCCATACAGCTCGAGCGCCTCGGCCGCAAACTCGGCCGCCAGAGCCTGTGCGGCGGCAATACCCTCCGCATCCTTCTCAACGGCGACATGGCCTATCCGGCCATGCTGAACGCCATCCATCAGGCGCGCGACCACGTCTATCTGGCAACCTACATCTTTCGCAGCGGCTTCATCGGCCGCCGCTTTGCCGAAGCTCTGGCCGACGCGGCCGCCCGCGGCGTCGACGTCCGACTGCTGGTGGACGGCTTCGGCGGCTCCGCCTACAGCCTCCGCAAACCCTGGAAAGGACTGGCGGAACGGGGCGTGCGCGTGGCCCGCTTTCTGCCGCCCCGTCTCTTCCCTCCCAATTTCTCCATCAATCTGCGCAATCACCGCAAGGTTCTCATCTGCGACGACGTCGGCTTTACCGGCGGCATGAACATCGCCGACGATCACCTGACGCGCGGCCGCCGCAGCGACGTCCGCGACGTCCATTTCCGCTGCGTCGGCCCCATTGTCCGCCAGCTGCGCCGTTCCTTCCTGCTGGACTGGGGTTTTGCCACCGGCGTTTACGATCCCCTGCCGGAAAGGGAATCCGTGTCGCGCGCTCCCGAAAGCGCCTGCCTGTGCCGGGTCGTGCTCGACGGCCCCGGCTCCGAAGCGGACGCGCTCAACGATCTTTTCTGCGGCGTGATCAACTGCGCCCGGCGCAGCATCCGAATCATGACGCCCTACTTTCTCCCTTCCCACGAGCTGATGAGCAGCCTGCGCAGCGCGGCCCTGCGCGGTGTCGACGTGCGGATCGTCCTCCCGGGGTACAACAACATGCCCTTTGTCGACTGGGCGTCCTTCCGGCTCCTGCCCACGCTTCTGGCCGCGGGCGTGCGTATCTGGCGCCAGCCGCCCCCCTTTGTTCACAGCAAGCTGCTGGCCGTGGACGGCTATTACGCCCAGATAGGCTCCGCCAACCTCGACGCCCGCAGCCTGCGGCTTAATTTCGAGCTGAACATGGAAGTTTTCGACAGAACGTTCCATGATCGCCTCGCGACGCACATTGACGCGGCCATTGGCGCGGGCGCGGAGATTTCTCTCGCGGAGCTGCGTTCGCGCCCCCTGCCCCTCCGCCTCCGCGACGCCGCCTTCTGGCTTTTTTCCCCCTATCTGTAGGGTCAGGACTCATTACGGTTGACTTGAGGGGGAAGAACCCCCCTTTGCTCTGCTGTCGATGCCCGTAAGGCGCCAGGGCGCCTGACGGGCACGGCCTGCGGCCGCCCGTCGGGTCGCTGCTTGCGGCAAAAAGGGCCCAGCCTTTCGCAGAGTCAG
>CALUWU010000073.1 GCA_944324555.1 uncultured Desulfovibrio sp.
ATCTGCTCCTCCGCCGGCGCGGAGGGAGCTTCCTCCTTTCTGCCGCGCCGGGTCCGGCGCGCGCGGGAAGGCCGCGCCGTCTCTCCGGCTACCGCGCCGTCTTCCGTCGCGGCCGCTTCCGCCGCCCCGGTCTCCGCCGGGTTCTCCCGCTGTTCTGTCTGCTCCCCGACGTCCTTGCTCTTTCTGCTCCCGCGACGGGAGCGCGCGCGGGGCGCGGGCGGCTCCCCGGCGGGAGCGGCGTCCGCTCCCGCGTCGCCTGCCGGAGCGGCTTCCGCCGTTCCGTCGGTTTCCTGGGACGCGGCCGGACGCGTCGTCCGGCGGCGGGAGGCGCGTCGGGGCTTTGCCTGCGGCGCGGCTTCGGTTGCAGCAGCTTCGGCGGCGCCCTGCGGCGCGGCCTTGTCCGGCGTTTCGGCCGCGACGACAGCGGCCGGAGAATCCTGTGCTTCGGTCATAAAAATCCTTTTTGCCGTATAAGGCGAAATTCGTCCGTCCCTTCGGAGACGCGCCTCCCAAAGGGAAGCGCGTCTTCCGGCGGCGCGCCGGGATCGGCCCTGCGGCCTCCGGCGCGGCGCGGACGACAAGAAACATTGTGAAAAGAGCCGCGACGTCGCGAGCCTGCCGGAGCGGCCCCGGCGGCGCGGCTTCCTGAAACGAAGCCGCAACGTCGCGATGATCCCGAGCGGATCGCCCCTGAAATGCGCGCCGGAAAAGCCGTTATCGCCGGGAGAAAACAAGGCGGAGATTCCGCCGCCGTCCGCGGGCGGAGGGCCGCGCGGGCCGGAACCTTGCTTCATGCGGACGGAGCCTTCGGCGGGGCCCTTCCCGGAGGCATTTCAAAGAAAATTCTTTCAGAGCGAGGGCGCAAACGCACGCGCGCCTTTTCGGACGCGCGCTCCAAAATGGAAAAAAGCGCGCCTGCCGCGGGCATACTGCCCCAACGGTACGCCGGATGCAAGCAGGGAAAAGCGCTTCCGTCGCGCCGGCGCGTTCCCAAAAGCATTTTCAGTTTGAAATGCTTCGCATTTCAAACCATACGGCCTGTCGTTTCGCGGAAAAAGCGCTGTTTTTCCGCTCGCTTTTGGCCGGGCGGCGCGGCGCCGCCGCCTCGCGTTTCACCTTTTTCAAAGGTGAAACGCTCAAGCGCAAACCTCCCGGAAAAACGCACAAAAAGAGGCGGGGGAAAAGCTCGCGCGCCTCTCCCCCGCCCCTGCCGCCGCCGGACGGAAAATCTACATCATGACGCCGGTCAGCGGCGCCGCCAGCAAGACCAGCAGCCAGGGAACAATGCAGAAGCCAAGCGAACGGGCAAGCCCGGGCCGGCAGAAGACAAGCAGCCAGAACAGCATGAACAGCGTCCGGAAGAACAGGGGCGAACGCAACGCGCCCGCGACGCCCGGCGCGGGACCGGGCAGATACAGAACGCTCACGATAAACGAACTCCACTGATCGATGCAGCCGGGCAGAAAACCGACAAAGCCCCAGAAGGCGCACCAGCGCGCGGCCCTTTCAAAATCGGACGCGGCCGCCACTTCCGGCCGGTCGCGCAGCATGCAGAGCAGAAGGACGCCCGCGCCCCCGGCAAAGGACAGGAAGGAAAAGGCGCTGTGCAGGGTCTTTCGCAGCAGGGTCAGCAGATAGGTCGCCTGATCCATGCCCTGCGGCGGCGCGCCGAACACGCCTTCCATGCTGAAAAAGGCGACAAAGAAGAAGACGACGGCAACGACGCCCGCGATGACGGTCGGCAGCGTCGCCTTCATGTCGTAGCGATCCGCGTCCGGCGGCAGCGCCGCCGCCGCTGCGGAAAAGGGCGCGGCTTTCCGATGCCCCAGAAACACGCAGGCAAGACCGGCGCCCCAGCAGGCCACGGCCAGCCAGAGATTCTTTTTCATGGCCCCGGCCAGAGCCGCCGGCGGCCCGGGTTCGATGCCGAACACCAGGCTGTAATAGAACCAGTAGTAGACGCAGCCCGCCAGAGCCGCCGCCAGACAGAGGCGCGCCAGCTTCGCGCCGCCCCACAGGCACAGGCGGCCGTGTCCGCGACGCCCGGCGATCAGCGTCGCGGCGAGCAGCAGCGGCAGGGCCAGCGCCGTGCCGGCCAGAACCTGAAACACGTTGCCCAGCAACATCATGAACGCAAGAAGATGACCTGTCATGCACACTCCCAAAAGAGAAAGACGGCGGCCGAAGGGAACCGGCGGCCGACCCGCCGGTAATAAACCGGACGCGCTGCGCGCGCAAGCCCGAATGCCGGATCGCGCGGGCTTGCAGGCCGGAGAGGCTCAGGCTATGACGAGTCCATTCAAGGAGCGTTCATGTCCATTCTGGAAATTCTTCTGCTGGCCGTTGCCCTGTCCATGGATGCCTTTGCCGTCGCGGTTGCCTCGGGCTGCGCGTCGCGGACGCGCAGTCTGCGCCATTACGCGCGCGTCGGCGGCGCCTTCGGCCTCTTTCAGTGTCTGATGCCGCTGGCGGGCTGGCTGCTGGGCGGCGCCGTGCACGGCTATATTGAAGCCTGGGATCACTGGATCGCCTTCGGCCTGCTGGCCTGGGTGGGCGGCAACATGGCGGCGCAGGGCGTCCGGGGGCTGCGTCAGGGCGCGGAAGGCGACGCCTGTCCGCGCGTCGATCCCACGGCGGGGCGCAATCTCTGGATTCTGGCCGTGGCGACGAGCATCGACGCCTTTGCCGTGGGGCTCAGCCTGGCCCTTACCAGCACCGGAATCGTCCTGCCCGCGCTGATCATCGGCGTCGTCTGCGCCGCCATTTCCGCCGGAGGCGTTCACCTCGGCTCGACGCTCTCCCGGCTGCGGGTCGTCAACCGCTTCTCGGAGCTGCTGGGCGGGCTGGCCCTTCTGGGCATCGGCGTCAACATTCTGCGGCAAAGCCTCTGACACCCTCTGGTATTCCGTAACGCAATCAGAAAGAAGTTGGCTTCATCCTCCAAAGATGATACTCGGGCAGAAAGCACGACTGCGACGTCGTTCCCGTATTCCCCAGACTGCGAGGTAGTCCGTGTTCTGGAACAATATCTCCATTGGAAAAAAGTTTCTCCTGTCGCTGATAGGCAGCCTCGTCACCATTCTCTTCTTTTCCGTTGTGGAAAGAATTTCCTCGGAACTTATCACGCATGCGGCCGACGACGCCATAAGCAAGCAGGATTTCGCCCTCAATCTCACCCTGCGCGAAATTGATCACCGGCAATGGCTGGAAAACCTGCGGACCCTCGTTCTCGACAGTTCAATTGATCCCCGCTCCCTGTCCATTCAGACCGACGGACGCGCCTGCGCCTTCGGCAAGTGGTTCTATTCGGGCGGCCGCGCGCTTCTCGAACGGCAGATTCCCGAACTGCACGCGGCGTTCCAGGAGCTGGAGGCCCCCCATCTGGCGCTGCACGAGAGCGCCGGAGTGGTGCTGCGCCTGATCGACGAAGGCAAGCGGCGCGAGGCCGTGCAGACCTTTTACGACACGACCGTGCAGCGCTCGAAGGAAGTGCTCGC
Organism: uncultured Desulfovibrio sp.; assembly: GCA_944324555.1. Taxonomy (GTDB): domain Bacteria; phylum Desulfobacterota; class Desulfovibrionia; order Desulfovibrionales; family Desulfovibrionaceae; genus Desulfovibrio. The sequence continues at coordinate 3,498 of CALUWU010000073.1, forward strand.
CGGCCTCGGAAAGATTCGCATCATGGTCACCGACGCCGCGCGTTATGACGCCGCCGAATACGTGGCCGTCAGCGAAAGAACGCAGATCGTCTTTCTGTGCGTCCTCGCGCTCAGCGTCGTCGGCATGCTGGGCGCCTCCCTGCTGCTGACGCGGTCCATCCGCCGGCCGCTGGCCCAGCTCGCGGGTAAGGCGCAGCAGGTTGCCGACGGCAACCTCGACGTCGATCTCCGTCTCCGGCGCACGGATGAAATCGGCGTGCTGTCCTCGGCGCTCGGAACGCTCATGGACACGCTCAGGAAAAGGCTGAAAGAAAACGAGCAGACCTCGCGCGAAGCCCTCGAACACGCCCGCCGGGCCGAAGAGGCGCTCAAGGAAAGCGAGGGCAAGGGCGAACGCATCCGTGCCCTGCTGGATGAAATGCACGCCGTCGCCGCGCAGGCCGACGCCATCAGCAAGGAACTTTCGGAGCTTTCCGGCGTTCTCGCGCATCAGGTGGAAAACGTCTGTACCGGCAGCGGCGAGCAGAACCGGCAGATGCGGGCCAATCTTGAAAACGTCCAGAAGGTTTCCGCCGCTTCCGACAATATCGCCCAGAACGCGCGCCAGACGGCCGACAGAACGGTGCATACCAGAGAAAACGCCGAACACGGCATGGACGTGGTCACAAGCTGCGCCCAGTCCATGAGCCGGCTTTTCGAACTCGCGGCGCAGCAGTATGAAAACCTGCAGCAGCTCGGCCAGACCGCGGACAGCATCAGCGGCATCATGAACGTCATCGTGGATATCGCGGATCAGACGAACCTGCTCGCGCTCAACGCCGCCATTGAGGCGGCCCGCGCCGGCGAAGCCGGCAAGGGCTTCGCCGTCGTCGCCGACGAGGTGCGGAAGCTGGCGGAAAAGACCGTGTCCGCGACGTCCATGGTCGGCGACAAGATTTCCGGCATCCAGAAGGCCATTCACGACAACGTGGCCTTCATGCAGCAGGCCCACGAGGCGGTCAAGGAATCCGACGCCCTGGCGCAGAAGTCCGGTCAGGCGCTCAAGACCATTCTCGACGACGCCGAACAGAGCCTGAGCGACGCCTCCAGCATCGCCTCCGCCGCCCAGGAACAGCGCGCCATCGTCGGCGTCGCTTCCGAAGGCATGGCGCTGGTGCGGGAAATCGCCGACAAGAACTTTGCGGAAATGCACGAGGCCGCCGAAAAGGTGCGCGCCGTCGCCGCCATGTCGCAGGAAATCAAGACGCTGATCGGACGCCTCAACCTCTGATTCGTCCTTTCTCGCCGAAAAGAAACGCCATCGCGCACGAGACGCGCGGGTCCCTCTCCTTGCGGAAGAGACGGCCCGCGCGTTTTTCATGCGCCGCCGCGCGCTTCAGCGGCCGCGTCCCGCGCGCCGTCAACCGGGAAAAACAGCCCTTTCCGCTTCCCCCGCCGGGGATGCGGGGCCGCGCCTCCGGGCGTTCTCCGCCGCACGGGAACGTCGCTTCCCCCGGCGCGACGCGGCAAACACACAGGAAAAGCCCCCGTTCGTTCTGCGAGCGGGGGCTTTTCTGCAAAGATGTCGAGGGAGGATACCCGTCAGTTGCCCTTGAGGAAAGGCAGGGGCGGCGTCACCGCGGCGGTGACGGGGGCGACCGGATTCCACACTTCCGTGGTGACCTGAGGCGCTTCCGCGCGACGCGGCGGCGTCTGCTGGCGCAGAGACACGGACCCGGCCCCGTCGCTGCGGGGAGGCGTCGCTACCGGCTGCGGCTGGGACTGCGGCGTCGGCACGCGCAGCTTGGTGGACGACACGCCCGCGGGGACCTTCTGCACGGCGGCGGGCTGCTGCGACGCGGACCTCGGCGCGGAACGGCGCACGGTGCGGCGGCGCGGCTGCGCCTTGCGCTCCGGCAGGAAGAGATCGGGCCGGGCCGCGGGATCAATGAAGGCGACCCCGCCGGTGCGAAGCTGACGCGGCTCGGAAACGGCCCGCCAGTAGAGGCGCGCGCCCCCGTAGCTTTTCCAGTCCTCGACCCGTTCGCTGACGCTGTAGCCAACGGGACGATTGACATAACCGGAAGACCCTTGCGCGAAGGCCGAGGGCGTCGTCTGCACGACGATGGTCTGCCCCGGAACCGGGACTGCCTGTCCATAACGCTGCTGCGCCACAGGGGGAGCCACTGGCCGCCCTACCGCCTGCGCACGCGGCGAGAGCGGCGGATTGTGGATCACCATTTCGCCGGCCGGTATCGGCATGGCCCAGGCCACGCCGAATATCGCCGCCAGTAACGCCGTCACGCGCCAGGGAGCTTTTTTCATGTGCGGCATAGTTGTAACTCCAAGATTTTACCTAGCCCATCGGCGAACCACCGAAAATGTTTAGAGCAATTTCCACAGAAGACGCAAATATCCCCGGAAAGGCGATCCGGCGCGCGCCGTTCGGCTCCCGCTCCGCCGTTTCCGGGGACGTTTGACGGTCTTGCGGAGGAGATTACGCCTCCTCTTCTCCCGCCGGCGCGGCCGGGGCGGGGGCGCGGCGGCGCGCCCGCAGCGGCCTGCGGCG
>CALUWU010000074.1 GCA_944324555.1 uncultured Desulfovibrio sp.
TTCGGAAAGGCTGGGGCCCTTTTTGCCGCAAGCAGCGACCCGACGGGCGGCCGCAGGCCGTGCCCGTTAGGCGCCCTGGCGCCTTACGGGCATCGACAGCAGAGCAAAGGGGTTTCTTCCCCCTCAAGCCAACCGTAATGAGTCCTGACCCTAACTGACGGCGGCGACGACAGCGCGAGCCACGGCGTCGGCGCCCATGCTCCCGAGCAGATCTTCCGTCCAGGGGCCGACGCCGGCGGGCAGGGGGCGGCGGGAGGCCAGCGCAAAAACGATATCTCCGTCAAGCGTCAGGTGCGCCGGGCGCAGGCAGCGGGCGAGGCCCGTTCCCGCCATGCGCGCCAACCGGCTTGTCTGCGCCTTGTCCAGCGGCGCGTTTGTCGCCACCACGGTAAGCACGGTATTGGAAGCCGGCGCGTCGCCACCCGCCAGACTCTCGCGCAGTTCCGCCTCCCCGAACGGCGTTCCGTCCGGGCGGCGCCCGCCGGCAAGAAAGGCGCCCGTCGCCGGATCATGCACGTTGCCCAGCGCATTGACGACCGTCATGGCAGCGACGATCACGCCTCCGTGACGTTCCGCGGCCGAGCCGAGTCCACTTTTCCATAACGCCTGTTCGCCCCGGGCAAAGAACAGGCGTCCGCACCGCGCGCCCGTGCCGACGCCCGTCGCGCCCTGCTCCACGGGCCTTTCCGAGGCGTTTTCGGCCGCCGCATAGCCCATGGCCGCATCCGGCAGCGCCCCGGGTCTGCCGTTCATGTCCAGATCATAAATGACGGCGCCGCCCACGATGGGAACGACGCCGTGCGGCATGACAACCCCCTTTCCCCGTTCGCTCAGAAAGCGCATCAGGCCGTCGGCGGCCGCCAGCCCGAAAGCGCTGCCGCCGGCAAGCATCAGGCCGTGAACCCTGTCCACCAGCGATTCGGGGCGCATCAGCTCCGTCTCACGGCAGCCCGGCGCAAAGCCCGGCACGGCCAGCCCCGGCGTAAAGCCTTCGGGGCACAGCACGGCCGTGCAGCCGGTATGGTTGATCGCGTCCGTGGCATGGCCCACAAGCAGACCTTCAACAGCCGTCAGCGTGTCGTTGTCTCGCATCTTGTCGTCTCCTGAAAAAGCGGCGGGGCCGCATGGTTGCCAGTACAGAGGATTTTGCTATGCTGGGGCGACAGCACAGAAAGGGGCGGAAAGCCATGATGGAAGGGCATATTGAACAACACTGGCGGGAACTGACGGCGCGTTCGCCGGAATGGAGCGGCGCGGAAGAGGCCTTTGCCGCCGCCGTGCGTCTGCTGACGCGCTGCGCCCGCGCGGGGGGGAAAATTCTGCTCTGCGGCAACGGCGGCAGCGCCGCCGACGCGGAACACATCGCGGGCGAACTGATGAAGGGCTTTCTTCTGCCGCGCCCTCTGCCGGAAAGCTGGCTGCGACGGGCGGAGGAACGCTTTCCCGGGCACGGCGGCGCCCTGCGCGCCCTGCAGGCTGGAATTGCCGCGGTGACGCTGGTCTCCGGCGTGGCGCTTCCCACGGCCTTTGCCAACGACGCGGACGGCGAGCTGATCTTCGCGCAGCAGGTCTACGCGCTGGCCCGTCCGGGCGACGTGCTCTGGGCGATCAGTACCTCCGGCCAGTCGGCCAACGTCAATCACGCCCTGCGCGTCGCGCGCCTGCTCGACTGCCCCACGCTGGGCCTCTCCGGCCGCGACGGCGGCGAAATGGCGCCCCTGCTGGATGTGGAGCTGCGCGCCCCCGCAAGCAGCACGCAACGTATTCAGGAACTGCATCTGCCCATGTACCACGCCCTTTGCGCCGGCGTGGAAGCTAGCCTTTTCTCCCCGCGCCCCGAAGGATCGCGGGACGAGAGCGACAAAACGACCTAAGGGCATGTTAGGGTCAGGACTTATTATCCAGATAAGTTTCTTCGGGCCAACATACAAAAAATACATATATTATTACATGCTACAACAACGTCCATCTTTACCCGTCAGACACGGCGCGCGGGTTTTGGGGAAGATGGGGGAGTTTGAGGGGGAAGGAACCCCTTTTTGCCGCGAGCAAAAGGGGTTCCTTCCCCCTCAAGACAAAACGTAATGAGTCCTGACCCTAGGCGCAATGCAGAAGCCACGCCTCCAGGGTAACGACGCGCTCCGTCCAGTGTTCCTTGTAGGCCATGCGCGGCCCGGAAATGGGCCCCATGTCGTAACGCTGCGCGCCTTCTTCGCAAAGCCAGCGAATTTTTTCCATTTGCAGCAGATTACCGATGGAAAGGGAGCGCCATTCGTCCGCAAAGCTGAATTGCTGCCCGCGATAGATATCCCCGGCCATGCCGCCGAAAATAAAGCCGATATCCTGATCCTCATGCCGGGCGAAAATGACGCGGGCGTCGCCCGTGCGGGCCAGGGCCGTCAGCAGGATTCCGTAAAACCGGCTGCTGGCGGGTTCCGTCATGCCGCAATGGCCGATTCCCTTCCAGCTCCGTTCCTCCACGGCGAGCATGCGCGCGTACACGGCCCGCGCCTCTTCCTGCGACGCCGGACAGCGGCGCTCGAAATAGACGCCCGCGCCGGCGGCCAGCCGGGCGCTTTTCTTGAGCTTGCGCCGGTGATTGGCCGAACGCCGGGAAAGAAAACCGTCGACCCCTCCGGCCAGGGAAGCCGAACACTGCCGCCCTTCCCCATAAAAATACCAGTCAAACTCGTCGCGGTACTCGCGCAGGAAATGGTCAAGCCCCTTGCCGCCCTTGACCAGACCGCTGATCAGCAGATCGGGGTAATCCCCGTATTCGGCCCTCCAGTCTTCCAGCGCCTCGGCCAGCAGATCCGCCGCGCCTTCCCCCAGCAGCGGCGAACCGAAAAGCCAGGAAGGTTCCAGCGGCACGAGACAGCGTCCTCCCGAGTCCGTCGCGCGCTCGGAAAAGGCCAGCGCGCAGTTCTCGCCCTGACGCAGATCCACGCGGCAGTCGCCGGCAAAACTGCGATGAAAGGACAGCTGCCAGACAGGACTGCAGCAGAAGGGATCGCCCTGCTCTGAAGTCAGCGCCGCCTTCTCCCACGCGGGATAGGCGCAATCGTAGTCGTCAGAAGTCAGGAGCTTCAGACCCATCGTTTTCCTCCTGTCGCCGGAATATGCCGCGGCCGCGCTTCTCGCGTGAGAATCCACCCGGGACGCGTCCCGGTATCTTGCCAATATTCTTCAGGGCTCCTCTTCCTGGGAGAAGGAGGCCTTCCGGCTCCCCGCCCGCCGGCCGTCGCCCCGGCTCTGCGGGCGGGGAACGCTTACAGAAAGGAACGCTACAGCATTTTCAGTTTGAAACGCGTTGCGTTTCAAACCCTGCTGCCTGTCGCTTCGCGGAAAAAGCGCGGTTTTTCCGCTCGCTTTGGGCCGGGCGGCGCCGCGCCGCCTCGCGTTTCACCTTTTTCAAAGGAGAAACGCTCTACTGCGCGAGCGGCAGGCCCGCGGCGTTCCAGTCGTTGATGCCGTGCGCGAGGTGATAGATCTCGTTCTTGACGCCGGCCTTTTCCATGCGCTCGATGATGAAGGCCGAACGATTGCCGGAACGGCAGTAGATCAGCAGAGGCGCATCCGGCGGCAGCTGCTTCGCCTTCTTGAGGAAATCCGGGTCCAGGGCGTCCATGTTGACGGCGCCCTCGATATGCCCCGCCGCGAATTCGCCGGGCGTGCGGACGTCAAGCAGCAGCAGGCCCGCGGGCGGATTCTTCAGCAGTTCCCGAACCTCTCCCGCGGCCATGTCCTGCCGCGCCTCGACCGGCTGCGCCAGCAGCAAAACCAGAGCCAGCGCGCCGAGCGCGCGCCGCGCATTTTTTCCCGCAATCATAGATAACCTCGCTTTTCAGGTCGTGCCGGGACGGCGTCCGCCGCTCCCGTCGCGCGCAGTATAACGCGTTTTCCTGTAAAAAGGGAGAGGGCGGCGGAACCTCATCCTCGCTTTCTCGGCTGTATTTTCTGAATATTCCCTGAAAATGCAACCCATTGCCGTACGAGCCCCGCAACCATCCATCTGTAAGATATTTTTTGGTTGACAGTATTATATAAGACAAAATAATATATTCTTACCTTGGATTTCAAGGGCGACGCCGCAAAAAACACGACATCATCCCGGTTCCTTGCATTTTCTTCTTGCCGCAACCTTGACGGACTCGTTCTTGTCAGAGGCCGTCTTTTAAACTCATTTCGAGGAGCTGTTATGAGACGTTTGACACCTGTTCTTGCGATCCTTTGCGCCTTATTCCTCTGGACTGGCGTCGCCTCCGCCTATCCCGAAAAGCCAGTGAACATGGTCATTGCCTTCACAGCCGGCGGCTCCAGCGACGTGCAGGCGCGTATCATGCAGAAATACTGGAACAAATACGCGCCGCAGCCCTGGGTTTTCATCTACAAGCCCGGCGCCGGTGGCATCATCGGCTTTACCGAAATAGCCAACGCCCGCAAGGACGGTTATACCATCGGCGGTCTTAATGTCCCCCATATCATCCTGCAGCATTTCATGCAGAACGCCCGGTTCTCTCCCGACAGCTTCGACTATATCTGTCAGGTGGTGAACGATCCCCAGTGCATTGCCGTTCGCAAGGACAGCAGCTTCACGACTACCCATGCCATCGCCGACTTTGCCGCCAAGAATCCCGGCAAGCTCAAGGTCGGTCTGGTGGGTCCCCTTTCCGGGCATCATATCATGTATATGGACTGGCAGCGCAAGCTGCCTGATGCAAAGCTGACGCACGTCTTCTACAAGGGCGCGGCCGATCAGAACGCGGCGCTCCTTGGCGGCGAAGTGGACCTTATCATAGGCAACATCAACGACGTGATGCGCTCAATAGACGAATTTCGCGTTCTCAATGTGGCGGCCGAAAAGCGCAATGAATTTCTGCCCGACGTGCCTACCCTCCGCGAGGACGGCATAGACATCGTTTCCGACATTCGTCGCGTCTTCGCGGCTCCCAAGGGCCTCAAGCCCGAAGTGATCGAAAAGCTGCGCGCCATCTTCAAGCGCATCTGCGAAGATCCGGATTATCTGGCAGACATGAAAAAGGCCGGACAGCCGTCGGAATACCTCGATGCCGCGGCTCTCAAGAGTTACATTGACGAGCAGTCGGCCCTCATCAAGGGTCTGCTGGAACGGGAAGGTCTCCTGAAGAAGAAGTAGTAGTACGCCGAGGGCCGTGCGCGATACGCACGGCCCTTCCCGTTTTCCGGGGATATCTCTCCCCGGAAATCGCAGCCATTGCCAGAGTACTTCAGAGGACGTTTATGACAGAATTTATTATACCATCCCTCCTGAATCTTATCGATCCTCTCAATATCGTCCTGATGCTGCTCGGATTGACCGGCGGCATCATCATCGGGGCGCTGCCGGGTCTTTCCGCGACCATGGGGGTCGCGCTCATGGTTCCGGCGACCTTCGCCCTCGATCCCATCAGCGGACTCATCATGCTGGGGGCCATCTACGCGGGCGCCATCTACGGCGGCGCGAACTCGGCCATCCTCATCTGCACGCCCGGCACGCCTTCCTCCGTGGCGACGACATTCGACGGCTGGCCGCTGACCCAGCAGGGGCGCGCGGATGTGGGTCTGTACACATCCCTGCTCTCCTCCGCCTTCGGCGGTATCGTCGGGACGATCTTCCTGCTGTGTCTCGCGGCCTCTCTTGCCCGTTTCGCGCTGCAATTCGGCGGGCCGGAAAATTTCTGGCTCTGCCTCTTCGGCTTATCCACCATCGCGGTGATGACGCCGGACAACATGGGCAAGGGTATTCTTTCCGGCGCCATAGGCCTGCTCATTTCCACCATTGGCCTCGATCCGAATACCGGCTCCGCCCGCTTCACGTTCGGAACGTACGCCCTTATTCAGGGGGTCGCGGTGATCCCCTGCATGATCGGCCTGTTTTCCTTCTCTCAGGTTCTGTATCTCATCGGAACGGACAAGACCTACATTGCCGAATATCGCCCGCAAAAGGGGAATTTTCTCAATGTATTCAAATATCTTGTCTCAAAGTGCAAGGTCGTTCTGCTGCGCTCGTCCATCATCGGGACAGGGGTGGGCATGCTCCCCGGGGCCGGCGGAGAAATAGCGTCCATCATTTCCTACAATGAGGCCAAGCGCTGGTCAGACGAACCTTCCCGATACGGAAAGGGATGCATCGAAGGCGTCGCCGCGTCCGAGTCGGCCAACAACGCCGTCATCGGCGGTTCCCTCATTCCGATGCTGACGCTCGGCATTCCCGGCAGCGCCGTGGCCGCCGTCATTCTCGGCGCGCTCATGGCGCACGGCGTTCAGCCGGGATTCAAGATATTTTCCGCCTCGGGCGAACTGGCTTACAGCTTCATTTTTTCGCAGTTCGCCGTCAATCTGCTCATGATCCCCGTCGGCTTTGTCCTGTGCCGCTGCATGGCGCGCCTGCTCAGCCTCCGCCTTACGCTGGTCGCCATCGCCATTGTCGTGCTGGCTTATATCGGAGCCTACGCCATCAATAACAGCCTGCTGGACATATGGGTGGTCTTCGTGTTCGGCCTGCTGGGCTTTGCGGCGGGCAAGGTGCATCTTGATACCGGCGCCATGGCGCTGGGGGTCATCCTCGGCCCCATGATCGAGGAAAACCTTGGCAAGTGCTTTGACCTGTCCCGCGCGGCTCACGGAGGCCTGCTCCAGGTAATGTTCGAAGGCGGCATCAACAAGACGCTCGTCGTCGCCCTGCTGCTTTCCCTGCTCACGCCGATCGTGATTCTCCGCAAGAATCGCAGGAATCGCCGACAGAAGGAAGAAACGGCGTCGACAGCAGAAAACGCGCCGACAACGGAGCTTGCCGAGCATCTGCCGCATCACTGGGGCGCCGATGTGCTCGCCGGAGTGATATGTCTGGCAATCGCCCTTGCCTTCGGCCTGCAATACGAAGGGCTGGAAGGCGTAAGCGCCATCTTCCCCGAAGTTCTCTGTTCCATTATCGCCGCCGGCGGATTGTATTTTGTTGTCAAGGGACTCTTCAAGCGCGGGAAGAATCTGCGCCATGAAAAGGAAGAAGTTGCCTGGAAAAACGTCTTCCTGATTACACTTGCAGGATTCCTGTACGCCATAGGAATCGTTTTCCTTGGCTTCTATTCGTCGACAATCCTGTATATTGTACTGATTTCGCTGGCGCTCATGTCCAGCAAGGAGGGAATTGGGAAGACGAGCGTAAAGGCGCTCATCTTCGCCGCGGTCTTCAGCCTCGCCATCTGGATATGCTTCACCAACCTACTCAACGTGCCCACGCCGACCGGGTTCCTTTTCTGATAGGCAGACCAGAGGAATCCGTCTGCATTTGCGGCTGACGTCATGACGCGCAACCTCGGGGAACCGCCCCTTGCGGACGAACAGCGCCCCGAGGTTGCCCTTCCCCGGCGAATGTTGCGAAAGAGGCTCCGCCTTCGGGATCGCACGCTTCGCTATGAAACGCCCCCAGATTGACAGTCCATATGTTGTATCTTATAAAAGACACAATATATAGCCATTAAGGAGGTACACATGGCTATTCAATTTGTGGTGCACGAAAAAGGCGACGGCGTCGGCGTCGTCACCGTGGAAGGCGTTCAGGCCGGACAGCGGCTTACCGGCTGGATCATGAAGGAAGATGCGACCATCGAAATCGAGGCGCTGGACGACATTCCCATTGGTCACAAGGTGGCGCTTGTCGATTTTGCTCCCGGCGACACAGTAATCAAGTACGGCATCGACATCGGCAAGGTCGTCGCTCCCATCAAGAAGGGCGAACATCTCCATGTCCACAACGTCAAGACCAAGAGGTGGTAGGCATCATGGATCTGAAAAACCGCACGATTCTGGGATATCGTCGTGAAAACGGCCGGGTGGGCGTTCGCAACCATGTCATCCTGCTCCCTCTGGACGACCTGTCCAATGCGGCATGCCTTGCCGTGGAAAACAATATCAAGGGAACGCTGGCCCTGCCGCACCACTATGGCCGGCTTCAGTTCGGCGCGGACCTTGAACTTCACTTTCGCACGCTGATCGGCATTGGCTCCAACCCCAACGTCGCCGCCGTCATCGTCATCGGTATCGAACCTGAATGGACAAAGGTCATCACCGACGGCATCGCCGCGACCGGCAAGCCCGTCTTCGGATTTTCCATCGAGCAGCACGGCGACCATGAAACCATCATGGCGGCCTCCCGCAAGGCCAAGGAACTCATGCACTGGGCCAGCGCTCTGAAGAGGACGGACTGCGCCGTTCAGGAACTCATGATTTCCTGCAAATGCGGCGAGTCCGACACCACCTCCGGCATTGCCGCCAACCCGACCGTGGGCAACGCCTACGACAAACTATACGATAACGGCAATACTCTCATTTTCGGCGAAACATCCGAAATCACCGGCGGCGAGCATCTCGTGGCCGCCCGTTGCCGGACCCCTGAAGTTCGCGACGCATTCATGAAAATGTGGAGCGACTACAACGACTTCATCATTGCCAACAAGACCAACGACCTTTCCGACTCTCAGCCTACAAAGGGAAATATTCTGGGCGGGCTGACCACAATCGAGGAAAAGGCTCTCGGGAATATTCAGAAAATAGGCAAGAAATGCATGGTCGACGGCTGCCTCATTCCGGCCGAGGCGCCCCGCGGCCCCGGTCTGTGGTTCATGGACTCCTCGTCCGCGGCCGCCGAAATGGTGACGCTGGTTTCCGCGGCCGGAGCCGTCGTGCACTTTTTCCCCACCGGTCAGGGCAACGTCATCGGCAACCCCATTCTGCCGGTTATCAAAATTTCCGCCAATCCGCGCACAATCCGCACGATGCGCGAGCATATCGACGTGGACGTCAGCGCCCTGCTGCGGCGGGAAATGACGCTGGAAGAAGCGGGAGACAAACTCCTCGACATGATGGCGCAGACGGCCGACGGCCGCCTGACCAGCGCCGAAATCCTTGGGCATCGTGAAATCGTGATGACCAAACTCTATCGCAGCGCCTAGTCTTAAGCTGAAACCGGAAGGACGCGCATCGCCGCCCTTCCGGTTTCCTTCCGCATATTGCAAGGAAGCCCGTCATGACAAAAATCGTCATTTCCGAATTTATGGATGATGCGGCCGTGGCTCGCCTGGCCGAGAAATTCGAAGTGCATTACGACAAGACCCTGGCGACGGACCCCCGGCGGCTTGAAGAGCTTGTCGCCGACTGCGACGCCCTTATCGTCCGCAACAGGACGCAGGTCCGGGGAAGCCTTCTGGACGCCGCCGCCCGGCTCAGGGTCGTGGGAAGGCTGGGCGTAGGCCTGGACAACATAGACACCGAAACCTGCCGTCAACGCTCCATTACGGTCATTCCGGCCACGGGAGCCAACAATGTTTCCGTCGCGGAATATGTTCTTGCCGCCATGCTCATGCTGGCGCGCGGCTGCTACGGCATGAGCGGCGAAGTCGCTTCCGGCGCCTGGCCGCGAGAACGCATGGTGGGCGGGGAAATCTTCGGACGCAGGCTGGGGCTTGTGGGCTTCGGCGGCATAGCTCGCGAAGTTGCCGCGCGCGCCCGCGCTTTCGGCATGACCGTCGCCGCCTGCGATCCCTTCCTTGACGAAAATGATCCGGCATGGAGGGAATACTGCGTCGAACGGCAACCGCTGGACGCGCTCCTGGCCGAAGCGGATTTTATCAGTCTTCACGTGCCGCTGACCGGGGAAACGCGCAATCTGATCTCCGCGGAACGTCTGGCGCGCATGAAACCGACCGCCTTCATCATCAATACGGCGCGCGGCGGCGTCATTGACGACGACGCCCTTGCCGCGGCCCTGCGGGAAGGCAGGCTGGGCGGAGCCATGCTCGACGTTTACGCTCAGGAACCGCTCCCCGCCGACGCGCCCATAGCTGGAGCGCCGCGCTGCCTGTTCACGGCCCATATCGCCGGCGTCACGCGCGAATCCAACACGCGCGTCAGCGCGCTTATCGCGGATAAAGTCATTACAGCCCTGGAGGGATAGCCATGCTTCTCGGCATCGAACAATTGCGGGAACTGGGGGAAGGCGTCTTCAGGAACGTCGGCGTGCCGGAAGAAACGGCCGCCTGCATCGTGCGCGCGCTGATAGACGCCGAGCTGGACGGGATTCCTTCGCACGGTTTTTCCCGCATTCCCTTTTATGCGGATCAGGCGGCAAGCGGCAAGGTCAGGGGGGACGCCGTTCCTTCCGTGACGCGCCCCGCGCCTTCCTGCGTCGTTGTGGACGCCGGCTGCGGCTTCGCCTTTCCCGCTCTGGACAAGGCGCTGGAAGCCGCCATGGAACAGGCCGACGCGCAGGGCGTTTCCTTCTTCGCCGTGCGCCGTTCGCACCATTGCGGCGTTCTCGGCCGCTATGCGGAAGCCGCGGCCCGGCGCGGCATGGCGTCGCTGCTCTTTTCCAATACGCCGGCGGCCATGGCGCCGTGGAACGGCCGCGCGGCCGTCTTCGGCACGAACCCCCTGGCGTTCGGCTGCCCGCGCAAGGATCGCGATCCGCTCATTGTGGACATGTCGCTGAGCAAGGTCGCCCGCGGCAAGATCATGGCCGCCCGGCAGCGCGGCGAACGCATTCCCGAGGGCTGGGCGCTGGACGAGCGCGGCGAGCCGACGACCGATCCCGAGGCGGCCCTCAAGGGAACCATGGTTCCCGCAGGCGACGCCAAGGGGGCCGCGCTTGCCCTCGCGGTCGAAATCCTTGCGGCCGCCATCCCCGGCGCGAACTACGGCTTTCAGGCTTCCTCCTTCTTCACGCCGGAAGGTCCGGCCCCGGCCATAGGCCAGTCGGGGATACTGATCAGGCCGGACGTCGTCAATCCGGATTTCGCGACGCACGTCGAAACGCTCTTTGCCGCCATGACGGCGCAGGAAGGCGTCCGCCTGCCCGGCGAACGCCGGTTCGCCCTGCGCGCCCGTCATCGGGAGCAGGGCGTGGAACTGCACGACGCCCTTTACAAGGACCTCGCGCAAAGAGCCGCGCGCGACGGCCGCTGATACCGACCCCCGCCAGACCGGCGGGGCCCCTTTTCCCGCCGGGCGACGCGCCGCGCCGCCCGGCGGCGCCATATCCCAAACAGGAGAACGCCCCATGTCCGCAGGATTTCGCGTCTACCTTCGCCGTCCGATCCTTTTCGACGACTCCCTGTCCGAGGCCTACGCGGCGCTGGCCACCGCGCCCGTGGCCGACGCCATGCACCGCATGTGCGCCATGAATTCGGAAGTACGCCTCTTCTCCGGCGCGACGAAAACCATGGCCGGCCGGGCGCTGACGGTGCACGTCTGCAACGGCGACAGCCTTCTGATCCACAAGGCGCTCGACATGGCCGGAAAGGGCGACGTGCTGGTCGTTTCCACCAGCGATCGCCAGCGTTCCCTCATGGGCGAAATCATGTTCCGCATGGCCATGCACAAGCAGCTTGCCGGCGTCGTGGTGGACGGCTGCATTCGCGATCTTGCGGCCGTCAGAACCCTGCCCCTGCCCGTCTTCGCCGTCGCCGGCACGCCCGGCGGCCCCTACCACCACGGCCCCGGCGAAATAAACGTGCCCGTCGCCTGCGGCGACATTTCCGTCTCGCCGGGAGATCTCGTCATGGGCGACGCCGACGGCGTCGTCGTCATTCCCGCGGCGGAAGCGGCGAATTTCTATGAAAAGGCGCGCGCGTCCTTTGAAAAGGACGAACGGCACACGCGCGAGGCCTGCGAAAATATCTTCCACCACGACTGGGTGGACGCGGAACTGACCGCCAAGGGCGGAGAGCAGATCGACGCCTGCTGGAACGACGCTCCGACAAACCCGCAAGGGCGGCCATGATCCCCCGCGCATGGAGGAATCTGGCGGGGCTCTGTCTGGCGGCGGGCGCGGCGCTTTTCGTACACCTCTGCCCGCTGGACGGCCTTTCTCCGGCGGGGCACGGCGTCCTGAGCGCTCAGGTCTTCATGCTCGTGATATGGGTGTTTCAGATAATACCCTACGCGGAAAGCGCCTACTACCTTGTTCTTGCCGTCATCCTCTTCCAGATCATTCCGGGCGGCGACCATCTGCCGGCCTTGAGGGGCGCGAAGCCATGCGACGCGCCCTTTCCGGCTTTCTCAGCGGGGCGTGGCTGCTGACGGCCGGCGCGCTGATTCTGGCCGCGGCCATGCAGCTGTCGGGGCTGGGAAAACGTCTGGCCCTGCTCCTTCTCGAACGCGTGCGGCCCGAGCCGCGCAACCTGCTGCTCGGCATTCTCTTCCTGAGCTTTCTGCTCTCCGTCTTCATTCCGGCGCAGGTTGCCAACGCCGCGCTTCTGCTCTCCATCTGCGCGGGACTGGCCGACGGCATGGGCATCGCGCCGAAAAGTCGCCTTTCAAAGGGCATGTTTCTTGTGGCCGCCTACGGCGCGACGCATGCGGGCATGGCGGTTCTTACCTCGGGAGCGTCCACCATGCAGACGCAGGAATTTATCCGCCTTTCCAGCGGAACGGATATTTCCTGGACGCGCTGGCTGGTCGTCGGCCTGCCCTACGCGGCGGCCTGCAGCGCGGCGGCCTGCCTTCTCGTGCTGCGGCGCTTTCCCGTCGGGGACGCGTCGCTGCCCGGCAGGGACTGGGTCCGGGCCGCGCTGCGCGATCTCGGTCCCATGACGGCCCGGGAAAAAAAGCTCCTGTGCGTTCTCTGCGTCACGCTTCTGTTCTGGGGAACGGGAGGCTCGCTGCATAACCTTGATCCCGCCCTGACGACCCTGGCCGCGGTGTGCGTACTGTTCGCCCCGGGCTGCGACGTCATAGGCTGGAAAGAGCTGCGGACCACCCTGGACTGGGGGACGCTCATGCTCTTCGGCGCGGCCATCGGTCTCGGCCAGCTGGTGCTGGAAACGGGCGCCGCCGTCTGGCTGGCCGAAGCGTCGCTGGGAAAGCTGCCGGCGGAATATCTGGGCGAAACCGGCGCGCTGGCGCTTATCCTGCTGTTCTTTGCCGCGCTGTCTCTTGCCTTCTCGGCCAGAACCGGCGCCGTGGCCGCGCTCGTTCCCCTGGCCGCGGGCGTGTGGCAGACGCTGCCGCAAGGCATGACAATCCCGCAGGACGCGTTCATGCTCCTTGTCTTCTATACGATTCAGTTCTCGGTCGCCTTTCCCGTGAACTCACCCATGACGGCTATCGCCTACAGTACGGACACCTTTACAGGGCGAGAGATGTTAGCTATAAGTATTCCTTTAATAGGCTGCTGCATTGCCCTGCTTCTGCTTTTCAAGGCAACCTATTGGTCATGGCTGGGGCTTCTGTAGGGTAAAGAAGCTCCCGGACGCGGCCGGCGCGTTTCGCCGGCGCTTGTCTCTCCCCGGACGCCGCGTCCCCCTGAAGAGGGGTTCCCACGAAAGAGCTACGTCATGGACAATATGCCGTATACGGTCAAATCCGCGCCTCTTTATCAGCAAATCAAGACGACCATCGTTCAACGCATTGTTTCGGGAGAGTGGGGTCCGGGCAGCTTCCTGCCCAGCGAACAGGCGCTGGCGCAAGAGTACGGCGTCAGTCAGGGCACCGTCCGAAAGGCGCTGGACGTCCTTACCCAGGAAAAGATCCTTACCCGGTATCAGGGCAAGGGAACGGCCGTCGCCGTCTTTGAAACGGACTGCTCCCAGTTTCCGTTCTTTCAGTTGCAGAGCCGGCAGGGCAAGAACGTCTTTCCGTCCTCGAAAATCCTCAGTATCGACGGCGCGCAGGCCAGTCAGGACGAGCAGAGGCTCCTCCAGCTGGCGCCCGAAGATCGCGTGATTCGCATTGATCGCGTCCGCTTCATCGAGGGCGCGCCCGTCATTCACGAACTGGTCTCCCTCCCGGCCGCACGCTTTCCCCGCTTTCCCTTTGAAGTGGAAAAGATTCCCAATACTCTCTACGCCTACTATCAGTCCCACTGCGGCGTGACCGTGGGCAACGTTTCCGAAACCATCCGCATTGTCGCGCCGACAAAGGCGGAGGAAAACCTCTTCCATATCCGCGCCTCGACGCCCCTGCTGCTCGTGACGCGCGTCGGCAAGGACATTGCCGAACAGCCCGTGGAAATGCGGGAAAGCCGCATCTATCTGGGAGAAAACTTCCAGTACGCCCTGAATCTCGGCTGACGCTTGCCGCTCCCCGGCAGGCCTGCGCCGCATGCAAAAGGGAGGCGCCCTTCGGGGGCGCCTCCCTTTTGCTGTCAAAATGCGGCAAGCCGCGCGATTCCGGCCGGCTTACGGCGCGACCGGGCGAATCTTGCTGTCGGCGGGGGCGGTGATGGTCAGCCCGTGCCGGACCTGGGCCTTGCCCTCGGCGGGCACGTCCACCAGCCAGAACAGGCTGTTGCGGCTTTCATCCACTTCGGCCTTGGGCGCGTCGTCAAGCGCCATGTTCACGCCCCGTTCCACGATATGCGGACGGGGGCGCTCAAGCCGCACCTGTACGGGCGCGGAACGCCCGTTCAGAACCGTGTACTCCCACGCCCAGCGCCATTGACGCCGCCGGTTGACGATCCCGGCCTCGCCGCGCCGCTGGCCGTCGGCCTTGACCTCGATCGTCACGCGCGGGTCCACGCCGAAGAAGAGACGGGCCTTTCCGTCTTCCACGACAAAGTCCCGCTCGCCCGTCGGGATTCCTTCAAGCTGGAACGACGCGGCCCCGGCGGGCCACACGGCCCCGGCCGGCAGGGAAACTTCGGCGGCAAGCCAGACGCGGCCGTCGCCTTCGCCGGGACGGGCCACGCGCTCCAGCGAGGCCGTCCACACGTCCTCGCGCAGAACCGCGACGCTTTCGCCCTGCGGCAGGCCGGGCGCGGCGACTTCCCAGCGGGCGTCCTGACCGTCCTGATTCAGGGAAACAAGGGCGTCCGCCTCCGCCGCGGCGGCGGGAACCGCGCGCGCCATGGGCGCGTTGGCCGCCATGGCCATGACCTTGCCCCTGGCCTGCGGAACGTCGTCGACAATCCAGCGCGGCAGGGGCGGCGGCGCGACGGCGTCGTTCGGACGCAGGGCAAGGAAAAGACGGCTGTTGCGCCAGTCCATGCCGGAGAACTGGCGGACCGACGCCTCAAGGCGCACCTGCACGGCGGCGGTCTTGCCGCTTTCGTCGGGAACGGCGTTGAATACGTAGCGCGGCTGCCAGCCGCAGTCGGGCAGCGTGTAGCGATAACGCGCCGTTACCGGCCCGGTCGCCTCCAGGAGCTGCAACTCGATTTTCTGCCCGCGATCCGAGAGCGCCGGGCGGCTCTTTTCCACCTTTTCAAGCGCCGCGATAAATTCGTTCACCTGCGCCAGACGGGCGTACAGGTCGGGAACGCGCTTTTCAAGACGGCCGCTGAACTGCTCGGGGTCGATGCCCGCCTGCAGGGGCCGGGTCGTCCAGGCGTCCAGCATGGCGCGCAGCGCGGCCTGCTCGCCGCGCAGGGCGCGCAGGTTGTCAATGGCGTTCTGCCGCTCATGGGCGAGCCCGCCCTGCGCGGGCAGCAGGCAGGGCACGGACGTCCAGCGCAGCAGCCGCGCGCCCTCCACGGAGATCTCCAGATCCCGCGCGCCGGCGGGCACGACAAAGGACGCCGTCGCTCCGCCCGGCGTCTTCTCAAGCGCCAGTTCCTCGCGCGCCGAAACGCGCGCGCCTCCCGGCCAGAGAACGACGCTTTCGGGATCGACGGCGCGCGGCAGCAGACCTTCCTGCAGGGGCAGCAGCCCCTGATGCCGGACGGAAACCGCGCGGGGCGCCTTGTCCGGGGTCTGATTCGCGCCGTTCCGCTCCTGGGTCAGGGGCTGACCGGCGGATTTCCGCTCCGCGCCGTTCTCCGCCGGAGCCGGCGCCGGGGCCTGCTCTCCGGCGTTCTGCGCCGGGGCCGGAGCCTGTTCGACGGCGTTCCGCGCCGCCGGCGCCTGCGCCGCGACGTCCGGCTCGGCCGCCGCCGGCGTCGCCATGCCGCAGGCCAGCAGCGCCGCCATCACGGATCCAATGGCCCTGTCCTTCAAAAACTGCATCATGAATCGTCTCCCGCGTAAATGGTCCTGTGCCGGAAATGCGGCGGTCGTCGCCGGGGGAAGCCGCCGCCGGCGGCCTCCTCCCGGGCGCGGATAGTCCGCTATCCGCGCGTCAGCTTGCGGAACTTGAGGCGGTGCGGCGTGTCGGCGTCCTTGCCGAGGCGCTTTTTCCTGTCCTCCTCGTATTCGGAGAAATTGCCCTCGAAGAAGTCCACCTGAGCGTCGTCCTCAAAGGCCATGATATGGGTCGCCACGCGGTCGAGGAACCAGCGGTCGTGGCTGACCACCAGCACGCAGCCCGCGAAGTTGTCCAGCGCGTCCTCAAGGGCGCGCATGGTGTTCACGTCGATATCGTTGGTCGGTTCGTCCAGCAGCAGGACGTTGGCGCCGGACTTGAGCATGCGGGCCAGATGCAGCCGGTTGCGCTCGCCGCCGGAAAGCACGTCCACTTTTTTCTGCTGATCCGCGCCGTGGAAGTTGAAGCGCGTGCAGTAGGCGCGGGCGTTGACCTCGCGCCCGCCCAGACGGATTGTCTCGTGGCCGTCGCTGATCAGTTCGTACACGGTCTTGCCCGGCGTGAGGGATTCGCGCCCCTGGTCCACATAGGCGAACTGCACGGAATCGCCCACGACGATATCGCCGCCGTCGGGCTTTTCCGTGCCGGCAAGCATCTTGAACAGGGTCGTCTTGCCCGCCCCGTTGGGGCCGATGATGCCCACAATGGCGCCGGCGGGGATGATCGCGCTGAAATTGTCCATGAGCTGGCGGTCGCCCATGCTCTTGCTCACGCCCTTGAATTCGATGACCTGCTTGCCGAGACGCGGTCCCGGCGGAATGTAGATCTGCAAATCCGGCGCGCGCTTTTCGCTCTCGTGGGAAAGCATGGCCTCGTAGGCGTTGATGCGGGCCTTGCCCTTGGCGTGACGCCCCTTCGGCGACATGCGAATCCACTCCAGTTCGCGGGCCAGGGTCTTCTGGCGTTCGGCCTCGGCCTTTTCCTCGTTGGCCAGACGCTTCTGCTTCTGCTCGAGCCAGGAGGAATAGTTGCCCTTCCACGGGATGCCCCGGCCGCGATCCAGTTCCAGAATCCAGCCGGCCACGTTGTCGAGAAAGTAGCGGTCGTGGGTCACGGCGATGACGGTGCCGGGGAAGGTGGAAAGATAGCGCTCAAGCCACGCCACGGACTCGGCGTCGAGGTGGTTGGTGGGTTCGTCAAGCAGCAGGATATCCGGCGCCTGCAGCAGCAGGCGGCACAGGGCCACGCGGCGGCGCTCGCCGCCGGAAATCTTGTCGACGGTCATGTCGGCGGGCGGGCAGCGGAGGGCGTCCATGGCCATTTCAAGCCGCGCGTCCAGATCCCAGACGCCCTTGGCGTCCATTTCTTCCTGTACCCTGGCCTGCTTTTCGATGAGGGCGTCCATTTCCTCCGGCTCCATGGGCTCGGCGAAACGGGCGTTGATGGCCTCGAACTCGTCGGCAATGGCCTTGAGTTCGGCCACGCCTTCCTCGACGACCTCGCGCACGGTGCGCGTTTCGCCGGCCAGCGGTTCCTGCTCAAGATAGCCGATGGTATAGCCCGGCGCCAGCACGGTCTTGCCGTCAAAGGACGTATCGACCCCGGCCAGAATTTTCAGCAGGCTGGACTTGCCCGCGCCGTTCAGGCCCAGAACGCCGATCTTGGCCCCGTAGAAATAGGAAAGGCTGATATCCTTCAGCACTTCCTTCTGACCGTGGCGCTTGGAAACGCGGATCATGGAATAGATGATCTTGTCCGGTTCGTTGCTCATAGCTTCCCCAAAAAGAAATTTGCCGTCCTGTACGGCGGCCTGTGGGATGGTAGCCGTCGCGGCCCGCTTTGGCAAGCGCCCCCGCCCGCCTCTCCTTGATCTGACGGCTTCTCTTTGGCATCATGCCCCTTTACGTCTTTCCCGCGACGCTTCGCTCCGAAGGCGGAAGACGCCGCGACACATCGCTCTTCAGGAGGAGGCATGATCAGATACACATTCGGGGAAACCTTTCAGCGCCACCTTGGCGGCTCCATGATGGTGGCGGGAACGGCCATTGGCGCGGGCATGCTCGGCCTGCCCATGATCTCGGCCGGCATGTGGTACGGCTGGTCCGCCGTGCTGCTGCTTGTCTCGTGGCTTTGCATGCTGCGGGCTAGTCAGGCGCTTCTGGAAGTCAATCTGCACTTCGAGCGCGGCCACAGCCTCCACACCATGGTGCGGCGCACGCTCGGGCCGGTCTGGAGCGCCGTCAACGGCCTTTCCGTTGCCTTCGTGCTCTATACCCTCGTCTACGCCTACGTCAGCGGCGGCGGTTCGGTGGTGGCGCAGTCCCTTGCCTCGACCTTCGGTATCGAAGCGCCCCGCACGCTGGCCAGCCTGCTCTTTTCCCTGCTGCTGACGGCCTGCGTCTGGTGGAGCTCCAAGGCGGTGGACCGCTTTTCCATCATCATGATGGGCGGCATGGTCGTCACCTTCCTCCTTTCCATCGGCGGCATGATCGACCGCGCCCAGTGGAGCAACCTTTTCGGCGGCGAAAACAGCGGCGAGGCCATCTTCATCTTCGGCGCGACCTCCACCTATCTGACCTCCTTCTGCTTCCATGCTTCCGTGCCGAGCCTCATCAAGTATCTGGGCAAGGACGGGCGCACCATCAACGCCTGCCTGCGTAACGGCACGCTTGTGGCGCTGGCCTGCTATCTTGTCTGGATCACGGCCGCCGACGGCATCATCCCCCGCGCGGAATTCAAGAACATCATCGCCGCGGGCGGCAATGTGGGCGATCTCGTGGCCGCCTCCGGCAGCGCGCTCAGCGGCCTGATCCTCAAGATGCTTGAGACCTTCTCCCTGCTGGCGGTGGCCACCTCCTTCCTCGGCGCGGGGCTTGGCCTCTTCGACTACATGGCCGACCTCTGCGGCTTTGACGACAGCCGTCTCGGCCGCACCAAGACCATGCTGATCACCTTCGTGCCGCCCATGATCTGCGGCGTCATCTGGCCCAACGGCTTTCTGCCGGCCATCGGCTGGGCCGGTCTTGCCGCGTCCATCTGGTCCGTCGTCGTGCCCGCCCTGCTGCTGCGCGCCTGCCGCCTCCAGCACGAGAACGAGGAAGGCTACCGCGCGCCCGGCGGAACCTTCACCGTGCCCATGCTGCTGATCTACGGCGTGGCCGTCGCCATCTTCCACACGCTCTTTGTCTTTGATCTTCTGCCCATGTACAAGTAACGCCGTCGCGCGGCGCGGGTTTGCCCGCGCCGCGCCGCCTTTCCCGTCCCGGCGCTTTCCCTGCCTTTTGACAGGCTTTGACAAATAGAGCATTTTCAGTTTGAAATGCGATGCGTTTCAAACCATACGGCCTGTCGTTTCGCGAAAAAACGCGGTTTTTCCGCTCGCTTCCGGCCGGGCGGCGCGCCGCCGCCTCGCGTTTCGCCTTTTTCAAGGGTAACACCGAAGGCCCGCCGCAAGGGGCCGCTTCGGACGACGGCCGCCTGCCCTCGTGCAAAGGAGCGCCCCGTTCATGATTATTTCCACCGTCGCGGCCCTGACCCTGCTCTATATCGGCCTGCGCTGCATTCTCCCCCTGCGCGCCCCGGTTGTCGTCCGTCTCGGCCTTTTCCTGCTCGCCGCGCTGATTCTCGGCAAGTTTCATGTTTCCCGCCTGCTCTTCCAGTCCTGGACGCCCGAATTTCCCTTTCCGCTCATGGCGGCGTGGAGCCTCTTGCAGTGCGCCCTGCTGATTTTCGCCGTTCTGGGCGTCCTTGCCGATATCTTCCGGCTGGTTCTCCGCCTCGCGCGACGCGCCCCCGCCGGAGACGCGCCCGCCGCCGCGCCCCGTCGGGGCCCGCATCCGCTGCTCTTCCCCGCGTCGCTGCTGATAGCCGCCTTCGGCGTCTTTTCCGCCCTGCGCGTGCCGCCCGTCGCGCCCGTGGAAATTGTCGTTCCCGGCCTGCCCGCCGCGTGGGACGGCCTTACCGTGGCCCATCTTGCCGATCTGCACGCCAGCCGCGCCTATCCCGAACGCTGGTTTGCCGGCGTGGTCGATGCCGTCAACGCCGCCCGCCCCGATCTTGTGGTCATTACCGGGGATCTCCTTGACGGCAGCCCGGAACAGCGGCTCGACGCCCTGCGCCCCCTGCGCCGCCTGCGGGCGCCGCTGGGCGTCTATGCCTGCCCGGGCAACCACGAATACTACTCCGGCCTGAAACGCTGGCGGTCGCGCTTCCCGTCGCTCGGCCTGCTGATGCTGGAAAACGAGCATATCATTCTGCGCCGCAACGGCGCGGAACTGCTGCTGGCGGGCGTTACCGACGAAGTTGCCGAACGCTTCGCCCTGCCGGGGCCCGATATCCGGCGGGCGCTGGGTTCCGCGGACGCGTCCCTGCCGCTCATCCTTCTGGCGCACCGGCCGCGCCTGTTCGAGCGGCTGAAGGAGCTCGCCCGCCCCGGCGCCGCCCTGCAACTTTCCGGGCATACGCACGGCGGCCAGGTTCTCGGCCTCGATTTGCTGGTGCGCCGCCTC
The DNA here is from genome assembly GCA_944324555.1 of uncultured Desulfovibrio sp. Lineage (GTDB taxonomy): Bacteria > Desulfobacterota > Desulfovibrionia > Desulfovibrionales > Desulfovibrionaceae > Desulfovibrio. The sequence continues at coordinate 20,481 of CALUWU010000074.1, forward strand.
AACGGCGGATTTGCGCGCGGCCTGTATGCTTCCGGCGATAAACGCCTGTACGTTTCGCCCGGCGCGGCGCTCTGGTCCGGCATGCCCCTGCGCCTCGGCGTGCCTTCCGCCATCCCGCTGATCACGCTGCGCTCGCCGCTTGCGGAGCGGCCCCCGCAAGGCGCCGGCGCGTCTCTTGCCTTTTGAGAGGCTTTGGCAAATAATGCCCCAAACAGAGAACGAGCCCGCCCATGACAAAGACCTTCCGGCCCGCGCGCTTTCCGGGACGCTCCGTCCTGTCGCAGCAGGAAAGGCTGTTGCGGACCTTTCTCGGCGGCTGGCCGGGAGAGGGGCGGCGACTTCTCCATATCAATTGCGGCAACGGCTGGCTGTTGCCGCAGTTGCAGGAATGCGGCTTTGACGTCGCCGCCTGCGAGCATGACCACAAGGCGCGCCGGCGCGCCGCGCGGCGGGCGCCGCGCGGCATGGAAATCCTTGCCGCGTCCGACGATCACCTCCCCTTCGACGACGAGGAGTTCGACTGGACGCTGCTGCGGGCCGACATGCCCGGAAAGGAACGTCTGGCCTCGGCCATGGCCGAAGCCCGGCGCACAGCCTCGCGCGGCTTCGCCGTCATGTTCTGGAACGCCCTGTCGCTGTCCGGGCTGTACTGGCGCGCGGTCTCCGCGCCGGTATGCCTGCACTCGCCCCGCGACGTCTGGCGACTGGCGCGCGAATACGGCGGCGTCACCGCATGCCGCAGCATATTTTTCGGCCCGCCGGTCTTCTGGCGCGCCGCCGGCGGCAGCCGGACGGTCTGGCGTCTGCCGCTGCCCCTGGGCGCGTGGTGCGTCCTGCGATGCGACTTCGGTCCCGGTCGCCCCCTGACAGGCCTGTTCCTGCCGCTGCCCAGCGCGGAAGCAGGTTAACCCCCAACCAACGCCGTCCCTACAGCCGCACGACTGCGCCCGGAGCGACGCAGCTTACGCCACGGCTCCGGCCCCAAGGATACGCCATGAACATCTTCGACTCTCTTCGCCAGAACATCTTCAAAATCCTTGTCGGGATTCTGGTCGTGGCGACGCTCGTCGTCGGCTACTTCTGCTGGCAAGCCTATCAGTACTACAAAAGTCCGGAATATCTGGCCGATCAGGTGCAGGAAGCCCTCAAGCCGGGCCAGATTGCCAAACTCGCCGCCATCGCCGATTTCGGCCCCATCTTCCACCGCCTTTCCACCGCCATAGCCACCAGCTACCCCTTCATCGAAAGCGGCCCGAACCAGCAGGAACGCATCACGCGCCGCGTGCAGGCCGCCCTGCTTGAAAAGTTCCGCGACACGTCGAAACCCGGCGTCGATCACGAAACCGACAGGGAAAAGCTGCTTCTGCGGCCGCTCGTCGCGCTGCCGCCGGATTTCGTGGAACAGATGCAGAAAAGCATGGTTCTGCAACGCGTCTCGGAATACATGGCCGTGCTGACCTTCACCATCCGCCATCCGCAGCTGAACAACCAGGCCTTCCAGCTTGCCTTTACCGTCACCAACACGCCCGACGGCTGGCGCATCACGGACTTTTCCAACGCCGCCCAGGTCGTCGCCTCCTTCCGCGCGGCGCATCTGCAGCGCCAGGAAGCCAAGCGCCAGATCTTCATCCGCCGCAATCAGGCCGCCGCGGACACCATGCGCAACCTCCTCACGCTGGAAAGCTGCAACGCCTCCAGCGGCATGATTTCCGACGGGCGGACCATTCTGACCGTCGTGCACGTGCTGGCCCGCAACAAGAGCCCCCAGCGCGTCAACAACGTGAACCTGCTGGTGTCTCTCCAGACGCCCGACGGCAAGGAACTGATCACGCGCAATCTCAACGCGGCCAAAGCCACCGAACCCGGCGCCGACTTCGATTACCGCTGGACCATCGACATGGACAGAAGCGATCCCGACGCCCGGGCCCTGCTTGCCGCGCCGTCCCTCGTCTGCAAGCCCCGCTGGTACAGCATGACCCTTGACAATGGCCGCGTCCTGTACGACGTCGAAGTGCTCAGCGTTCCCGAAGACATTAAGTAGCGCTTTTCTCTTGTTGCAAACTCCCATTACCGCGGGCGCGCCGACGCCGCCCGATCAAGGAGATAACATCTATGAAGGGTCGTAGCCGTTCCATCCACCTTTCCGTTCACATCCACAAGGACCCGGCCGCCATGGCGGAACGCGCGGCCCACATCCTTGCCGCCGCCTGTGAAGAAGCCGTGAGCGAACGCGGCTCCTTTACCGTGGCGCTTTCCGGCGGCCATACGCCCATTCCCCTTTTCCGTCTGCTGGCCAAGAGCGACTGGGCGGATCGTCTGCCCTGGGACAAGATTGCCTTCTTCTGGGTGGACGAACGCTGCGTGGGGCCGGATCACCCCGACAGCAACTACGGCCTTGCCCGGCGCGAGCTGCTCAGCCACGTTCCCGCGACGCACTTCTACCGCATGCGCGGCGAGGCCGATCCCGTTGAGGCGGCCGTCCGCTACGAACAGCAGATCCGCACCGAGTTCAACCTCGGCCCCGACGAGCTGCCCCGCTTCGACTTCATGCTCCTCGGCATGGGCGACGACGGGCATACGGGTTCCATCTTCCCCGACTCTCCCGCCCTCGTGGAGCAGAAGCGCCTCGTTATCGACCAGTATGTGCCGGAGCGCAAGGCCGACAGGCTGACCCTTACCCTGCCCGTCATCAACAACGCGCGCCTCTGCATGTTCCTCGTCACCGGCAGGGAAAAGCACGACGTGCTTTCCAAGGCGCTCAATCTGCTGGCGGAGCCCACGCTCCCCGCCCAGATGGTGCGCCCGCGCGGCGGCGATCTCATCTGGGTCGTCGACGAGGCCGCCGCCACCGGCGAATAAGCCGGAGCGCGAGTCCGCATCCCTTCCGCCACGCAGAGGGGGCCGGCCGAATTCTCGGCCAGCCCCCTTTTTCGTCGGGCGTGCAGAGCGTTCCGCCACTCCCCGTATGCCTCTGAAAAAGCGCGCTGGGGAAGGGATGGCGCAGCCCTAGTCCAGAAGCCGCCGGGCCTTGCAGAGCAGTTCCGGCCGGTATTCAAAGTGCATGATGTCGTATTCGTGCCACTTGCCGCCCCAGATGAAGCCCTCGGCCTCGAAGGCCCGGACAATGGCCGGAGGATAAGAGTCCTGCAAAGGATGCGGGCGCAGCCGGCTCCAGCGCCAGTAGGGCGCCCGGCGGGCGCTGAAATCCACGGCAATGCCGTAGGAATGGGCGCTGAGACGCGTCTCGCCCGCAATGCGGCGCCAGGCAAAGCCGCCGTCGGACTTCAGCCAGGGGCGCAGGGAGGGGTCCTGCCGCAGGGCCGCCCGCAGGCGCTCCGCCACGCGCCCGAAAGCCGCCGCCGCCCGCTCGTGAAACGCTATGGCCGCCCCCAGAAAGGGCACGGAAACAAGACGGGAACGCACCTCGCCCCGCGTGCCGCCGTACAGCGCCGCCAGAAGCTCCGGGGAACGCACGCGCCCGGGAGCGGTTCCCGCCGGAGTGGGCGGGCGCAGGGGCTCCGGCGGATAAATCTGCCGCATGGAGGCCTTCACGTCGTCGCCGGACGGCGGCGCGGCCCGATAGGCAACGCGCGCGCCGTCGTCCATGATCAGAAACAGGGCGCCGTCGCCGGCGGCGACAATGCGGCGAATGGAGGGATAGACGGCCAGCAGGCAGCTCAGGTCGAGCCGCTCCTCTTCCGTCAGTTCCGGGAGCGGCGCGTCGCTTTCGGCAAACAGGGGCAGGGGGGCGTCCTCAAGGAGACAGGGAGGCGGCGCCGGCTCCAGCGCCGCCGCCGGCGGCGAAAAGAAAAGACAGCAGAGAAGAAGGCCGAGCGCCGCGCGGCCGGAAGCGCCTCGAAAGGATGAAAGGGACATGGAAAAGCCTCCGTCTCTTGTCAAGCGCCGCCCATTTGCGTACACCCAACGCATGGGTTCCTGGAAATTTCACTTTGTCACCTTCGGCTGTAAAGTCAATCAATACGAAACGCAGGCCCTGCGGGAAGCCTGGACGGCGCGCGGCGGCGAGGAATGCGACAGCCCGGACGCGGCGGACGTCGTCTGCGTCAATTCCTGCGCCATCACGGCCCGGGGCGAACGCGACGCGCGCAACGCCCTTTTCCGGGCGCGCCGGGCCGCGCCGCATGCGCGGGTGGTGCTGACGGGCTGCGCCGCGCGTCTTGCGGCGGCGGGGCTGGCGGTGGAGGACGCCCCCGACGCCGTCGTGCCGCAGGAAGCCAAAAGCCTGCTTCTGGCCGGCCCGGATCGGATTGCCGACGGCGTTACGGAAGTTTCCGCCGACGCGGCCTTTCCCCCCTTCGAGATCTCCGGCTTTCGCCGGGCGCGCCCCGTGCTCAAGGTGCAGGACGGCTGCCGGCACCGCTGCACGTACTGCATCGTGCCCCTGACGCGCGGCCCCTGCCGCAGCCGCGATCCCCTCGACGCCGCGCGCGAGGCGCGCCGCCTGCTGGAAGCGGGCTACGCGGAAATCATGATTTCCGGCGTCAACCTACGCCAGTACGGGCGCGACCGCCCCGAATACGGCGATTTCTGGTCCCTGCTGCAACGCCTCGACGCAGCCCTCGCGCCGGAATTCGCCGGCCGCGCCCGCCTGAGAATCAGCTCGCTGGAACCTTCGCAGCTGGATGAACGGGGGCTGGATATCCTGCGCGGCTGCCGCATGGTCTGCCCGCACCTGCATATTTCCCTTCAGCACGCCTCCCCCGCCGTGCTGCGCCGCATGGGGCGCGGGCACTATTCGGCGGACATGCTGGAGCGGGCCGTGGAAGCCCTGCGCCGCCACTGGCCCGTCATGGCGCTTGGCGCGGATCTGCTGCCGGGCTTTCCGGGCGAGACCGAAGAGGACGTGCGCATCCTGCTTGATTTCGTCGAACGCACGCCCTTCAGCTACGCCCACGTCTTCCCCTACTCCCGGCGCCCCGGCACGGCGGCCGACGCCATGAGCGGTCATCTCCCCCAGGGGCTCAAGCAGGAACGCGCCGCCCGCATCCGGGCCGCCGTCGAGGCCCGGCAGCGCCGCTTCCGGGAAGAACAGCTGCGCCTGCCCCGCATGCTGGCGGCCCCGGAAGCTCCCGCGGACGACCGGGCGGGCCGGGGGGGACGTCCTCTCAAGGGCGTCAACGAGTACTATGTGCCCTGCCTGCTGCCGCCGGAAGCCGCGCGGCTCGCGCGCGAGCGGCGCCTGATTGCCGTGCGCCCGCTGGAGCTGACGCCCAGGGGGCTGCGGACGGCCCTCGTGGAAGACGCCGGATAAAAACGGCACGACGTCTTGCCTGCCGGCCGCCCGTACTTATCTTCATGAAGAAAGGACGGCCCCCGCCCGCCGCCCAAACAATCGAGGTTACGCCATGCCCATGTACGATTACGTTTGCGCCTCCTGCGGCGCAAAATTTGAAGAGCTGTGCCGCGGCGACGAAAACGCCGCGCCCGCCTGCCCCCAGTGCGGCGGAACGGACACGCGACGCCAGATTTCCGCGCCAAGCCCCCTGAAAACCGGCGCGTTTCCCTTCAAGGTCGGCCCGGTGCATCCGCTGGCCTCCAAGATGGGCAAGGGCCTCGCCGGCTGCGGCGGCGCCTGCGCCTCTTCCGCGCCCGCGCCCTCCGGCGGCTGCGGGCCCCGGGGCTGAAGCGCCGTCTAGCGCCGTTTCCCGAAGCTCGCCGCAGACCTTTCCCCACAGCGGAAAGCGTCGCGGCGTCGCAGGAAACGGCGCGGCAATCCGTGCGATTGCCGTCACAGCGCCAGAAAAGGGACGGAAGGCCTCCGGGGCGCTTCCGTCCTTTCGTTCTCCCGGCGGGCGACTTGCTTTCCCTCGGGCCTTGACCTATCCTTCCTCCATTCAAATAAAGGAAGGCAGCCTATGCTCCGCAGCATGACGGGTTTCGGACGTTGCGTCGCCGAATCTCGCGGTTTTACGCAGTTGTGGGAAATAAAAAGCGTCAACGGTCGGCACCTCGACATCAAGTGGCGCCTGCCCGTCGCGGCGCGCAGCCTTGAAATGCGCCTCGAAAAGCTCGTGCGCGGCTTTGCCTCGCGCGGCCGGGTGGAAATCAGCCTGACCTTGCAGTACGCCGAAACCTCCGGCCCGAGGCAGCGTTTCGACGCGGCGCAGGCCGGCGCCATGCTCGACGCCCTGCGCGCCCTGGCCGAGCGGCGCGGCGACAGCTTCGTCCCCGACTACAACCAGTTTCTTCAGATGCCCGCGCTCTGGAGCGACGCCGACGGCGATACCGACGAAGATCTTGCCCTGAGCCTGGAAGAAGGGCTGGCCATCGCCCTGGAAGACTGGAACGACGCCCGCGCCCGCGAGGGCAAGGCTCTGGCGACCGACATGCACTCCCGCATCCTGCGGATGCAGGAATGGCGCGAAGTCATTGCCGAACGCGCCCCCGAAATCAAGGAAGAACGCGCCGAAAGCCTGCGGGAACGCCTTTCCGAAGCGCTGGCCGCCTCGGGGCAGGAACTGGAGGAGGGGCGCTTCCTTCAGGAAATCACCCTGCTGGCGGACAGGCTTGACGTCAGCGAGGAGCTGACGCGCCTGGACACTCACCTCGAACGCCTGCGCGAGCTGCTGGAAGCCGGCAAGGACGCCGGACGCCGCCTTGACTTCACGTTGCAGGAGTGTTTCCGCGAGATCAACACCTGCGGCAACAAGCTCCCCGACGTGCAGCTCTCCCGGCTGGTCGTGGATTTCAAGAACGAACTGGAAAAGTGCCGCGAACAGGTACAGAATCTGGAATAGCTCATGCCGCGTGATCGCCTTGTCAATATCGGCTTCGGCAACTTCGTGCTGGCCGCGCGCGTCGTGAGCATTGTCGCGCCGTCGTCGCTGCCCATGAAGCGCCTGCGCGAGGACGCGCGCGCCGAAGGCCGCCTGATCGACGCCACGCAGGGCCGCAAGACCCGTTCCATTCTGGTGACGGACTCCAACCACGTCATTCTTTCCGCCGTGCAGCCGGAAACCGTCAGCCAGCGCTTTGCCCAGGAGGAGGGAGACTAGATGGACCGGCAAGGTATCGCACTGGTGCTCAGCGCGCCGTCGGGCACGGGCAAGACGACGCTCGTCGGCATGCTGCGCGAGGAATTTCCGCAGCTCTGCTACTCCATTTCCTGCACGACCCGCGCGCCGCGCCAGGGCGAGGTGGACGGGAAGGATTACCATTTTCTTTCGCGCGAGAAGTTCCTGCGCCTGAAAGACGAGCGCTACTTTGCCGAATGGGCCGAAGTGCACGGCAATTTCTACGGCACGCCGCTCGCCCCCGTGCGCGAAATGCTGGAACAGGGCAGGGACGTTCTTTTCGACATTGACGTGCAGGGCGCGCGGCAGGTCAAGCAAAACCTGCCCGAGGCCTTCTTTGTCTTCATCCTTCCGCCCGGTTTCGAGGAGCTGCGCCGGCGCCTGCACGCGCGCGGCCTCGACAGCGAGGAAGTCATTCAGCGCCGTCTGGCCAATGCCGGCAAGGAAATGAAAGAAGCCGTCTGGTACGACGCCCTCGTCGTCAACGACCGGCTGGAAGACGCCTACGCGCGCCTGCGCGCCGCATATCAGACCGCAACCCTCGCGCCGCGCTGCCGGCGCCAGATGCTGCGGGCCCTGCTGGAGGATTTCGCATGACGACCGCTCCCCAACTTGTCGTCGCCCTGGATCTGCCCGAAAGAGAGGCCGCCCTGGACATGGCCGCGCGCCTGCGCGACATCGTCCCGTGGGTCAAGATCGGCATGGAGCTCTTCACGCGCTGCGGCCCGTCCGTGCTGGGCGAGCTGAAGGACATGGGCTTTCGCGTCTTTCTCGACATGAAATTTTACGACATCCCCAACACGGTCGCGCAGGCCGTCCGCTCCGCCGCGCGCAGCGGCGCGGACATGCTCACCCTGCATGCGCAGGGCGGGAAACGCATGTGCGAGGCCGCGCGCGAAGCCGCCGACAGCGTGCGCGCCGCCGGCGACCCCGCGCCCCTGCTTTTCGGCGTTACCGTACTGACCAGCTTCGGCCCCGGCGAAATGCCGGGCATCAGCGCCGAGCCGTCGGATTTCGCCCTGGATCTCGCGCGCGAAGCGGCCCAGTGGGGGCTGGACGGCGTCGTCTGCTCCGCGCAGGAAGTCGCCCGCATCAGAAGCGCCGCGCCCTCGCTCGCCCGCCTGTGTCCGGGTATCCGCCCCGAAGGCAGCGCGCAGGACGATCAGCGGCGCGTCATGACGCCCGCCAAGGCCATTCTGGCCGGAGCCGACTACCTTGTCGTGGGGCGCCCCGTTACCCGATCCGACGATCCCGCCGAAGCCGCGCGCCGGATACTTTCGGAAATGCATATTGAGAAGGCCTAGCGGAGACAGCATGCAACTGAACACACCTCACGCGCCCGCCGCGGCACAAAATAAACCCGTGGAAGTGCGCGGCGTCTTTTCCACCCAGGAAATCCGCCGCGTGGGCACCGGCACGACCACACGCAAGACCGTACAGAAAACCTTCTGGTTCGTGGAGCAGAAAGGCAGCGAAATCGAATGCCAGCCCCTCAACCCGAACTATATTCCCAGCGGCCCCAAGCGCAAGATCAGCATGGACGAGCTGATCGCCAAGTTCTCGCCCGAGCCGGAATTCTACATGAATTCCGTCTACCCCAAGATGCAGGAGCTGAAAAAGACCATCTCCTCCGCCGACAGACAGCGCGAAAACGGCAACAACTTCACCGCGGAATACGAATATTCCCGCGCCCTCAAGATCGATGAGGAAAACGTGCGCGCCAACTTCGGCATCGGGCTGACCTATCTGGAACGCGGCGACAAGGCCAAGGCCCAGGATATCTTTGAACGCCTCGTCAAGCTCGACGGCGCCTTTCAGGCGGAACACAAGCATCTGTTCAACGACTTCGGCATCAGCCTCCGCAAGAACAAGATGCTGTCGCAGGCGCTGGAATACTACAAGCGCGCGCAGGAACTCTCGCCCAACGACGAGAACCTCTACATGAACATCGCCCGCGTGCAGCTTGAAAGCCACGATATCGAAAACTGCATCACCAACCTGCTCAAGGCGCTGTCCCTTGATCCCCGCCACGCGCCGTCGCTCAAGTTCGTCGCCTGGCTGCTCAAGAAAAACATGGCGCCGGAAAAGCGCAGGGCGGAACTTTCGGCCGCGCTGGTCGCCGCCAAGAACGCGCCCGAAAAGCAGGACACTCCGCCCGCCGCGCAGCCGCCGGCGGCGCAGGCGCCCGCAGCCGCGCAACCCGCTCCGGCGCAGGCCGTCGCACAGCAACGCCCGGCGGCCCC
>CALUWU010000075.1 GCA_944324555.1 uncultured Desulfovibrio sp.
CGGACATCGTGCTCGTCACCGGCCCGCTGACCCCGCGCGTGCGCGACCGCGTGATCACGGTATGGAATGAAATTCCCGAACCCAAGGTCACGGTGGCCGTGGGCATCTGCCCCATTTCCGGCGGCGTTTTCCGCGAGGGCTATTCCATCGAGGGGCCCATTGATCGCTATATTCCCGTGGATGTGAACGTTCCCGGTTGTCCGCCGCGTCCTCAGGCCATTCTGGAGGGCGTGGTGCTGGCCCGATCCATCTGGCTGAAAAAACTGGGTCTGGAGGGATAGTCATGGCGGGTTTTCTCAAGGTTCTGTTCCGCAATCTCATGCAGGGCCCGTCCACGGACCCTTTCCCGCTGGGCGAAACCTTCACGCCGCAGCGCCTGCGGGGCAGGGTGCGCGTCAATCCCAACCTGTGCATGGGCTGCGGCGTGTGCCGTCATTCCTGCACGGCGGGAGCCATTGACATTCGTCAGCTGGAAGACGGTTCGGGCTTCAAGATTACCGTCTGGCAGAACGCCTGCTGTCTGTGCGCTTCCTGCCGTCATTACTGCCCCATGGGCGCCATTTCCATCGACAACGACTGGCATTCGGCGCACGCGGCCGAAGAAAAGTACGACAAGGTGGAACAGCAGATCATCCGCTACGAGCCGTGCAGCCATTGCGGCACGCTGATGCGTCCTCTGCCTCTGGAGCGGATCAGGGCGCTGTACGCCGATGATGCTTCGCTTGATCCCAAGCTGTTGCGGACCTTGTGCCCCAAGTGCCGCCAGATCGAGGACGCCAAGCGAAATTCCTGCAAGCTGCCGGAGGCGGCCCGGAAGGGCGCGCCGGCCAACGACGATGCCGTTACCCCCGCCTCGGCCGCGCCCACGGCGTAGCCAGCGGGAGAGCGTGAGGATTCTTTTATGGATGAACAGAATATTCTGCACGGCGACGCCGAGCTGATGAACAGCCTTTCGGCCCTGTGCGCCGCCCCCGGCGCGACGCTGGGAGACGCCGGGAAGGGCGTTCCCCAGGGCGTCGCGGCCGAACATCACAGCATGGACGCCTTTGGCAACGCCTACCACTGGTATCGTCTGGTGGAACCCGGCGCCCTTGAACCCGCGGCGCGCAGGCTCAAGGAAAAGGGCGCGCGGCTGTGCATGATCTCCCCCTACAACGTGCGTCAGATGGGCGAGCTGCGCCCCGAGATCTGCTATCATTTCGAGCTGGACGGCGTGGTCTACAACCTGACGGCCACGCCCGACGCCCGGCGTCCCGCCGTGCCCAGCATTACGCCCATTTTCGCCAATGCCGACTGGCATGAACGCGAAATGATGGAACTGTTCAATATCGTGGTGGAGCGCCATCCCAATCCGCGTCGCCTCTTCCTTGACGAAAAGCTGGATGCGGGCATTCTGAATCAGGCCGTGCCGCTGTCCGTCATGATGAACGGCGCCTGCACGACGGACTTGTGGGAACGCATTCTTGCCGGCAAGGGAGACAAAGCATGAGCGCGCAGACTTTCAGCATGCCGCTGGGCCCGGTGCATGTGGCCCTTGAGGAACCTGTCTACTTTCACCTTACCGTGGACGGCGAAATCATCCGGGGCGTGGAGCTGACGTCGGGGCATGTGCATCGCGGCATGGAGGCCATGGCCACCCAGCGCAATCTGATCAAGAACACGACCCTGACGGAGCGCGTCTGCTCGCTGTGTTCCAACAGCCATTCCTTTACCTACTGCATGGCCGTGGAAAACGTGCTCGGCATCGAGATTCCCGTACGCGCCCGCTATCTGCGCGTGCTGGCGGAAGAAATCAAGCGCGTGGCCTCCCATCTGTTCAATACCGCCATTCAGGCGCACGTCATCGGTTTCAAGTCGCTGTTCATGCACGTCATGGAAGTTCGCGAAATGATGCAGGACGTCAAGGAAACCGTTTACGGCAACCGCATGAATCTGGCGTCCAACTGCATTGGCGGCGTCAAGTGCGACGTGTCGCCCGAGCTGCTGACCTACATCCGGCGGCAGGTGGAGAAGATGCGTCCCGCCGTGGCGGAAATTCGCGATATTTACGCTTCCAACAGCATGGTTCTCGGGCGCACGCGCGGCGTCGGGCTGCTGCCGCATGACGACGCCGAGAGGCTCGGCGTGGTCGGACCCGTGGCGCGCGGCTCGGGCATCGCGCGCGACGCGCGCAAGGATTCTCCTTACGCCGCCTATATGGATATGGATTTCAACGTGCCGGTCTACGACGGCTGTTGCATCCATTCGCGCACGATGGTGCGTCTGGATGAAGTCATGGAGTCGTTCGGCATCATCGAGCAGTGCTGCGAGCGCATCCCGGACGGCCCGGTAACGGCCCCCATGCGCCAGATTCACGTGGCCGAAGCCTGCGCCCGCAGCGAGGCGCCGCGCGGCGAAGTCTTTTACTACATCCGCACCAACGGCACCGACATGCCCGAGCGCCTCAAGTGGCGCGTGCCTTCCTACATGAACTGGGAGGCGCTGGGCGTGATGATGCGGGACTGCGCCGTGGCCGACGTGGCCCTGATCACCAACAGCATCGATCCCTGCGTTTCCTGCACGGAGCGGTAGGATGCACGAGGCAAGCCTTGTTCAGGGCTTGCTCAACGTCGCCTTCAGGGCGGTGGAGGAGCACAACGCGCGGGTTGACGCCCGCCGGGCGGCGGGCGATCCCCATGCGGGCGCGCGGGCGGCGCGCATAACGCGTCTGGTCTGTTCCCTGGGGCTGCTTTCCTGCGTGGAGCCGCGCACCCTGACGGCCTGCTTTGAGCTTCTGGCCGAAGGCACGCCGGCCGAAGGCGCGGAACTTTGCCTGCATACGGAGCCGCTGCCGTGCGAGTGCGAGGCCTGCGACGCCGCCTTTGAACTCCGCGAACGCCGTTTTGTCTGCCCTGTCTGCGGGAGCGACGCCCTTCGCTTTCGCGGCGGACACGGCATGATCATGACGGGCCTTGACGTGGCGGCGGAAGACGAGGCCGACATGCCCACGGCCGCAAACGAGGACAAGCATGATTGAACATATTCAGGTAATACCCGACAAGTGCCGCGCCTGCCGCCGCTGCGAAGTGGCGTGCATTGCCGCGCATCACGGCATGACGTTCAAAGAGGCCATGAAGCATCGCGACGTGCTTGTCAGTCGCGTGCAGGTGGTCAAGGCCGAAGGCTTCCGGACGACGGTGCGCTGCCATCAGTGCAACCCCGCGCCCTGTTGCAATATCTGCCCGACGGGTGCCTTGCAGCAGGAAGAGGACGGGCGCATTGCCATGCGCGTGCAGCTGTGCATCGCCTGCAAGCTGTGCATCGCGGCCTGCCCGTACGGCACCATTTCTCTGGATACCATCGGCATGCCCGATTTGTCCGGCGAGGACGCCGAAACCATGGCCCAGCGTTCGCGCAGGGAAGTCGCCGTGCGCTGCGACATGTGCCGCGCCTGGCGCGAGGAAAACGGCAAGAAGATTACCGCCTGCATGGAAGCCTGCCCCGTGCGGGCCCTCTCCATGGTCGAACCCGACGGTTCGATCGTCGAGGCGCCGCTGCCGGTGAAGAAGGCTCCCGAACCGGAGACCAGACCGGAAGAAAAGACCAGGATCGTCGCTCCCAGCAAGGAACTGGCGGCGCAGGCCGCGCGCGATGCCGCGGGCGCGCGCGAGCAGCCCCGGGAAGCGCATACGCGGCCGCTGCCCAAGCCCGAAGGCGTCATTTCCCGTCCTTCCGTGCCGGCGACGGAGGCCGTTATTGCCGAGCTGCTGCAGGCCTTTAGTTCCGCCTCCGAGATCAGGAGCGAGCCGGAATCGCAGGAAGGCGGCCTGACCGCCGGTCAGGTGGCCGCCAGCGTGGCCGCGGACGTCGGCGGCGAGGCCGCCGCCCGCAGAGCCGCCCGCGAGGAAGAGAAGGCGGCGGAGGACGAGGCGCCCGGGACGAAGACCGCCGGGACGCCGGAAACCCCGGCGACGGTCGAAAGCCCCGCTTCCGCGCCGGAAGCCGCCGGGGCGGCCGAAAGTCCCGCGCCCGAGGCTCCCGAAAAGGCCGTGGCCGACGCGCCCGCGCCTGAAGCGTCGGAAGCCGCCGAACCCGCCAGGGGCGGCAAGTCCTCCGGCCGGAGCAGGTCGACGGCCGGGAAGAGCTCGGGCTCGCGCAAGAGTTCCGGCACGAAGACGACGTCCCGCAAGAAGGCCGCGCCAAAGAACTAACAGCCTGAGAGGCTGCGACAGACGGGCGACGCGGAACGCGTCCGCGTCGCCCGTCCCGGAGCTTTTCGTTGCGGAAACGCGCCGGAAAGCGCCGTTGCAAAAGGAAAGGACGCCGTCCGCAAGAATTTTGCGGGCGGCGTCCTTCTTTTGCGCCGTGGGCGGAACGCCGTCGCGGCATATCCGCCGCGGGCGTTCCCCGGTTGTCTTGGAGCATTTTCAGTTTGAAATGCTCCGCATTTCAAACCATACGGCCTGTCGTTTCGCGGAAAAAACGCGGTTTTTCCGCCCACTTTGGGCCGGGCGGCGCGGTCTCGCCGCCTCGCGTTTCACCTTTTTCAAAGTTGAAACGCTCTACACTTTCTTGTACATGGCACCGCTGTCGGCCGAGCTGACAAGCCTGGCGTAACGGCGCAGGACGGGATAGGGGCATTCCTTGCGCGGCGGCTGGAAGGTCTTGCGGCGTTCTTCCAGTTCCTTGTCGTCCACCAGCAGATCGAGCTTGCGGTTGGGGATGTCGATGTGAATCATGTCCCCGTCGCGCACAAGGCCGATCACGCCGCCGTCGGCGGCTTCGGGCGAAATGTGGCCGATGGCGGCGCCGTTGGTGCCGCCGGAGAAACGGCCGTCGGTAAGCAGGGCGACGTCCTTGCCGAGGCCCATGCCGGTGATCGCGGAGGTGGGCGAAAGCATTTCGCGCATGCCCGGGCCGCCGCGCGGCCCTTCATAACGGATGACAACGCCGTCGCCGGGCTTGATCTTGCCGTCGAGAATGGCTCGCATGGCGTCTTCCTCGCTTTCAAAGACGCGGGCGCGCACGTCGCGGCACATCATTTCCGGAGCCACGGCCGACTGCTTGACCACGGCGCCGCCGGGCGCCAGGCTGCCGCGCAGGATGGCGATGCCGCCCTCGCGGGAATAGGCCTTGTCCACCGGATGGATGACGTTTTCGTCGAGAATGCGGGCATGGCGTTCCGCAAGATTTTCTCCCACGGTCTTGCCGGTAACGGTCATGCAGTCCTTGCGGATCAGGCCGAGCTTGTCCAGCTCGCTCATGACGGCGGGAATGCCGCCGGCGTTTTCAAGATCCGTCATGAAATGCGCGCCGGCGGGCGAGAGCTTGCAGAGGTTGGGCGCCTTGCGGCTTACCTCGTCGAAGATTTCAAGCCCGATTTCAAGCCCGGCTTCGTGGAAGACGGCGGGCAGGTGCAGGGTCGTATTGGTGGAGCAGCCGAGCGCCATGTCGACGGCAATGGCGTTTTCCACGGCGTCGCGCGTCACGATGTCGCGGGGGCGAATCCCCTTTTCCAGCAGTTCCATGACGCGCATGCCCGCCTGCTTGGCCAGGCGCACGCGGGCGGCGTGAACGGCGGGGATGGTGCCGTTGCCGGGGAGGGCGACCCCGATGGTTTCGGCAAGGCAGTTCATGGAGTTGGCCGTGAACATGCCCGCGCAGGAGCCGCAGCCGGGACAGGCGCGCTCCTCGAAGGCGGTCAGCTCCTCTTCCGTCATCTGCCCGTTGCGCACGCGGCCCACGGCTTCAAAGACGGTAATGAGGTCGCCTTTCCGCTCGCTGTTCAGGGCGCCGGGCAGCATGGGGCCGCCGGAGACGAGCACCGAGGGAATGTTGAGGCGCATCATGGCCATGAGCATGCCGGGCACGCACTTGTCGCAGTTGGGAATGAAGACCAGCGCGTCAAAGGCGTGGGCGCGCGCCATGATTTCTATGGAGTCGGCGATAAATTCGCGGGAAGGCAGGGAAAAGCGCATTCCCTCGTGATTCATTGCCAGACCGTCGCAAACGGCGATGGCCGGAAATTCCAGCGGCGTGCCGCCGGCGATGCGGACGCCGGCCTTGACGGCCTCGGCCAGCTTGTCAAGATGGATATGCCCGGGGACAACCTCGCTGGCGGCGTTGACGACGCCCACCAGCGGCCGGTCGATTTCTTCGCGGGTCAGGCCCAGCGCATACAGGAGGGAGCGGTGCGGCGCCTTTTCAAGGCCGCTTTTCATTTTCTTGCTGCGTTCGTCTTTCATCTTTAATCCTTTCGGCACGCAATGCCGGTTGCTCGCGAGACGGCGACGCCCCTCGCGCAACGGTCATTGTTACGAAAAAACGCCGGGGTCGTAAACCTCCGGCGCCGATGCGGCAGGGGCGCGCGCCCCGTCGCCGGGCAGCAGCAGTCCGAGCTCCATCAGCCGGGCCGCCAGCGTCGTGACGGGCAGGCCGACGACGTTGCTCCATGAACCGTGAACCTCGGCGACGAGAAAGGCGCCCTGCCCCTGAACGGCGTAGGCGCCGGCCTTGTCCAGCGGTTCGCCCGTCCGCACATAGGCGCGCAGCACGTCGTCCGGCCAGGGATGAAAGCGCACGCCGCTGCTTTCGCTGAAAAGATGTTCCCCGCCGTCGGGAGCGACAAGACAGACGCCGCTGATGACGTGATGTTCCCTGCCGGAAAGCTCCCGCAGCATGCGGAGCGCGTCGCCGTCGTCGCGGGGCTTGCCCAGCAGGGCGTCGCCGAGGGCCACGATGGTGTCCGCCGCGAGCAGCAGGCGGTCGGGGGCCGGCCCGCCCAGCAGCTCGAGCGCGGCCCGCGCCTTTGCCGCGGCCGCCCGGCGGACATAGGCCGCCGGTTCTTCGCCGGGCAGGGGGCGGGGTTCGGCCGCCTCGGGCACGCAGGAGGAGAAGGGCAGCCCCCATTCCTCCATGAAGCGCCGCCGCCGGGGCGACGCCGAGGCCAGCACGAGACGCAGGCCGGGCTTCAGACGGAAGAGGGGCGCGCTCATGCGCCCGCCGCTCCGTCGGGGCAATGGCGCAGCACGACGTTTCCGTCCGTATCGAGAACGGAGAAACAGCCGTTTTCATAAAGGCCGTAGCCGGGGCGCGAGCCGCCCTTGGGCAGGCTGAGGGAACCGGGATTCCAGAAGTGGAGCCCGTCGAGGGTTTCGCCGCGCGGCACGTGGGTATGCCCGCGCAGCAGCACCGTTCCCGGGGCGAACTGGGGAATGGGGGGCGTTTCCGGCAGGCGATGGCCGTGGCTGACAAAGATGTGGAGGCCGTCGGCGTCGATCCAGGCGGTTTCCGTGACGGGGAAGGGCAGCAGGCCGAGATCCACCTCGGCGTCGCAGTTGCCGCGCACGGCGGTCACGGAGCAGGGCAGGGAGCGCATGGCCTCCAGAACGCCCAGCGTGTCGTACCCCTGCGGCAGTACGTTGCGCGGCCCGTGATAGACAAGATCGCCGAGCAGGACGAGCCTGTCGGGGGCAAGTTCGCGCGCCCGATCGCAGATGAAGCGCAGGGCGGCCAGCGAACCGTGCAGATCGGAAGCGATGAGGAGGCGCATCAGTCGCGACCCCCTTCCGTCCACTGTTCGCGGGGCACGGCCTCTTCCACGAGCATGACGGGAATGCCGTCGCGCACGGGATAGACCGCGGCGCAGGCGGGGCAGAGAAAGCCGGAGGGGCTTTCGGCGTCGCCCATGATTTCCAGCGGGCCAAGGCAGCGGGGGCAGGCCAGTATTTCAAGCAGCTCTTGCGTCTTCATGAGAAAGTCCTTTGCTGTGGCCCCTTCGCGGGGCGGGGCCGTCTTTTGCGACGCCGCGCGGCGGCGTCGTGGGGGAGCATAGCCGGAGGCGCCATGCGATGCAAGCCGCGGGCAATGCCCGACGCACTTGCTTTTTTTGCATGATGACTTAGGGTAGAGGGAGAGAGGATTTTTTATGAAGCTTGTTGATCTGCATACCCACACGCAGGCGTCGGACGGCACGACCTCGCCCGGCGATCTGGTCCGGCAGGCGCAGGAGTGCGGGCTTGCGGCGGTTGCCGTCACTGACCACGATACGGTTTCCGGCCTAGCCGAAGCGCAGGCGGCCGGAAAGGAATACGGCGTGGAGGTGGTGCGGGGCTGCGAACTCTCGACCAGCACGGACATGGGAGAAATGCACATTCTCGGCCTCTGGCTGCCGGACGACGTGAGCCTGCTGCAGGGAAAGCTGGAGTATCTCCGGCGAAAACGCGGCGAGCGCAATGGCCGCATCGTGGAAAAGCTGCAGGGCCTCGGCATTGATATCTCCATGGACGAAGTGCTTGAAGAGGCCCGGGGCGAATGCGTGGGGCGCCCGCATATCGCGGCCGTGCTGATGCGCAAGGGCGTCGTGAAGGATATAGGAACGGCCTTCAAGGAGTATCTTGGGTATTACGGAAAGGCCTATCTGCCCAAGGAAGTGCTGCAGCCGGAAGACGCCGTGCGTCTGCTCTGCGAGCTGGGCGCGACCGTGAGCTGGGCGCATCCCATGCTTTCGACGACCAACGCGGAATGGCGGGAGGCCTTTCTGCGCCGTCTGGTGGACAATGGCCTGAGCGCCATAGAAGCCTATCACAGCGAGCATTCCGCCGCCGATATCCGCGCGTGCGTCGATATGGCGCGGCGTTACGGCCTGGCGCTGAGCGGCGGCTCCGACTATCACGGGGCCAACAAGCCGAAGATTCGTCTTGGCGTCGGCTACGGGAGCCTGCGCGTGCCGTACGACGTGTTCGAGACCTTGCGGACGCGACGCGCCCGGCAGGGCCTGTCCGTCTAGGCCGCGAGCCGCGGGGGATACCTTATGCGCCGTTTTTATCAGGAAAGCTGGCAGGGAATACCGTTCAGCGCCTTTTCGCACCTTTCCTTTTTCCGTCTGGCGGAACCCAAGTTCTACGGCACGTTCTACGAGGAACTGTTTCGCCGCTACAAGGACTGGGAAGACTTGCCCGCGCAATGGCGCGAAAGCAAGAAGCGGGACGCCGCGTGGCTGGCCCGTCTGATGGAGGAGCGGCGGCGCGTCGAGGACTGGCCGCCGGAGCGCCCCCTGCGGGTGCTGTCCATCGGCAGCGGCGTCGGCTACATGGAACACGCCCTGCTGCGGCAGGTGCCCGGGCTGGAGCTGCACGTAAACGAACCGAGTACGGTCGGGATGCGCTGGCTGCGCGATATCATTCCCGCGGATCGCATTTATATCGGCTTGCCGCCGGCCTGTCTGCCCTCGGATATCCAGTATGACATGATTTATCTTTCGGCGGTGGACTACAGCATCCCCCAGCGGGAGCTGGAGCGCCTGCTGAGCGAACTGCGCTCGCAGCTGACGCCGGGCGGGGAGCTGGTCTGCCTGTCGGCGTCGCTGCTGGAAGAAGATTCCATTGTGGGCAGTCTGGTCAATCTGTTGAAGAACGTCATCCGTTGCGGCCTGCACTTTCTCGGGGTGCGACGGCAGCAGTTCTGGGGCTGGCGTCGCACGCAAGCCGAATACAAGGCCCTGTTCCGCGAGGCCGGTTTCAGCAACGTGCGGGACGGGCGGCTGGACGACAATGTCGAAACCTATTGGATTCGCGGCGTATAACGCGCCCGGCAAGGAGGATGCATGGACGACGCGCTGAACAAGAGCGGCAATGAAATATTGCAGCTGGTGACGTTCTCCATCGGGGAAGAGGATTTCGGCGTGGATATCCTCAAGGTGCAGGAAATCATCCGCATGATGGATATCACGAAGGTGCCGCGCGCACCCGAATTCGTGGAGGGCGTCATCAACCTGCGCGGCAAGGTCATTCCCATCATTGACCTGCGCCGCCGCTTCGGCCGCGCCCCCCGGCCCCACGACAAGGATACGCGCATTATCGTTATCGAAATGAACGGCATCATTGTCGGCTTCGTGGTGGACGCCGTTTCCGAGGTCCTGCGTATACCCAAGGGCACTGTGGAGCCCGCGCCGCCGGTTGTCGCCGGCGTGGACGCCGACTACATCAGCGGCGTCGGCAAGCTGGAGGATCGTCTGCTTATCCTGCTTGATCTGGACAAGCTGCTTTCCAGCGAAGATTTTGAAATGCTTTGTGAAATGTAGGTTGCACAACGCACGACGCAAGAGGGCGGCGGAAGATTGTTCTTCCGCCGCCCTCTTGCGTCGTCGCGCCGCTCCTCCGGCGTGTTTTCCGGGAGCTACTTTCCGGCCGGGGCGATGCCCAGATCCCGCAGCAGATTGTCCACGGCCATGCGTCCCATCGTATTGGAGGACCCCGGCGTGGACGAAGAGCAGTGAGAACCCATGACCAGATTGTCCAGCGTGTACCAGCCTTCTTCCGCAGGCGGCTCCTGATCGAAGACGTCGAGGCCCGCCCCGTAGATGCGTCCCTCCCGGAGCGCCTCCAGCAGCGCGGCGCCGTCGATGAGACCGCCGCGGGCGGTATTGATCACGATGGCCGAAGGCTTCATCATCGCCAGCCGTTCGGCGTTGATCATGCGGCGGGTGTCGTCGTTCAGCACGGTGTGCAGGCTGATGAAATCGGCTTCGCGGCAGATGCGGTCCACGTCGGCCCGTTCCACGCCGTTTTCCGCGGCGTAGGCCTCGTCCCAGCAGGGATCATGCGCCAGCACCTTCATGGAAAAGCCCCGGGCGCGGCGGACAACGGCCTTGCCGATGCTGCCCAGGCCAATGACGCCCAGCGTCGCGCCGAACAGATCCGTACCGGTGATCTTGCTCCAGTCCTTGTGGCGGCAGCGGGCGTCAATGACGGTCACCTTGCGGGCCACGGCCAGCATGAGCGCCAGCGTATAGTCGGCCACGGCTTCGGTGGGCGCGCCCAGCGTGCGGGAAACCTTGACGCCGCGCGCCTCGCAGGCGGCCAGATCGATATTGTCCAGCCCGACGCCGTACTTGGCCACGGCCCGGAGTTTCGGCGCGGCTTCCAGCACGTCGGCCGACACCGGATCGACGCCGACAATGAGCCCTTCGCAGTCGGCCAGCCGTTCCTTCATGGCGGCGGCGTCCAGAATGCCGCCCGTATCGTTGCGGCTGTATTCGACGCCCGCATCGCGCAGGCGATCAAAAAGCGTCGGGTCCGTCTTGCCGAAAGAACGCGGCGTTACCAGCACTTTCATGGAAAAAACTCCTTTGCAGACGCGATGGATGCGGAAATGCCCCGCGCGGGGAAAGGCGGGGCCCCTCCCCGCTGAGAATATGGCCCAAGAATGCCTGACGGCGGGATATTGTCAAGGCGAAAGCCCGCCGCGCGCCCCGGCGCGCGATGCGCCGTCTTTCTTCCGGCGTCGTATTGCGGCCGCCGCGCTTTTGTGCCAAGCTCGCCGCAACCGTGCTGACCCGCGCCGGACGCGCCTTTCCATGCGTCCGAAAGTTTGCGGGCGTCGGCGGGAAGGAGGTTGTTTCTTATGGCAAAAATGGGCGATCTGTCTCTGATTCTCAGACTGCTCGGCGGTATCGTCATCGGCGCGCTGCTGGGCTTCGTGGCCAATGAAAGCGTCATGCACGTGGTGGTTTCCGTCCGCCACATCTTCGGTCAGATCATTTTCTTCCTTGTACCGCTGGTCATCGTGGGCTTCATTACGCCCGCCATTGTCCGGCTCGGGCAGAATGCCAGCAAGATTCTTGTCACGGGCGTGCTGCTGGCCTACTTCTCCTCGCTCGGCGCCGCCCTGTTCTCCACCTGCGCCGGCTACGCGCTGATCGATCTTCTTTCCATCGCCACCAGCACGGAAACCCTGCGGAAGCTGCCCGAAATGGTCTTCCGTCTGGATATTCCGCCGCTGTTCAGCGTCATGAGCGCCCTGACGCTGGCCCTTGTCTTCGGCGTGGCCATTGCCTGGACGAAGTCGGAAACCATGAGCCGCCTGTTCAGCGAACTCGAACGCGTCATGACCATGCTTGTCGCGCGCGTGCTGATTCCCGTGCTGCCCTTCTTCGTCGGCCTCTCCTTCATGGGGCTGGCCTACGAAGGCTCCCTGAGCCGCCACTTGCCCGTCTTCATCAGCATGGTCCTTATCGTGCTGGTGGGCCACTTCATCTGGCTGACCGTGCTGTACGGTCTGGGCGGCCTTGTCTCCGGCCGCAGCCCCAGAGAAGTCTTCCGGCATTACATGCCCGCCTATCTGACCGCCGTGGGCACCATGTCCAGCGCGGCCACGCTGCCCGTGGCCCTGGCCTGCGCCCGCAAGTCCTCGGTGCTGAGCCGGAGCATGGTCGAATTCATGGTGCCTCTCGGCGCGACCGTGCATCTTTGCGGTTCCGTTCTGACCGAGACCTTTTTCGTCATGACCCTGAGCCAGATTCTTTACGGCGCCCTGCCCAGCGTGGGCACGATGCTGCTGTTCTGCGTGCTGCTGGCCGTCTTTGCCGTGGGCGCGCCCGGCGTTCCCGGCGGCACGGTCGTGGCCTCTCTGGGCATCGTGACCGGCGTGCTCGGCTTTGATCAAAACGGCGTGGCGCTCCTCATCGCCATATTCGCCCTTCAGGACAGCTTCGGCACCGCCTGCAACGTGACCGGCGACGGCGCGCTGACCCTGATGCTGGAAGGCATCTACAACCGCAATTGCGAACTTGATTCGCTGCAAAACCCCTCGGAGCAGGCATGAGTCTTTCGCTTTCGGAAAGGCAGGCGATTCTGGCCCTGCTGCGCAAGGAAGTCGTTCCCGCGCTGGGCTGCACGGAACCCATCGCCGTGGCGCTGGCCGCGGCAAGAGCGGCCGAGGCTCTGGGCCGGACTCCCGAAAGGCTGCGCGTTGAAGTCAGCCCCAACCTGCTGAAAAACGGCATGGGCGTCGTTGTGCCCGGAACGGGCGAGTGCGGTCTCGGCGTGGCCGCCGCAGCCGGCGCGCTGGCGGGGAAAAGCGCACTCGGGCTGGAATGCCTGCGCGATCTCGATCCCGCCCGGGCCCGCATGGCCTGCGACATGGCCGCGAGCGACGCCGTGGAACTGGCCCTGCCCGACAACGACATTCTTCTGTACTGCGCCGTGACGGCCATTGCCGGAAACGAAACGGCAAAGGCCGAGCTGCGCGACAGTCACGACAACATTACCCGCGTCTGGAAAGACGGCGTCCTGATCTTTGGTTCGGACGCGCCCTCGGACGCGGAAGGCGGAAGCGACGCCGTCTGGCCGCTGTCGCTTGCGCGGATTTACGATTTTGCCGTGCACGCGCCGCTGGAAGAGTTGTCGTTCATCCTCGAAGCCGCCCGGATGAACCGGTCGGTGGCGGAGGAGGGGCTCCGCAAGGAGTACGGGCTCGGCGTCGGCCGCTCCATGGAGGACAAGATCAGCCGTCGCATCCTGTCCGACGACATGATCAGCTTTGCCGTCAAGCTGACGGCCGCGGCCGCGGACGCGCGCATGGCGGGCGTCCAGATGGCGGTCATGAGCAATTCCGGCAGCGGCAATCAGGGCATTACCTGCACCATGCCGGTCGTGGCCTGCGCCGTCCGGCTGGGCAAGGGGGACGACGAGCTCGCGCGCGCCCTCATCGCCAGCCATCTGACTTCCATTCATATCAAGCATCATCTGGGACGTCTCTCCGCCCACTGCGGCGCCGTGGTGGCGGGAACCGCCGCCGGTTGCGGCATCGTGCTGCTGCTTGGCGGCGGCCTGCCGGAAATGGAACGCACCGTCCGCAATATGGTCGGCGACATGGCCGGCATGATCTGCGACGGCGCGAAAAGCAGCTGCGCCCTTAAGGTCGCGTCCGCCGTGACGGCCGGTCTTCAGGCCGTCATGCTCGCCATGGACGGCAAGGCCGTTCCCGGCCGGGAGGGCATCGTCGACGACGATATCGAGGCCTGCATCGCCAATCTGGGCCGCCTCGGATCGTCCGGCATGCGCGAGGCCGACAGGGTGATTCTTGATATCATGCTCAAGAAAAAATAGGCCGGTAACCGGGGGGAGAGGGAACCCCGCCAGCTGTTTGGCGACGTGATGGGCGTCAAGCCCGAGAACGTCTTTGTGGGCGGCAACTCCAGCCTGCAGCTGATGTACTTCCTGGTCAGCAT
>CALUWU010000076.1 GCA_944324555.1 uncultured Desulfovibrio sp.
GACGCCCGCCCGGATGACCTCGTGGCTGGCCTTGCAGAAGCAGGGCGATCAGTGGCGCGTGGTCGGTAAGGCCTCGCTGGAAAGCACCGCCCGCGAGTACGCCCTGGATCAGGCGCAGGCCCGGCCCGCCGCCGCCCCGAAGCCCGCCGCATCCGGGAGCGTGGTGCATATGTAGGATTTGGCGTTGGGGGAGGGGAACCCCCTCTGCTGGCGCGAGGGATTGTCGGGGGGGGGGGCAGCGCGCAGCGCGGCGGGCGGGGGGGCCGGACAACAATGCCCCCGAACGGCGCCGGGCGCCAAAAAGCGTTCAAAAACAGGAAAAGACCGCCTTCCTGCCAAGAAGACGGTCTTTTTTTCATGGGGCATTGCGGCTGGGGACAGCGCCTGCCGCGGGTATAAGCATTGGATTCCCGCATCGAAAAAAATCGAACATCCCTCCCCGAACGTCCGCATGCGCGGAAAACAGGAATCCGGTTGCAGCCCGCGCGGAATGCGCTAGACGTAATCGCCCCGATTGAACTTGAAACGCTCGGTCGCGGCCAGCACGTCCAGCCGGTTCACGAGGTCGCCGAAGCCGGGCATCACCTCTTCCAGAAGAGGGGCGCCGCGCTTGAGGCCGTTGAGCTTGTCGCCTATGCCTTCCAGGAGCGCATAGGCGTCCCGCAGGGAATCGGGCCGGCCGGAGCCGAGGGTTTGCACATAGGAATCCCACATGTCCAGCGCGCCGGACGCGTCATGCACGGCAGCCTGCGCCGCAGTGGCGGACAGGGCGCTGTCGCCGCCGTCTTCTCCCGCTCCCAGAAGGAGCTGGCTGATAAGTTCGGTCTGCGCGCCCCCGGGCATGGAAGGAACGGGGTTCCCCGCCTGCGCGGCTCCGGCATCCAGACGTTCGCTGAGAGCGGCCTGGAAGGCCTCCGCATCCCCCTCGACAGAGGGCGCGGCGCTTTCCTGCAGACCGAGCAGCGCATCCAGCGACGGATTTTGATCATTGCGAATCTTCATCTTCGCCTCCAGGGTTGGCGTTTGCCCCGAGCGTAGCAAGAATCATGCCCCAGACAGCAAACGTCTATCCTGTCGTTTTTTCATCTTTTTTTCAGCGTTTCGACGGCAAATTTTGCCGCCGGACTCCCAGACGCCGCGCCGGAGGCAAAGCTTGCCGCCGCCGGACGGGCCGGCGCTTCGCGGCGACGTTTCCTCTCCGCGTCATAGCCTGTTGAAAAGCCCTTGTCTATCCCGAAGAAAGTTCGTATATTCACGACAGAAAAAGTGGAAACCGTGGCGTTCACGCAACGCCGCCCCTGACGCATCCCCTGTCGCCCCGGTATGGGCTCTGGATGGCGATGGCGATGTAAAGAACTCTGTGCTCACCCGGAGGAATTCTCATGAAGGACATCAAGAAGATTCTGTGCGCCGTCGACCTCTCCGATCACAGCAAGTCCGTGGCCGAGTACGCCACCCTGCTGGCCAAGGCCCTGCACGCCAGCGTCATTGTCGTCTACACAGCCCCGTCGCTGAGCCAGTATGTGGGCTTCCATGTGCCGCCCAATACCATTGAAAACTTTGTGGGCGAAATCGTCACCGGCGCCGAAAAGTCCATGGACGCCTTTGTGGCCGAGAATTTCCCGGATGTGGAAGCCAAGGGTCAGGTGCTCATCGGCTATGCGGCCGAAGAAATTCTGAACCGCGCCAAGGAAGAAAATGCCGACGTGATCGTCATGGGCACGCACGGCCGCAAGGGCATCGACCGCATCCTCTTCGGTTCCGTGGCTGAAAAGGTCGTCAAGAACGCCACCATGCCCGTTCTGACCGTCCGCCCCACGGAAGATAGCGACGCCTAAGGCCCTTCCTTCCGCCTCGCGCCTTTTTTGCCTCTGACTCGGAGCGAAATCGTCGTTCCGTCGCCGCCTCCCCGGACTGGTTCGAGGAGGCGGCCTTTTTTGAGAGATACCTATGCCCTTATTCCCTGTCCGCCCGGAAATTGCCGCCCTCAGCCCCTATGTGCCGGGCATGTCCATTGAAGAAATCCGCGAGCGCTACCAGCTGGAAAACGTCGTCAAGCTGGCCAGCAACGAAAACCCCCTCGGAACGCCGCCCCTGGCCGTCGAGGCCGTGCGCCGCTGCGCCGAGGGCGCGTTCCGCTATCCCCAGTCCGGCAATCCCAGACTTACGGCCGCGCTGGCGCGGCTGTACAACGTGGACGCCGGACGCATCGCCGTCGGCAACGGCTCCGACGAGATCCTCGACATGCTGATCCGCATGCTGGCCGTTCCCGGACGCGACAATATCGTCTGCTTCCGCCCCTGCTTCAGCATCTATCCCATTCAAAGCCGCATCTGCGGCGTGGAAGTCCGTTTCCAGCCGCTGGGCGGCGATTTCAGTTTCGACTTCGACGCGCTGCTGCAACACGTCACGGACAGGACGCGCCTTGTCTTCGTCACCACGCCGGACAATCCTTCCGGCTACTGCCCGCCGCGCGACGAGGTGCTCGACCTGGCGGCAAAGCTGGCCCGTCAGGCGCCTCAGGCGCTGCTGATCGTCGACGAGGCCTATATGGACTTCGCCGGAGACGACGCCGACGGAGAACGCCGCTTTTCCCTGCTGGCAAGCGGAAATCTTCCCGCCAATGTCGCGGTATGCCGCACCTTTTCCAAAAGTTACGGTCTGGCGGGCCTGCGCGTGGGCTACGCCGTGCTTCCCGAAGAAACGGCGCAGTATTACTGGCGCGCCCGCCTGCCCTTCTCGGTCAACGTTCTGGCCGAAGAGGCCGCCCTGGCCGCGCTGCGCGACACGGCGTTCCGCGAGGCCACGCTGCGCCTTGTCCGCACGGAACGCCGCCGCATGACGGAACGCCTGCGCGAGATCGGCTTTTCCGTCTGGCCCAGCCACGCCAACTTCCTGCTTTGCCGCCCCGACGACGGCGGCCCCGACGCGCGGAGCTGCTTCGAGGCGCTGCTCAGGCGCGGCTTCATCATCCGTCCGCTCGGCAGTTACGAGCTTCCGGATCATCTGCGCGTCAGCATCGGCACGGAACAGGAGAACGACGCCTTCCTTGAGGCCCTGAAGGACGCGCTGTGCGAACTGAAGGCGCGGCCGCCCAGGGCCGAGTTCTTCTAGGGCCTGTTAACACTATTCGTAAGTTGTTTGGGGGGAAGGGAACCCCCTCCTGCTAGCGCGAGAGGGCCCAGCCTTTCCGGGGTATTGTTGTCCGGGGGGAAGGGAAACCCCTCTGCTAGCGCGAGAGGTGTTTCCCTTCCCCCCAAGCCCCCCATCCCTTCCCCAGCGCGCTTTTATCGGGGGAAGAGTCAGGAATACGAGGCGACCCCGCCGCCATTCCTGAAACTTTCGCGGGCGCGCCGGCGGCGCCTTTTACGGCAG
>CALUWU010000077.1 GCA_944324555.1 uncultured Desulfovibrio sp.
GTTTTCGAGTGCAGTTGCCAGACCGCACAAGAACCCTAACAAATCAAAAGGAGTTTTTATGACATGTGCAAAGCTGTAAGCTTTTTTGAACCTCCCGCCTAGCGGGAGGTTTTCGTTTATACAAAAACGCCGGAAAGGGAGTCCCTTCCCGGCGTTACCGCAACGGCGTCATGCTCTCTCTTCCCGCGCGCGTCGCGCGCCGGAGAAACCGGCTCGTCAACGCAGCCGCATTCCCCGGCTTTTCGCGAAGTCGAAGAAGCCTCTTTGCAAACCGCCCAACGTTCCTTTTCAAAGGACTGGCGGTTTTTGGGGAAAAATGGGGGAGTAAAAAAACGCGATGGACTGAAACCGTATCTCTACGCCCTTCCGCCCGACGCTCCGTCCCTGCGCTTGTCCTCGTAAAGCAGCTTGTCGGCACGGGCATACAGGCTTTCAAAGTCCTCTCCGGCTTCGTGCAACACGCAGCCGATACTGCCCGTAAACGGACGCTCGCTCTGCGGAATGGGAATTTGCAGACACGTCCGCAGATTGTCGCGCAGCGCCCGCAGGTCTTCCTCGTCCCTGACGCCGAACAGCAGCGCCATGAATTCGTCGCCGCCGACGCGGCCGATAAGGGCCTCGTGTCCCTTGAAAGCGTCGCGCAGGGCCGCGCCGGTATTCGCCAGCGCCTCGTCGCCCACAAGATGCCCGTAGGTATCGTTGATGCTCTTGAAGTTGTCCATGTCCACCATGAACAGGGCGCAATGGACGTCGTTCCGCATCAGGGAACTGGCGATCTTCTCTGAGAGCGCGGCCTTGTTGAGCAGGCCGGTCAGCGGGTCTATCTCGACCTTCTTCTTCAGTTCTTCCAGTTCCTGCGCCATGCGCGCCTGCTCGTGCTGGGACGCGGCGGAAACCGCCGTCCGCTTCGTCCCCTCGTCCTTCGCCTCGATCGTCGCTCCGGCCGCCTTCATGCCGGCCAGACGCAACTGATGGCGCAGCCAACTCAGCAAGAAAAACGCCGCCAGCGGAAAGAGCGCGTCGGACATGTCGATATCCACGCGCATCTCTCCAAAATCATACAGGGAAGACGCAAATACAGCGGCGGCGAGCGCCATCAGGACCAGCATGCAGCGGTTCAGCAACGCGCCGCTCCGCGTCAGGGTGGCCTGCCAGGCGTCCATGCGCAGGCCGCCTCCGTCCGCCACGACCGTTCCGCGCCTTACGACAACAACGGCGACAAGACAGAGCAGCGCCCCGCCCAGCGCGCACAACGCGCTTGAAATATCGGGATCAAAGCGGCCGTCCTCAAAATCATACAATTCGACGACCATGCTGCCGCAGGCCAGAAAAAAAACCAGCGTCAAAAAAAAGCATACCCTTTCTCGGGTCATCCAAGCACGTTCCATTCCGCAAAACTCCTCAACAGTATCCGAACATAAACGTATTTCCGGGCTTGCGCGATATCCGCCCCGCACCTCGGAGGCGGATCTCGCCGTCATGGGGAAGGCGCGCGACATTTCCGGATTTACGCTTCTTCTCCGCAGCAGCCCCCCGCGACACGCTTCCCGCAGCGGGCGCGAGGGTTCATCGTCGTCAATTCGATATGCAATTCTCAACCTACTTTATACTGCATACTATCAGACGCGGCGTTATGAAAGCGTCAGCGCCAGTCGCGCCCCTTTGCATTACGCCCTTTTTAAGGCAGTATAATCAAAAAAAGCCGGAAGCAGCAACCGGACAAAGGAGCGTTCATGCCGGAATTCGCCGCAATTTCCACCCCGGCGCTTCTCCTCGACGAGGAGCGCTGTCGCCGAAATATCGCCCGCCTGCGCGATCACGTCCACGCTCTGGGCGTTGGTCTGCGCCCGCATCTCAAGACATGCAAGAATCTGGAGATTGCCCGCTGGTGCATGGAAAGCCCGACAGGACCGGCGACGGTATCCACCCTTGCCGAGGCCGAATATTTTGCCGCGGGCGGCGTCCGCGACATCTGCTACGCCGTCGGCATAACGCCGGACAAGCTGCCGCGCGCCGCCGCTCTTCGCGCCGGCGGCGTCGATCTGACGCTGACCCTGGATTCGCTGGAAGCCGCGCGGGGACTGATCGCCTTTGCCCGCAGCCGCGCGCTTGTCTTTCCCGTCGTGCTGGAAACGGATTGCGACGGGCACCGCGCCGGGCTGGCTCCCGACGATCCGCAACTGGTGATTCTGGCGCGCATGCTGCGCGATGCCGGGCAGGAAGTGCGCGGCGTTCTTACCCACGCGGGCAGCGCCTACGACGGCGGCCCGCCGGAACGGCTTCAGGCGCTGGCGGAACAGGAGCGCGCGGCGGCCGTCAGGGCGGCCGAAATCCTGCGTTCCGCCGGCTTTGCCTGTCCCGTCGTCAGCGTCGGCTCAACGCCCACGGCCCACTTTGCCCGCTCGCTCGAAGGGACAAGCGAGGTCCGGGCCGGAACGCATGTCTTTCAGGACCTCGTCATGCGGCGTCTCGGAGTCTGCGCCCTTGAAGATATCGCCCTTTCCGTGCTGGCCACCGTCATCGGTCGCCGCACGGACGGCGGCCTCCTGCTCGACGCGGGCTGGACGGCCCTGTCGCGGGATCGGGGCGGCCCGGGCGGCTTCGAGGAACACGGCTACGGCATTGTCTGCGATCTGGACGGTCGCCCCTACCCCGGCCTGTGCATTCGCGACACAAACCAGGAGCACGCCCTCGCGCGCGGCCCCTATACGCCGCCGCTGCCTGTCGGCGCCAAGGTCCGCATCCTGCCCGTCCACGCCTGCGCGACGGCCGCCTGCTTTGACGAATACCATCTGCTGCGCGACGGCCGCGTCGTTGCCCGGCTCTCCCGCTGTCGCGGCTGGTAGGGCGTTTTCCCTTTAAAAAAGGCAAAATGCGAGGCGGCGGGCCCGGCCCGCCGCTGCGTCAACAGTTTTTGAAGGGCTGGGCCGAAGGCCCCGGAGAAAGGGCGAAACGTCGCTCTATTTCACGAACTGGCCGAAACCGCTGAACAGGCCGCCGATGACGTCGCCGACGCTTCCCGCGATATTGCCGAGAAGCCGCAGCAGGGCCGTGCCCGCGCCGATGGACGTCCGGGGATTGTCCAGAGGCCCGTAGACGCGCACGGGGAAAGGCGGAATCCGCCCCAGCTTGACGGCAAGGTTGCAGTCAAGCTGCTTGCGGACGAGGTGCAGCCAGCCGCCGCCCTGAGCCTGCATGTCGTCGCCCAGATAGAAGAAATCGCTGCTTCGCACCACGCCGGAACGGATATTGCCGGACGCGGTGCAACGGATGACGGGCGTCGGCCGCCCCCGGAGACTGCCGTCGCGCCCTCTGTCCTGCATGTAGCCGTTGACCAGCGATATTTTCCAGAGGCCGTTGAGAGACGAGGCCCACTGCCCGCCCGCCGTCATGCGCTGGCGCAGTTCCAGTTCCACGGCCCCGCGTCCTCCGAAGGCCTTCGGATCAGCGCGATCCCTGCTGGCGCCTTCCACGTCGATGCCGTCGGCCTTCACATCGAGAGCCAGATCGACGCCCTTGTCGAAACGGGCGTCAAGCGAGGCATGCAGGGGAGCGCCATAGCAGTTGGCCCGCGCCTCCTTGCAGCGCAGAAGCCCGTCGTTCAGCGTCAGGGGAAACGACAGCGAAGACAGGCGCAGCTTCCATGCCGTCAGGCGCTGCACATGCACGACGCCTTCGGCGTCAAAGCTCTTCATGACGCGCAAATCCCACGGCTGACCGGAGGCGGCGTCTTCCCCGCTCCCGGGAAAGGCGGCGGCCATGAGGGCGTCGTAATCAAGATCGGGCGCTACAAGATCAAAGCGGACAAGCGGCCTTGCGCCGCTCCACTGCGCGGAAACATCTCCTTCCAGAGAAAAGAGCGAGGTTCCGGCCCGCATCGACGTCGCCGAGAAGAAACCGGCCTGCCCGCGAAATTCGCCGGACAGTTCCCAGCGACGCAGCGCCGGCGGGAGGGACGAATCTTTCCCCAGCGCCTGCCGCAGGGTCGCGTCCAGATCGGAACAGTGCAGGCGCAGCTTTGCCTGCCACGACGGCCCGTTCCTGCCGTTGGAAAACCGCAGGTCGCCCTGCCCTTCGACGCCCAGCGTCGACATGGCCGCGCGCCGCAGGGAAAAGGAGGATTCCGCCGCGTTGAAGGAACATTGTCCGGCCACGCCCGCCGTCAGCCCCCGCGGCAGGGCAGACGCCTGCGGGCTCATATGGAGGTTGCCGCGCAGGGCGACGCCGTCCGTCCGCAGGCGGGAACGGCCGCCGAAAATCAGCGGACCGTCCATCTGCGCGTCGGTCTCAAGGCCCGGCGCTTCAATATTCGCCTTCCACAAGGCGTCGATACGCGCGGCGTCCGCTCCCCGTTCCTGCACGACGCGCCCCCCTCGCGGCGCGACCTCCAGCGTCACGCGCTCGAAATCCCGGACGCCGCCGTCCATGCCGGAACGGAAGCGCCCGCGCGCGACAGTCGCATGAACGGAACCCCGCAGGCGGCGCAGGAAGGCGTCCAGCCCGCTTCCCCTGCTTTCCACATCCACCCGGGCCTCGCAAACGCCGGAGGCAAAGGGGAAAAAGGCCATGTCGCGCGCGAGATCCGCGGCCCTGACATCGCGCGCCGACCCCTTGATCGTATAGGAAACTTCGCCGCCGGCGCCCGCAACCAGCGTCTCGGACTGGAGACGCCCGCCGTACATGTCGGCCCGCGCCGTCAGCAGCGCGCCGTTTGTCGCGCCTTTCTTCTCCCGGCCGGGCGTAATGCGGATTTCCGCATTTTCGAGACGCAGCGGCCCGTGCCGCAACTCGCGCGCGCCGAGACGGATATCAAAGCCCGGAGACCACGAGGACGGCGGCGCGTCGGGATCGTCGTAGGCCGACGTCAGCGGAGGATGGACATAATAGGGAGCTTCGGGAGCGCGACCGACAGCCTCCGGCAGCGCAAGCCCCAGATTGACGAAAGGAGCGTTCAGCTCCAGAGCGATGACGGGATCAGACCAGGACGCGACGCCGCCGCACCCCTGAAAGACGCTGCCCGTGCTGGCGGCGGTTATGCGCGGCACGCGCAAGCCCGCGCCGTCAAGTTCAAAATCGGCCTCGCCCCGGGTAATGTTGTCCAGAGCCCATTGCAGCCCCGGCGGCAGGTCGCGCGCAAAGTCCAGCCAGCGCGTAAGACTCAGGCGGTGCACGGCAAGACGCCCGCGCAGCATGGGATCGGCGAATCCGGCCTTGCCAAAGCGCACCTCGCCGTCAAGACGCGCGCTGTCTTCCGCCAGTTCCAGACGCCAGCGCTCCAGCTTCAGGGACGCGCCCTCGCCGCCTTCGCCGCGCTCCAGCCGTCCGCCCAGCCCGAAAGGCACCAGCGCCGAAGCCACGCGCAATCTGCCGTCAAGGTCTATGTCGGCCTGTCCGTCGTCAAGACGCCCGTCCAGCGAAACGGCGATACGCAGAACGGGCAGCAGGGGCGGAAAGGCGGCGAGCGTCTCCAGCTTCAGGCGCATGTCCTGCCGCAGCGTATCCACAAGGGGAATATCGCCTTCAAGATCGGCGTTTACCAGACCCGCCAGCGGGCTGGCCGCCGCGTCGTATACGGTAAGGCTGCTCCATCCGGCGCTTCCCCGGAGCGACCGCTCGCGCACGCGCAGATTGCAGCGGGCATTGACCAGCGACAGGGCGCTGCCATCCCGGGCGTAGAGCACGGCCTGCCCCTGCTGCACCTGCACGCGACACGACGGCAGGGACAGCTCCCGCGCGTCGCCGGCGGCGCCCTTTCCGGCGGAAACAAAGCTCTCCAGCGGCAGGGAAGCCGTTACCTGAGGGCGGTACAGACGCAGGGAAACCGGCAGGGCGTCGCCCCGCAGCAACGCGATCAGGCTGGGCGTGGCCACCGCGTAGGCGACCGAGGCCCTGAAATTCGGCCCGCGTATCTGAATGTCGCCGGCCACCAGCCGCGGCAGCGGAAAGAGGCGGACGCCCACCGTGCCCAGCGAAAGGGAAAAGCCGCTGTCGCGCGGGAAAAGCGCCTCCAGACGCTGCGTCAGCGCCTGGGGATCACGCTGCGCGGCGTGCAGCGCAAAACCCAGCGCAACGCCCAGCACCAGCAGAAGCGCAAGGCAGGCCAGCGCGGCCTGAACAAGACGACGGGCAAGAACTCGCATGGGCGTCGGAACCCGAAAACATTGCAAAAAGGACGCTTGACGCACTATTGTGCCGGAGCTAGATTATAGTTTTCGCAAGATTGATGGAATAACGTCGCGCGACGTCCGGGGGCGCGTCTGAAAAAAACGCCGGGAAAAGGGGGCGACGTCTTCTTTCCTCGATACGCGCGCCGCCCGGGCGCCGCGATGAAGTGTGAGGCCAGCGTCGCGCCCCGCCGCAAGAGGCGACGGTCTCATCGCCGGGACGGCGCGGCGTCGGCGTCAAAATGAAGATCAAGACCGGGATCGGTCGCGACGGCTCGCGGCGCGGCCCGCTCCGGCGCAGGAGTGTCGAAGCTCAGATGCAGCAGACTGTCGCGCTCCGCGGGAGCTTCAGCGGCCGGAGCCGCCGGGCGAACCGGCGCCGCAACCGGCGCGTCGCCCTCAAGGCGGGCCATGCGCGACTCCAGCGCCCGCAGCAGCACGCGCAGCTCGGCGTTGTCCTCGCGCAGCATGCGGCAATGGCGTTCCTGACAGCGCAGCACATAGTACAGCATGGCGGAAATGCCAATAAAGCAAAGAAAGATAAAGAACATGATGGACATCATGGCAAAGGCCCCCACAGGAATATTCACGCACAGGCGCAGGGGGTTTTATATCCGTTCAACCATCATTGAGCAAGGAGAAGCCGCATGGCTCATCCCGTAGTTCCCCACATGGTCATGGCCGACGCCCAGGGCAATATTTTCGACGATCCCGACTTGCTGATGGTCTGTCGCCGCGGCGGGGAATGGGAACTGCCCCGCCCGGACGAACTGATGCCGCTGCCGGAAGAAAGCGAGCTGTTCCTGCTGCCGGGGCGGCGCGCCGTGGGGCTGGACCCCGAAAGCGGCGACATCGTGACGGGGGAGGAAACGGCCGTGGCCGCCTTTGCCGCGCCCGCGCACACCATTTCGGCCCACCCGGCCTACGAGCAGGACGACGACGCGCCGCTGCTGCCCCTCTTTGCCTACGGGGCCGTGGGCTTCGCGCGCGATCGCTTCTACATCTGCGCGCGCAGGGTGGACGACGATCCGCGCCAGCAGTTCCGCCGCATTCCCCGCGCGCGCATCGAACGCGGCGCCCGCGACGCGCTGGCGGCCCTGCCGGGGAATCGCCTTGCCCGCCACATCATCGACAATTGCGTCTACCGTTACGACTGCCCGGCGGCGCGCAACTTCGCCCTCGGCAGGTTCGAGGCGCCCCTGCCCAGCTCGCGCAGCTGCAACGCCCGTTGCGTGGGCTGCATTTCCGAACAGGAAAAGGACTCGCCGCTGGCCGTTACCCCGCAGTGCCGCCTTGCCTTTACGCCCACGCCCGAAGAAATCGTCGAAATCATGCGCTTTCACATGGGGCGCGAAACGGAGCGCCCCGTCTATTCCTTCGGTCAGGGATGCGAAGGGGACCCGCTCATGAACCCCGATCTCCTGTGCGAAAGCGTGCGTCAGTTCCGGGCCGGAGGCGGCGTCGGCACGGTCAACTGCAATACCAACGCCTCGCGCCCGTCCGCCGTGGAGGCGCTGGCCCGCTCCGGCCTGACCAGCCTGCGCGTCAGTCTCAATTCCGCCCGGCCCGAAGTCTACGAACGCTACTACCGGCCCCACGGCTACAGCTTCGACGACGTGCGCTCCTCCATCGCCGTGGCGCGGCGGCGCGGCGTCTTCGTTTCACTCAACCTGCTTTTCTTCCCCGGCATAACCGATACGGAAGCCGAGCTGGAAGCTCTCGCCCGTCTTGTCGGGGAAAACGGCGTCAGCATGATCCAGTGGCGCAATCTCAATATCGATCCCGACTGGTACTGGAATCTCATGTCGGGCATTCCGCACGGCCCCTCCATGAGCCTCGCCGTCTTCATGAAGCGGCTGCGCCGCCTCTGCCCCTGGCTGCGCTACGGCTACTTCAACCCCTTTGTGGGCGACAGGGCGGAAATCGCCGCCCCCATGCCGGGCAAGTGGAGCATCGACGCCGCCGACGACAAGCTCGCAAACCGCCTTGCCGAGGTGCGGGAAGAGGAATCCTGAGCCGCTCCGTTGAGGAAAACGGGGCTTTTTGCGGATTGTCCGGGGGGAAGGAAACACCTCTTGCGCGCCAGGTTCAGGATTCATTACGTTTTTTGAGGGGGAAGAAACCCCTTTGCTCTGCTGTCGATGCCCGTAAGGCGCCAGGGCGCCTAACGGGCACGGCCTGCGGCCGCCCGTCGGGTCGCTGCTTGCGGCAAAAAGGGCCCCAGCCTTTCCGAA
>CALUWU010000078.1 GCA_944324555.1 uncultured Desulfovibrio sp.
GCTGGCGGTGTTAGCGGTGGGGGCGGAAGTCTGGGTAGGACAGGGACGGCCTAACACCCGCACCCTCCTCCACACGCCACCCCCCCCACCCCCAACAACAAAACAACCCCATCGCCACAAACCACCCCGTACAAACACGCTCTATCAGCGACCGCCGCGAGCGACATAGAGACGGGCGGCCAGGGCTTCGACGACGCGGGCGGGGGTGACGGCCTGCCGGAGGGCGTCCTGCGCTTCGTCGCACCATGCGATGCAGGAGGCCAGCGAGGAGGCGGAAAGAGGGGTCAGGGCGCTGTCCAGAGGGCTTGCCGGATCGGCGACGCCGGACAGGACGCGCGCCAGAGCTTTCTGACAGGAAAGGATCAGCAACTGGGCAAGCTGGGCGTCCAGCGCGTTTCTGGCGGAAGTTTTTTCAAACAGCCCCCGCCCCGTCTGGAGAAAGAGACCAAGGGCGTCTTCCCAGTCGGCGGGCGCGGCATTGCGCGCGAGCGGATCGGGCCAGGGCAGCGTGAGACAGAGGGCGCGGGAAACCAGCGTGGGCAGGAGCTGCTCTCTCTGGGGAGCGAGCAGAACAAAGACGTTGCAGGGGGACGGCTCTTCCAGGGCTTTCAGAAGGGCGTTGGCCGAGGAGGCGCGCTGCCCGGTAAGCCCCGCCAGCACGACGACGCGCCGCCCCTCGCCGTGAGGAGCGTCGCGCAGCAACTGCTTGAGCTGACGCAGGTTTTCCATGGACAGGGCGCGAATGGGGCCGGGGTTTTCCTCGTCGTCCTTGTTGCTGATGCGCCCGTCGTAGATGCGGAGATCCAGATGCTCGTTGGCGGCAATCTGGAGACAGACGGGACAGACAAGACAGGGAGCGCCGCCGCTCAGCGCCTGCGGACAGCGGCAGCAGGCGGCCCAGTAGCGGGCCATGTCCAGCCGCTGCGCTTCGGAGCCGCCTTCCAGCAAGAGCACCTGCGGCGGCTGCTGGGCCAGACGATGCAGGAGCGCCTTCAGCGGGACAAAGTCCGGGGATTCAATGGAAGCGAACACGGGCGCCCGTCACAGGAAGAATGTTGGGAAAGGAAGAAGCGGCATGACGAAAGAAGAAACGGGGGGAAGACGCCGCGGGTCAATTGCCCGGAACAGTATCTTCCCCCCGCAAATGGCATTGGGCCGCGCCGGATGTCAGCGAACGATGGTCTGCTCGCGATCCGCGCCCACGGAAACGATGGACACGGGAACGCCGACAAGCTCCTCGATGCGGCGGATATAGGCGCGCACCTTTTCGGGCAGGGCGTCCATGTTCGTGCAGCCGGAAATATCGTCCTCGAAACCGGGCAGGGTTTCATAGACGGGCGTCGCGCGGGCAAGATCGCCTTCGCCCTGCGGGGGGTAGTCCAGACGACTGCCGTCCAGCTCGTAGGCCACGCAGATCTTGAGTTCCGGCAGATTTTGCAGGACGTCCAGCTTGGTCAGGGCGATGTCCGTCAGGCTGCACAGACGCACGGTCTCGCGCAGAATGACCACATCCAGCCAGCCGCAGCGACGGGGGCGGCCGGTGGTGGCACCGAATTCATGCCCCTTGGTCCGCAGATAGCTGCCGGTGTCGTCTTCCAGTTCCGTGGGGAAGGGACCGGACCCCACGCGGGTGGTGTAGGCCTTGACGATGCCGACGATGCGGTTCAGGGTTCTCGGCCCCACGCCCGCGCCGGCGGCGGCGTTGCCCGCGACGGTATTGGAAGAGGTCACAAAGGGATAGGTCCCGTGATCAATATCCAGATGAATGCCCTGCGCGCCCTCGAAAAGGACGTTTTCCCCCTTGCTTTCGGCTTCCTGCACGGCGGCGGAAACGTCCGTCAGGTAGGGGGTGACGCGCGGCGCTATGGCCAGAAGATGATCGCAGACTTCCTGTTCGTCCACGGCGTCGTACTTGTAGAGCTCGCGCAGCAGCACGTTCTTTTCCTGAAGGGCGTGACGCACCTTGGAACGCACGAGATCGGGATGCAGCAGATCGCCGGCGCGCAGGCCGATGCGAGCGGCCTTGTCTTCGTAGCAGGGGCCGATGCCGCGCCCGGTGGTGCCGATCTTCTTGCCCGCGCGCTTGGCTTCGCGCGCCTTGTCGAGCGTCTTGTGGTAGGGCAGGATCAGGTGCGTCTTGGGGCTGATGCCGAGGCGGGCGGGCGAAATGTCCACGCCCTGGGCGGCCAGCGCGTCCACTTCCTCAAGGAAGACGTCGGGGTCCAGCACCACGCCGTTGCCGATGAGGCAGCGTTTGCCCTCGTGCAGGATGCCGGACGGAATCAGATGCAGGATGGTTTCCTTGCCGTTGACCTTGATGGTGTGTCCGGCATTGTTGCCGCCCTGGAAGCGCACGACCACCTGAGATTGCGCGCTCAGCATATCCACGATCTTGCCCTTGCCCTCATCGCCCCACTGGGCGCCGATGATGACCGTATTCGCCATTGTTTCACCTGCTCCGCCCCCCCGCACTCCGCGGGGAAGCTCTAGATTTGGAGCGACGCCGCTTCCGAGAAACGGCGCGCGCTATGCCTTATGATTGCCTACCCTGTAAGGCGGGACAAGTCAAATATTCCCCGCCGATCCGCTATTTTTCGGGTTCATTTTCGGGAACGGGAGCGGCGTCGCCGGATTTCAGGCGGGGTCGGAAAGGCAGCACGCGGCACGGGGGCTGGGGCGGTTCGGGTTCTTCATCCCTTGCCGCGCGGGGGCGCTCCAGCGAGAAGAAGGGGGCGAGGCCCGGCCCGTCGGGGCTGCCGGCGCGATCCGGGCGGGACTGCCGCGACCAGTTGTAATTGAAGAGCTGATTTTTCCAGCGC
The DNA here is from genome assembly GCA_944324555.1 of uncultured Desulfovibrio sp. Classification (GTDB taxonomy): domain Bacteria; phylum Desulfobacterota; class Desulfovibrionia; order Desulfovibrionales; family Desulfovibrionaceae; genus Desulfovibrio. The sequence continues at coordinate 2,820 of CALUWU010000078.1, forward strand.
TTGGCCTGAATGAGCGAAAAGATCAGCGCGTTTTCTTCCCATCGCTTGGTGGGTTCAAAGGTGCTGGTCAGCGCCGCGTATTTGCTCCAGAGGGACATGAGCGAGGCTTCGTCCAGGGCGTCGAGCTGATGCGCCAGCCTGGCAAGCAGTTTTTCCATGAGGGCTCCTCGTCGCCGCCGCGTGGGCGCGACGTTGTTGCTGAAGAAGTGCGAAAGGGGGCCGGGCTGCCGGGAAGCCGGAGCTTCCGCATCGGGCGGGCTGGCGAAAGGGCGCGCCGCATCGCCGCCGGCGACTTTTTTGTAGAGGTTTGGCCGCGTCGCGTCAATTGCGCCTCGTTCCTGCGCGCTGGAAGTTCCGCGCGATTTGGGCTATCTTCCGGCCGCGCGCTTCTGAGCGCTGAACCGCCGGCGCCGTCCGGGCGTCGCCATTCGCCGTGCCGCACGCGCACGCACCCGAAGGAGATTCGCATGGCCGATCTGAAAGACATGTACAAGAATATGCAAAAGGACGCCTTTCCTGAAACCATGACCATCATTCTCGGCGACGAGCGGCTGGAATACCGCAAGCGCTCCTGGGAACTGGACGGGGAAACGAAGGGCCTGCGTTATGGCGAAAACCCGGATCAGCCCGCCGCCCTCTACGAGCTGTGCGGCGGGGGCATTACCTGCGGCGGCCTGACCTGGCGCGGGCCGGGGCAGGGCATTGTTTCGGCCCTTACCGAAGCCCAGATGATTCAGGCGGGCAAGCACCCCGGCAAGACCAACCTGACCGACGTGGACAACGGCGCCAACATTCTCCAGTACCTTGCCGAGCGCCCCGCGGCCGTCATTCTCAAGCATAATAATCCCTGCGGCGCGGCCTGGGCCGACAGCGTCGGCGAGGCCCTGTCCCGCGCGTTCTGGTGCGACCGTATCGCGGCCTTTGGCGGCGCGGTGACGACCAACCGCCCGTTTACCCGCGAGGCGGCGGAAATGGTGGCGGCCAATTACTTTGAAGTTGTGGCGGCCCCCGCCTTTGAAGAAGGCGCGGTGGAAATTCTCAAGAGCCGCAAAAACCTGCGGATCATGGAGCTGCCCGGCCTCGGCCGCCTTGACGAACTGACCCGTTCGGCCTTCCTTGACGTGAAGAGCCTCGCCGACGGCGGCGTCATCGTGCAGAAATCCTTTGTCAACCGCATCTTGTCCGACGCTGATTTCCTGCCCGCCCAGACGACCACGAAGGAAGGGCTTACCGTGGCGACCCGCGTTCCGACAAAGGCGGAAATGGCGGATCTGCGCTTTGCCTGGGCCGTGGAAGCCGGCGTAACCTCCAATTCCGTCATCTTTGCCCGCGACGGCGCCACCGTGGCCATCGGCACCGGCGAACAGGATCGCGTCGGCTGCGTGGAGCTGGCCATTCACAAGGCGTATACGAAGTACGCCGACACGCTCGCCTTCAAGGAACACAAGCTGTCGTTCTATGAACTGAAGCAGAAGGCCGCCTCCGACGCCGACGCCCGCGCGGCGCTTGACGACATCAACCGCCGCACGACGGAAGCCCGCGGCGGCCTGCCCGGATCGGTGCTGGTTTCCGACGGCTTCTTCCCCTTCCGCGACGGCGTGGATACGGCCATCGCCCAAGGCGTGACGGCCATCGCCCAGCCCGGCGGCTCCCTCCGCGACGCCGAGGTCATCATGGCCTGCAACGAAGCGACGCCGCAGGTGGGCATGGTCTTTACCGGCCAGCGCTCTTTCAAGCATTAGGGGCAGGATTCATTACGGTTTTCTTGAGGGGGAAGAAACCCCTTTTGCTTGCGGCAAAAAGGGGTTTCTTCCCCCTCAAACTCCCCCATCTTCCCCAAAACCCGCGCATAACGTACTGACAAGTAAAGATGGACGTTTTTCGTAACATGTAGCGATATTTTATCTTTTTACATGTTATCCCGCAGAAAGACAGCTCTTGACAATGAGTCCTGACCCTGGAACGCATTGACGCTAAATCGCTCTTCCGAGGGGAAGGAAAGCCCTCTCGCGCCGGCAGAGGGGTTTTTCCCTTCCCCCAAACAACACACCGCTATCCGGACCTGCCGATGCAAGATCATCCCGTAACCGCGACGGACGCCGCCTGCCCCCGCCTCTGCGTTTCAGCCGTTTCCGGCGGCGGCGGCAAGACGCTGCTGTCGCTGGGTCTGGCCGGCGCCCTGCGGGCCGCCGGCCGCGCCGTCATTCCATTCAAGAAAGGCCCCGACTATATCGACGCCGCCTGGCTTTCTCAGGCGGCCGGACGTCCGGCCCGCAACCTTGACCCCTACTTTCTGCCGCCGGAGGCGCTGCGGCGCTGCTTTCTCGAAGGCGTGGCGCGGGCGCGCGCCGCGTCCGACGCGCCGCCGCTGGCGCTGCTGGAAGGCAATCGCGGCCTGTACGACGGGCTGGACGAGCGCGGCTCCTGCTCGACGGCCGCGCTGGCCCGCACGCTGGCGTGCCCCGTCGTCGTCAGCCTCAACTGCACCAAGATGACGCGCACGGCGGCGGCGCTGCTCTCCGGGCTGGTCGCCTTTGAACCGGACACCCCCATTGCGGGCGTCGTTCTGAGCCAGACGGCCTCTTCGCGCCATGAAAGCGTCGTGCGCCGCGCCGTGGAGGAATACACGGATCTGAAAATTTTCGGCGCCCTGCCCCGGCTGAGGGAAAATCCCCTGCCGGAGCGGCATATGGGCATCGCCTCGCCGAGCGGCGACAGCCTGTCGCCGGAGGCCGCGCGCGCCATGGAAACCCTGACCGGCATCGTGCGCGAACATGTGGACGTCGCGGCCATTGCGGCGACGGCCGCCGAAGCCCCGCCCCTGCCCCTGCCCGAAGCGCCGGCCCGCGTTCCCGCCGCGCCGGAGGGGCCGCGCCCGCGCATCGGCTACGTCCGCGACGCGGCGCTCTGGTTCTATTACGAGGAAAATCTTGAAGCGCTGGAAAGGGCCGGCGCCGAGCTGACGCGCCTTTCCCTGCTGGACGACGGAGACTGGCCTCCCTTGGACGGCCTCTACCTCGGCGGCGGCTTTCCCGAAGACTGGGCGGAGGAGCTTTCCGCCTCCGCGCATGTCCGCCGCGATCTGCCGGCGCTGGTCGCTGCGGGGCTGCCCGTCTACGCCGAGTGCGGCGGCTTCATGGTGCTGACGCGGGGCCTGCGAAAGGCGGGAGCGCGCCGGCCGCTGGCCGGACTGCTTCCCGTGGACGCCGAATTTCACTCCAGACCGCAGGGGCTCGGCTATGTCAGCGGCGTCATTTCGCGGGAAACGCCCTACTTTCCCGTCGGGATGCGCCTGCGCGGGCATGAGTTCCACTATTCCCGCTGCGTCGCGCCGCCGGACGCCCTTCCCGAGGCGGAAACGGCCCTGGAGCTGGAACGCGGCGTCGGCATGGGGCCGCTGTATCCGGGGCGGGACGGCTTCTGCCGCGATGCGCTCTGGGCGTCCTACTGCCATATCTTCGCGCCCGCCATTCCCTGCTGGGCGCCCCGCTTCGTCGCCGCCGCCCGCGCCTTTGCCGCCGCCCGCGCCCGCGCATAAAAAAAGGCCTTCCGCCACCCTGGATAGCGGAAGGCCGATCCCTGCAGACGCGCACAATGCAGGCCGGGACATACCTCAACGATACGTAATCCCCTCCCCGTCCTGCCTGTCTGCGGGAATCAATTTGGCCATGACTTCGTCGCCCCTTGCCGCCCAGCAGCCACGACGGCTTGCGGCAAGACTGACGAGAGAGAGTTACGGGCGATGCGAAGACGACGAAATCATGACCAACTTTCTCAATTGAGTTGAATTTTTATACAGTCAATATCAGGATGTCAAGACCAACTTGCGCTTCCGGCAAAAAAACTTGCCGGAATTTCGCCCGCGTCCCCGGCGGCCGCCCCTCCCCCGCGGGGCTTGCCTTCCATGCCGTTCCTTGCATACAACGGCAAAAACAATGACGCGCGCGCCGCGCGCCCCCTCTTCCCGCTTCGACCCCGGTTCTCCCGCCTTATGAAAAATACCTCCGACAACGCCCGCCTTGCCGCTCTCTGGCACGATCTTTCCAGCGAGGACCGCCAATGGCTGCGCCAGAAACTGCTGCGCCACAACGCCGCGGGCGTCTGGAGCGACGACGGCTGCCTCGACGCCGCGGAACTGCGTACCGCCGAAGCATGGTTTCACGATCGGGCCGCCTCCGCCGCCACGGCCCGGGAGCGGACCTCGCGCCTGCGCCTCTGGCTGATTTTCATGCTGCTGCGGCACGCGGGCCTGCGCTGGGTGGAAGTGGAGCGGCTGCAACGCGGCGATGTGGATATTCCCGGCCAGCTCCTGCGCGTGACGGGCGCGCACGCCCGCGAAGTGCCCCTTGCGCCCGTCGTCATGGAACAGCTTGCCGCCGTGCTGGACGATCCTTCCGGCATGGGCAACGCCCTGCTCCCGGTGATTTACGACGCCAGCCACATCCGCCGCAATCTGCAACGCTGCGGCGAGGACTGCGGCCTGCCGCGCGGCCTGCTCTCGGCGCGCGGCCTGCGGCGCAGCCGGGGGCTTGAGCTGCGCCGCCAGGGTCTGCCCGATCTTGTGGTGGACGCCTTTCTCGGCCGCCCGCGACACGGCGGCGACATCATCCGTCACGACCCCCGCAACGTGGCCCGGCTGCTGCGCGATCACGTGCAGCGCGGCGGCCTGACCCGCAGCAGCGCGCGCAACGTGACCCACGGGCGCATAGCGGCCCTGACGCCGCGCGGCATTCTCGTTTGCGTCAGCCTGACCTGTCCCGACGGCCTGCGGCTGGACGCCGTCATTACCGACGCCAGCCGGCGCCGCCTCGGCCTTCAGGAGGGGGGGCTCGTCTGCGCCAGCGTCAAGGCGCCGTGGGTGGAGCTTGTACCGGCGGCCGCGCCGCTTCCTCCCCCTTCGGGGCTGGGGGCCGCCGCCGGCGTGCCGCAAAACGTCTTTCAGGGAAATATTGCCGATCTGCGCTGCGACGACGACGTCGTGGAAGCCGTGGCGCGCCTCCCCGGCGGCGGCGAATGGTGCGCCGTCCGCTACAGGGCCGAAGACCCCTTCTGCTCCGAACTGCGGGAAGGCGACGCCGTGCAGGTGCGTTTCAGCGCCTCCGCCGTCATTCTGAGCAGCCTTGATCCGGTCGCCTGACCGGATGGCGGCGCAGCGCCGCCGTCCGGCCGGAAAGACGCCGATACCGGAGCGCCGCGCCGTGCGCGCGGGCCGTTCCCTTTCCTTTCACAATGCAACCTGCCTCCGGGCGCGGAGGCAAGGAGACCCGAATATGGCATCCTTCTCGCATCTGGATGAAAACGGCGGTCTGAGCATGGTGGACGTTTCCGCCAAGCCGGACACCCGCCGCGTTGCCGTAGCCGAAGCCGTGGTGGAGCTTTCCCCCCAGACGCTCGACATGCTCCGGCGCGCCGCCCTGCCCAAGGGCGACGTGCTGACCTGCGCCAAGGTGGCCGGCATCATGGCCGCCAAGCGCACGTCCGAACTGATTCCCCTGTGCCACCCGCTGCGTCTGAACCGCGTCGACGTCCGCTTTGAAGTTCTCGACGATCCGGCCCGCGTGCGTATTGAAACCGAAGCGGTCACCACCGGCCCGACCGGCGTTGAAATGGAGGCCCTCGTCGCCGCGCAGATTGCCGCCGCGACCATTTACGACATGTGCAAGGCCGTGCAGCGCGACATCGTGATCAACCGCGTTCGCCTGCTCCGCAAGGAAGGCGGCAAGAGCGGCGTCTTTCAGGCCCCCGCGCTGGACTAGAGCCGCCCGCAAGGTATCCCGCAATGCTCTATCCGCATATCGATCCCGTTGTTCTCAGCATCGGTTCCTTTGAGCTGCGCTGGTACGGTCTGATGTACCTTGTGGCGTTCGGCCTCGGCTGGGTTCTTGCCCGCCGCAGGGCGAAACGCTGCCCGGGCTGGACCGCCGTCGATGTGGACGACCTTCAGACCTACGTCATGCTGGGCATCATCCTGGGCGCGCGGCTCGGCTACGTGCTTTTCTACGATCTGCCCGTCTACCTGAAAGATCCGACGGAAATCCTGCGCGTCTGGAACGGCGGCATGTCCTTTCACGGGGGCCTGCTGGGCGTGCTGGCGGCCTTCTGGTACTTTGCCCGCACCCGCCGCCGGAGCTTCTGGGAAGTAGCCGACTTCATCGCTCCCATGATCCCGCAGGGGCTGTTCTGGGGGCGGATTGGCAATTTCATCAACGGCGAACTCTGGGGAAAGACCTCGGATCTGCCGTGGGCCATGGTTTTCCCTTCGGCCGGACCGCTTCCCCGGCATCCCTCGCAACTCTACGAGGCGATTCTTGAAGGCGCCCTGCTCTTTGTCGTTCTCTGGGCGTTCGCGTCCCGTCCGCGCAAGCGCGGCGCGGTCGCCGGATTCTTCGCCCTGGGCTACGGCCTGTGCCGTTTCGGCGTGGAGTTCGTGCGCGTTCCCGACGCCCAGCTCGGCTACCTTGCCTTCGGCTGGCTGACCATGGGCCAGCTGCTGTGCGTGCCGCTCATCGCCGCGGGCCTGTGGCTGCTGCTGCGTCCCGCGCCGCCGGCGGCATCGGGGAATTGACAGCGCCCTTTTTTTTTGTAAACTTTCGGCGTTCATTTTCGCAGGGCGCGGCCGTTCCGGCCGCGCCCCGTCTTGAGCATTTTCAGTTTGAAATGCTTCGCATTTCAAGCCACACGGCCTGTCGTTTCGCGGAAAAAACGTGGTTTTTCCGCTCGCTTTGGGCCGGGCGGCGCGCCGCCCGACGACATTGCCTCCTTCGGGGAAAGGGCCTTGTCCCCTTGTCGTTTCTTCTTTAAAATTACATCGCATCTTCGGAGCAAAGGAAAAATCATGGCGAAAGAAGGTTCCATCGAAGTCGACGGCGTCGTGCAGGAAGCCCTGCCCAACGCCATGTTCCGCGTAGAGCTGGAAAATGGTCACGAAGTTCTGGCTCATATTTCAGGGAAAATGCGCAAGTTCTATATCCGCATCCTGCCCGGCGACCGCGTCAAGGTGGAACTCTCGCCCTATGATCTCACGCGCGGCCGCATCACCTACCGCATGAAGTAAGCCCGGAGCAATCCCGCCCCCGACCGCGGCGACGGGAAACGTCGTTCCCATGCGTTTCCGCCTCGCGGCGACCGGCAACGACCCTACAGCGACACGGCACAGGCGACGGAATGGAGAACAGCCCCAACGAACTTTACGCGCAGCTCAGCTACGGCGAACAGCTCACCTATGAAGAGCTGCTCGAAGTGGAAGACAAACTGATCATCGCCCTCCAGGATCTGCTTGAGCGCGCGGAGGCCATGCATCTCGACTTCACCCAGCAGGGCGACTGCCTGCTCTTGCAGTGCGTCTTTACCGCGCCCAAGCGCTATATTTTCCGCAAGATTGCCATGCACATCGCCGGCATCCTGCCGGATCACGTGACCGGACGCCTCCTCTTCCTGGACAAGATGCTGGAAACGGTTCACGTCTACTGGGTGGAACCGGGCTGCTGGCGGGAAGCCATCCACGCCATCCCCGCCCAGGCGCCCGAAGACCTCCCGGCGCGCACGGTTCCGCGCGTTCTTCCCGAACCGGAAGAGGTCGAGGAAGAGGCGGAGGAAGAAGACGCCGGCGACGCGGAAACGCCCGCGGACGAAGCCGCTCCCGAAAAGACGCCGGCCCCCGCGGCCGAGGCCGCCACCTAGAGCATTTTCAGTCTGAAACGCGTTGCGTTTCAGACCATGCGGCCTGTCGTTTCGCGGAAAAGACGCGTTTTTTCCGTCCGCTTCAGGCCGGGCGGCGCTGCGCCGCCGTCTCGCGTTCCGCCTTTTTCAAGGGCAAAACGCTTTAGCCCGTCCCGTTCGCCGCAAGCCTTGCGGCAATATTTCCTTCCAGCACGCCCGGATGGTGAAACTGGTAGACACAAGGGACTTAAAATCCCTCGGCTTCGACCGTGCCGGTTCGATCCCGGCTCCGGGTACCAGACACGACGACAGGCGGTTACGCACGGTAACCGCCTGTTTTTCATGGTTCGCAAACGCTCTGCCTTGCCGGCGCCCGCCGCGAGAATGCCCATGCCACGAATGACCATCGCAGAACGCCTGCGGCTGCGCGCCAGGGAAAACGCCCGCGTTGGCCTGCAACGCGACGGCGCCGCCCTCATGGGCGCAGCCGCCGGCCCCATGATACGTCTTGGCGGCCGCCATTATATCAGCTTTGTCGGCAACGACAGTCTTGGCCTTGCGTCCGATCCCGCGTGGCGGGCGGCCGTCGCCCGCTGCTTCGCGCTGCGCTCCCCCTCCGGGCGCGCCTCGCGCCTCGCCGGAGGACGCTCGCCGCTCGCCGACGACGCCGAACAGGCCTTTGCCGATTACTTCGGCTTTGACGAATGCCTCTTTTTCCCCAGCGGCTACCAGGCGAACCTTGCGGCCGTGACCGCTCTTCTGCCCCGGGGGCACGACGCCTTCGCGGATCGCCGCGTCCACGCCAGCGTCGCGCGCGCCCTGCCGCTGGCCGGCGCCCGCATTCACGCCGCGCCGCATAACGATATTTCCCGCCTGCGCCGCCGTCTCGCCGCCCTGCCCGCCGACGCGCCGCAGCCCGTCGTCGTCACGGAATCTCTTTTCAGCATGGACGGCGACGCCCCCGACATGGAAGCCCTCGCCGGGCTTTGCAGGGAACAGGAGGCCTTTCTGCTGGTTGACGAAGCCCATGCCCTGGGCGCGTGGGGTCCCGGCGGACGCGGCTTTGCCTGCGGCGACGGCAAGGGAACGGCGCCGCTCGCCCATGCCGTCGTCGGCACGCTGGGCAAGGCGCTGGGTTTCTGGGGGGCCTTTCTGCTGCTGCCCCGCGGCTTCCGGGATCTTGTGGAGGAAAACGCCTCGGCGGTCATGCATTCCACGACCCTGCCCGAAGCTCATGCGGCGGCCTGCCTTGAGCTTGCGCGCCGCCTGCCCGGATATGAGGAACAACGGGAACGCCTGCATGCCAATACCGCGCTTTTTCGCCGCCTGCTGCGCGAAAGGGACGTTCCCGCGCGCGGTCTGCGGCACATTGTCGCCATACCCGTCGGCGACGAAAACGCGGCGCTCCGCCTTGCCGCCGCCCTGCGGGAAGAGGGCGTTCTCGCGCTTGCCGCGCGCTATCCCACCGTCCCCTGCAACGACGCGCTGCTCCGCTTTTCCGTCACGGCCCTGCATACGCCGTCCATGCTGCGCGCCGCCGCCGACGCCCTGGCCCGCCGCTTTCCCCGGACGCGGGACGGCGCGCCCCCCGCGCCGGAACACATGCTTCATCGCTAGAGCAATTTCAGTTTGAGCCGCAGGCGTCTTTACCGCGCGCGGGTTTTGGGGAAGATGGGGCAGTTTGAGGGGGAAGGAACACCTTTTTGCCGCGGGCAAAAGGGGTTCCTTCCCCCTAAAGACAACATGTAATGAGTCCTGAGGATTAAAACGCCTCACTGAAAAGGGAGCTGCC
>CALUWU010000079.1 GCA_944324555.1 uncultured Desulfovibrio sp.
TACGGGCCGCCGGTAACAGAAATGCATGTGCCAGATCGAGATGCGCCTGTTAGGGCGCTGCTGGTAACAGAGCCTTACAGGCGCATATGAAGAACCACCGGCTTTGCCGGTGGGTTTCTTTTTTGTCTCAAGATCATTTTCAGTTTGAAACGCGTTGCACGGCCTGTGTCGCTTCGTGGAAAAAGCGCGGTTTTGCCACTCGCTTTGGGCCGGGCGGCGCGTCGCCTCATGCAAAACAAAATCGCTGCTCGTCAAGCGTCAAGGCTCCTGACGGGCAACGATCGGAACAAAGGAACAAAGAGGAGAAGCTCTCCATGCCTGCTCCCTCTGAAAAAGCGCGCGCTGGGGAAGGGATGGGCGGCTTGGGGGCAGAACTCATTATCAAGAGCCGTCTCCCTGCGGGATAATATGCAAAAAATAAAACATCACTATGTGTTATGAAAACGCCTGTCTTTACCTGTCTGTATATTATGCGCGGGTTTTGGGGAAGAAGGGGGAGTTTGAGGGGGAAGAAACCCCTTTTTGCCGCAAGCAAAAGGGGTTTCTTCCCTCTCAAAAAAACGTAATGCGTCCTGAGCCTAGCAGCCGATATCCCAGTCGAGACCAAAGGTGTCGTGGAGGATGCGGACGGCAAGTTCCACATACTTTTCTTCAATCAGGATGGTGATCTTGATCTCGGAGGTGCTGATCATCAGGATATTGATGCCTTCCTGCGTGAGCGCGGAGAAGGCCCGGGCGGCCACGCCGGAGTGGTTCCGCATGCCGACGCCGATGGCGGAAACCTTGGCGACGTTGATGTCGTGCACGACTTCCACATCGCCAAACTTGTCGGCGACCTTGTTCATGAGCTCAAGGGTCTTCTTGAGGTCCTTGCGGGAGATCGTGAAGGTAATGTCGGTATGACCGTCAAGACTGGTGTTCTGGACGATCATGTCCACCAGAACGCCGCCTTCGGAAAGGGGGCCGAACACGGAAGCGGCCGTGCCGGGCACATCGGGCAGATCATGGAGCGTGACGCGCGCCTGATCCTTGTCATAGGCAATGCCGGAAACCAGAACAGCTTCCATGCTTGAATCCTCCTGAGTTACGAGCGTGCCGGGATCGTCGCTGAAGGTCGAGCGCACGCGGACGGGAACCTTGTATTTCTTGGCGAATTCCACCGAGCGGATATGCAGGACCTTGGCGCCCATGCTCGCCATTTCGAGCATTTCCTCGTAGGCCACGCGATCCATCTTGCGCGCCGTGGAGCAGATGTTGGGGTCGGTGGTATAAACGCCGTCCACATCGGTGTAGATTTCGCACTCCACCGAGCCGAGGGCGGCGGCCAGCGCGACGGCGGAGGTATCCGACCCGCCGCGGCCGAGCGTGGTTATGCGACCGTCTTCCGTGCAGCCCTGGAAGCCGGCGACGACAAGAACGTCGCACTCTTCCAGACAGCGGCGCAGGGCGGCGCTGTCGATGGACAGGATGCGGGCGTTGCCGAAATCGTCGTCGGTCCTGATGGGAATCTGCCAGCCCAGAAGCGAGCGGGCGCGGATGCCCGCATCCTTGAGCAGCATGCTGAAGAGGCTGATGGAGACCTGCTCGCCGGTGGAGACGAGGGCGTCGCATTCGGCCTTGTCCGGCTCGGCGGACCATTCGGAAGCAAGCTGGAGCAGATGGTTCGTTTCTCCTGCGCGGGCGGAAAGCACCACCACGACCTTGTTGCCTTTGGACAAGCCGGCAAGCACCTTTTCGCGCACCTTTTTCATGCACTCAAGGTTGGCGACGGATGTGCCGCCGAATTTCTGTACAAGAATATTCATGCCTGTTTCCATTGCAATTGCGGGTTATGACGCTTCATCCCACGCCGCCGCGAGATGCGCGAGCGCCCTGGCAGCGACGGGCCCCGTAGCGGATAGCGTCACAAGTCGTTTACTGTTGCACGTCTGCCAGCGGATGTCCAGAAAATCGTGGGGGAAATCCGCTTCCGGGAGCTGTTCCGCCCATTCCACCAGCGTCAGCGTGCGGGGGTCGTCAAAGGCGTCGAGCAGTTCGTCGGGAACGCCGCCGCCCCGGTAGAGGTCGCAGTGCAGCACCGGCGGCCGGGTGGGGTAGCTGTTGCAGAGCGTAAAGGACGGGCTGGAGACTTCCGCCGCCTGTCCGCCGGGCAGGGCGGCCACCAGCGCCCGGGCGAGCGTGGTCTTGCCGCTGCCCAGATCGCCGCGCATGAGCAGCGCGCGGCAGGCGGTCGCGAGCATGCTGTCCGCCAGCAGCCGTCCCAGCCGTTCCGTAGCTTCCGTTGATGTCAGGGTCAGATGAAGCATGGCGTATCCTGATCAAAAAAGATGGCGTCGTCGTCGCCGGAGGCCGTCCAGGCCGAGGGGATTGCCTCGGCCAGTTCTTCGGCGCCGTTGCCGCGAACGGGAAAGGCGGCGGCGCAGCGTTTTCCGGCGGCAACGTGCAGGCGCAGGGCCGCGCCGAGCGCCGCCAGCGTCGAGGCGCCGGTCTGTTCCGCGCGGGCCAGCAGCGCGGCCGCGCAGCCGGCCAGCACGTCCCCGGAACCGCCGACGGAAAGCTGTGGAACGTCCGCAGGGCAGAGGAGCTGCGGCGACGAACCCTGGGCGGCCAGGGTTCCCGCGCCCTTGAGGGCCACGGCGGCCGGGCTGAGGCGCGTCAGATCGCGGAGCGCCTGAAAGCGCTGGGCCTGCACTTCCGCCGTCGGGCGCTGGAGCAGCGCGGCCGCTTCGCCGGGATGCGGGGTCATCATGTCTCTGGCGGTCAGCCGTTCCAGCAATTTCGGCCTGCGCGCCAGCAGCATGAGGGCGTCGGCGTCGAAAACGACGGGAGGACGCCCCTTTTCTTCAAGTAATGCTTCAAGAAATGACAGGGCGTCGTCGCCGCGCCCCATGCCGGGGCCAGCCGCGACGGCGGCGCACCCGCGCAGAAAGGCGGCGGTTTCTTCCGTCCATGCGCTTTCCCACGGGGCTCCGGCATGGGGGCAAGGGAGCGCGCGCGTCATGATCTCGGCGCGTCCGCCCTTGACAGCCGCGGCCGAAGGGGCGGGGGTCAGCGCCGTCACGAGCCCGGCGCCGCTTCGCAGCGCCGCCAGCGCCGCCAGATGCGCCGCGCCGGACAGACCGCCCGCGCCGCCGATAACGGCCACATGCCCGTAGCTGTTCTTGTAGCCCTGCGGCAGGGGAGCGGCAAAGAGGGCGGGCGCGTCGCCGGGCAGCAGGCGCAGGCTGCACGGGCCGTTTTCCCGCACGCCGCGCGGCATGCCGATGTCGCAGATATGGAGGTCCCCGGTCCAGCGGCGCGCCTGGGGCAGGGCGAGGCCGGGCTTGGCGGCGGCAAAGGTCGCCGTCGCGCCCGCCCGCACGGCCTCGGGGCAGGGCCGGCCGGTCGCCCCGTCGAGACCCGACGGAATGTCCAGCGCCAGCAGAAAGCTTCGGGCGGACAGAAGGTTCAGGGCGGCCACAAGGTTTCGCATGTCGTCGCGCAGGACGCCGCTGAAACCGGTTCCGAGCAGGCCGTCCACGCAGATGTCGGGAGGGCCGTCCGGGAGATCGGGGGCGACGACGGGCGAAAGACGACGGCAGAGCCGCGTCAGCAGGGCCGGAGGGTGCGCGGCGTCCCCGCCGCGAAGGAGCGGCGTCAGGCTGACGAAGGGCACGCCGGCGGCGCGCGCCATGCGCACATGCCCGGCGGCGGCGCCGCGGAGCCGGGACAGGGGTTTCAGGTGCGCCACGACGGGTCGGGCATGCGCGTCGAGCAGATGCCGCGCCAGCGCCGCGGCGTCGCCGCCGTTGTTGCCGCCGCCCATGAAGAGCCAGACGGTCTTTCCGGCCAGATGCGGCTGATAGCGGCGAAGCACGCCGAGCGCGGCGCGGGCGGCGTTTTCCATGAGCATGACGCCGGGCAGGCCCATGCCCAGGGCAAGCTCGTCCCATGCCGCCATCTCCGCCGGCAGGGGCAGGGGAGGGCAGGCGCGCAGAAAGGCTTCCATCATGCGGACTCCAGGATGACCACGGCGGCGGCGACGTGGCGGTCGTGGGTAATGGTGACGTGCTGCCGCTCCACTTCGAGCCGCAGGGCGAGCGCCGCGGCCGGCCCGTGAAAATGGAGCTTCGGCCTGCCGGAGCCGCTGGGCAGTATTTCAATATCATGCAGCCCGATGCCGCCGCTGAAGCCGGAACCAAGCGCCTTGACGGCCGCTTCCTTGGCGGCGAACCGGCCGGCCAGAAAGGGGATCGGCATCGCGGGCGCATGCTGCTGCTCGTTGGGCGTCAGCAGCTTTTTCAAAAATGCGTCGCCGTATTTTTCATACATGCGCGCGATACGCGGCAGTTCCGTCACGTCAAGACCCAGGCCGATAATCATAGCGGCATCTCCGGCGGTTATCGCGCGGCGGCGGGCGCCGCGACGACGAAAGGAGGACACCTTGCGTCGCAAGGGGAAAATGTTTAAACTGGAAGAGAATATACTGTCCTGTGAGCGACGCCGCGTCAAGCCGGAGACGCTTCCGGGACGCCGATGCGTCCCGCGCGACCGGCGGCCCGTCCCCCCGCATGGGCGACGGGCCGGCGAGAGCGTCCGCAACCGGGGATATTCCACGAATCGCCCCAAGATACGAAGGGAGAACCTTTCTTTATGAAACTTTGCATCATCGGCACCGGGTATGTCGGCCTTGTAAGCGCGGCCTGCTTTGCGGAAATGGGCAACAGCGTGACCTGCGTGGACGTCAATCCCGATGTCGTGAAAAAATTGAACGCGGGTTCCGTACATATCTTTGAGCCCGGCCTTGCGCCCATGGTGCAGCGCAGCCGCGCCGACGGCCGCCTGACGTTCACGACGGATCTGGCGCGCGGGCTGGAAGGCGCCGACTGCGCCTTTATTTGCGTGGGGACCCCTCCCGGCGAGGACGGTTCCTGCGACCTGCATTACGTTGAGCAGGTGGCGCGACAGATCGGTCGTCTCATGGAAAAGGAACTGATTGTGGTCGACAAGTCTACCGTGCCCGTGGGCACGGCCGACAGGGTGACGGCCATCATTCGCGAGGAGCTGGACGCCAGAGGGAAGAAATTTTCCTTTGAAGTCGTTTCCAATCCCGAATTCCTGAAGGAAGGCGACGCCATTTCCGACTTCATGAAGCCGGATCGCGTCGTAATCGGCACGGAATCCGAAAAGGCCGCTTCCGTCATGCGCGAGCTGTACGCTCCCTTTGCCCGTACCCGGGACAAGCTCATTGTCATGGGCGTGCGGAGCGCGGAAATGACCAAGTACGCCGCCAACTGCATGCTGGCCACGAAGATTTCCTTCATCAACGAGATCGCCACGATTTGCGAGCGCGTGGGCGCGGACGTGCGCGACGTCCGCACGGGCATCGGTTCCGATTCTCGCATCGGTTACCAGTTCATCTACCCCGGCGTCGGTTACGGGGGCTCCTGCTTCCCCAAGGACGTCAAGGCGCTGATTCATACGGCGGAAACGTCCGGCGTTGAGCCCATGCTGCTCAATGCCGTGGAAGCCGTCAACGCGCGGCAGAAACGCTGCATGGCCGATCGCATTCAGGACTACTTCGCCCAGCAGGGCGGCGTGAAGGGCAAGACCCTCGCCGTCTGGGGACTGGCCTTCAAGGCCAATACCGACGACATGCGCGAGGCCGCGGCTATCAGCATCATTTCCGCCCTGACGGCGGAAGGCATGAAAATCCGCGCCTTTGATCCCGTCGCCGCCGACAATGCCCGCCAGATTTTCAAGGACAATCCTCTGGTGGAAATCACGGACGATCAGTACGCGGTTTGCGAAGGCGCCCAGGCGCTGCTGGTCGTGACGGAATGGAATCAGTTCCGCAATCCCGACTTTGAGAGAATCAAGAGCCTGTTGACGGCCCCCATTCTGTTTGACGGGCGTAACCTGTACGCTCCGGCCAGCATGGCGGAGCGGGGCTTTGCCTACTTCTGCATAGGCCGCAAGAGCTAGGTCCGTTAAGATTTTCGTATTTTTGGGGGGAAGGGAAACCCCTCGGCTAGCGCGCGAGGTTTTTCCCTTCCCCCCAAGCCCCCCATCCCTTCCCCAGCGCGCTTTTTCTGGGCGTTTTGCCTTTGAAAAAAGTAAAACGGAGGCAGCGGCGCGCCTTCCGACCCGAGGTGAGCTGAGAAAACGTTTTTTGCGAAACGACAGGTCGCAGGGGTTGAAGCGCAAAGCGTTTCAAACTGAAACTGCTCTAAATTCCTTACGCTTTTTGGGGGAGGGAGGAGCGCCGGTCTTCGGCGCTTCCTCCCTTCTTTTTTGTCCGTTTTGGTCCGTGCGGCCGATCTGTATGCGGCTGAAACGTCGGCGTATCGTGCGCCCGTGCAAAAAAAATATCTCATAATCAAAATTATGACAACTATTAAGAACAACACCGCCATCAACAAAATACTGCCGCCGCCTTTCGAAGACAGGAAAGCAGGCGGGTAGAGCTTTCAGGCGCGAAAAAAGAAGGCCCAGTATGGCGGAATGCGGAAACGTCGTGCAGGGAGGGCGGGACCCAGACGGGATTCCCGGAGATTTCCGTGCCCGCGCGCCGACGCGAGGATTACGAAGGCAGTGGCGCGCGGGCGCGGAGGAATAAAAATCGATGCCC
The DNA here is from genome assembly GCA_944324555.1 of uncultured Desulfovibrio sp. Taxonomy (GTDB): domain Bacteria; phylum Desulfobacterota; class Desulfovibrionia; order Desulfovibrionales; family Desulfovibrionaceae; genus Desulfovibrio. The sequence continues at coordinate 6,611 of CALUWU010000079.1, forward strand.
GCAAGACGCCAAAGGCGCCTTGCGGGTATCGATAGAGCGTTTTGTTTTTTTTGAAAGAAGGGCGACGCGCCGCAGTGTGCGGGTTTTGGGGAGGATGGGGGAGTTTGAGGGGGAAGGAACCTCTTTTTGCCGCGAGCAAAAGGGGTTCCTTCCCCCTCAAGACAAAACGTACCGAGCCCGGCCTAGGCCCGCTTGAGGTTCTGAATCAGGGCGTTCAGCTCCTGAAGCTGAACGGCAAGGGCCGACACGGCTTTGGAGGCCTCGGCCATGGCGTCGGCGATCTGGCGGCTCATTTCGTTACATCGCGTAATGGACAGGTTGATTTCCTCGCTGGCGGCGGACTGTTCCTCGCTGGCCGTGGCAATGGCCTGAACCTGATCGGCGGCCGCTTCCACGGTGGAAACAATTTCTCCCAGCGCCTGACCGGAATTCTGGGCAAGCTGCGTGGCCTCTTCTATCTGGGACATGGCGCTTTCCACGGCGGCGGTGCTTTTCGAGGTGCTTTCCTGAATGGCGCAGATGGCCTTGCTGACGTCCTGAGTGGAGCTCATGGTCTTTTCGGCCAGCTTGCGGACTTCGTCGGCCACGACGGCAAAGCCGCGTCCGGCCTCGCCCGCGCGGGCCGCTTCGATGGCGGCGTTGAGGGCGAGCAGGTTCGTCTGATCCGCAATGTCGGAAATGACGCCCATGATGACGCTGATGGCCTGCGTATGCTCGTTGAGCTGGCCCATATCCTTTTTTACTTCCAGCGACGCCTGATGAACTGCCTCGATACGCCGCAGCGAGCGCTCGACAACCTGAGAACCGACTTCGGCCTTGCGCCTTGTTTCGGAAGAGGCTTCGGAAGCTACCGAAGCATTGCGCGCCACTTCCTGCACCGAAGCGTTCATTTCGTTCATGGCCGTCGCGGCTTCGGAAAGACGGGCGGCGGCTTCGGAAGCCCCCTTGTCAGATTGTTCTATCTGGGCGGAAAGCTGGGTGGACGCCGAGGCCACGGCATTGCCTACGTCTTCCAGCTTGTCGGCAACGCGCAGCAGGGCCTGCGTCTTCGCCAGAGCTTCCTTTCCGGCTTCTTCGGCCTTTTGCATGGCTTCCTGCGCCCGCTGACTCTGCTCCTGCGCGTTGGCCTCATTCTGGCGCGCAAGATTGATCGTCGTGCGGATTGCGTCAACCATTCGGCTGAAATTAATGTACAATTTCAGCAGCTCGCCGGAGAAGTACTTTTGATCGGGCAGGGGGGCGTCTATTTCTCCGTCGGCGATCTTGTGCGTCGTTCCTTCCAGCAGACTCAGCTCCCTGTTGAGGATACGCAGGATATAGAGGCCCAGCAGAAGCACAAGGAGCAGGCCGGCGAGCGTGCCTAGCCCGCATTCCACAAGCATCTGATAGGTTCCCTGGAGCAGTTCGTCCGTTTGCGCGGTATAGATGTATTTCCAGCCCTGCGGATCGACATGAACAACCGCAAGCCGCGTGGCGCCGTTGACTTCAACGCGATGCGCGCCGGCGGGAAGCGGCCCGAGTATGGCGATGGGCTCGGAAGGATTGGCGTCGAACCTCGTCATCAGCACCTTGGTATTGGCCGAGGCGACGACGACGCCCTTGTTGTCGACGACGATGAAGCGGCCGGTTTCTCCGGTCTGAATGCTCTTCAGGCGATCGGTAATGAAGTGCAGGGAGACTTCAAGATAAAAGACGCCCGCCGTCTTGCCGTCGCGCTTGACAACGCGGCTGAAGGAACAGACGACCTCGTCGGTCATCATGCTTTTGTAAAGCGTGACGGCGGAACCGGAGGAACTCTGCATGGCCGCGGTATACCAGGGCCGTGTGCGGAAATCCAGGCCGGCGGGCGGATCGGCGGGGTAGACCAGAATGCCGCCGTTCGTATCCACAAAGCCCGCTTCCAGAAAACGGGGGCCGGATTCCTTGGCGCCTTGCAGAACAACGTCCAGCGCGGCCGCTTCGGGCGACAGGTTCCGGCGCGAATAGGGAGCGTCGGGGTTCAGGTTGGTGGGAAGATGCCCGGCGCTTGCCGCCATGGCCGGCATTTTCGACGCCAGAAGCGCGTACTCCTCGGCGGTCTTCATGAAGACGGAAACATAGTTGGCAAGGGCGATGGAAAGCGCCTTGCCGTCGCGCGAGGCCATGAACAGACTGTCCTGATAGCTCCGATAGGCCATGAACGAGATCATCAGGCTCGCCATGAGCATGAACACGGCAAACAGCGTGAGAAGTTTTGTTCGGATTGTCATGAGATTCTTCCTTACCTCCAATTCTCTGTCCGTATTTCAAGTTCCCCTGAAACTCGGGAACGTCTGCGCGGGGCCGGCAAAAAGCAAACGGCACAATACATGAAAATATGTATCGTGTCGTCTTTGGAATCTGGAGCGGATCGAGGCGAAAATCTTTCGCGCAGGGGCGACCGGCCGGGCAGATTGGCGGGAAACGCCCGCCCGGCGGAGAAAAGAGAGCTGCAACTATCCGGCAATATTATATTCTTCAGAATAGAAACAGAGCTGGATCATGTTGCGTCATGGCTTGCATGCCACTCTTTCTGGCTGCGTCAGGTTTTCGGCAATCTGTCGCCTGTTTGCGATGGGCGCGGTTTTCCCGCTTGCTTCTGGCCGGGCGGCGTGCCGCCGCCTCGCGTTTCGCCTTTTTCAATGGCAAAACGCTCTAATGCTGGTATTGATGCTATCTTTCAACAGATTGCCGTAATTTCAAGAGATGTCTCTTTTCTTTTATGTCTGATACAAGACGGCTCCGATAAAAATATTTTCTAATCGCAAGATATAATACGGTTTTTCAAAGCTGTCAAAAAAATATCTTTCTTAGCGGGATACTTTGTTTTTCAAAAATGGAATACTGAAGAGAAATAATTAATTAAAATAGACAGATATTCCTTTTCAACGGAAAAGGATATCTTTTGTTCATGCGTTGCGCGAAATGGGAAAAACGAAATCCGGGGGCAATGCGGACGCTCAGATCAGGCCGAACGCCATGAGCCAGCCGCCGATAAAAAGAAGAATTGCCAGCAGGGCCGCCGCGGGATCTGGCAGGGCGGGGAGCTTTCGCCGAAGGCGGAAGCGTTCCCATTGCCCCAGGGCCAGACCGGCCAGCAGCCCGCCGACATGCCCGGCGTAGTCCACATGCTCGCCTTCCGTTCCCAGCATGGCCAGCAGGCCGCCGCCGGCAAGCAGGGGGATGATCGGATTGCCGCGCCAGGGGCGCGCCTGCCCGCAGAGCAGACCAATCACGGCAAAAAAGGCCGTTGAAAATCCCAGGGCGACATAGGGCGGCGTGCGGAAGAGCATGGCCAGCGCATTGCCCAGCGCGCCGCCGATCAACGCGAGAAGCCAGGCGCGCCCGGTTCCGAAAGAACGGGCGATCAGGGGAAGGGCGAGAGCGGAGAGCAGCGCGTTGCCGTACAGGTGCACGACGTCTCCATGCAGGAAAAGGGCGGTCAGGCAGCGATATCCCTCGTGATAGACATAGAGGCGGGCGCTATCCAGGCTGCCCAGAGACAACCAGCGATCGGGGGAGGGGAGAGCGGGAAGCGTCAGTCCCGTCGCGCGGCAGGCATGAATCAGGATAAGCGGCAGCACGGCCGCCGCGGCCCATTGCCAGCCCCTGCGGGGCGGGGGCGCCGGTTGCGGGCTGTTGCGGCGGGCGTTAAGGGCTTCTTCCTGCCGGTAAAGCCGCAGCTCGCAGCGCGCGACCTCGCGCGTCAGCGCCGGAACATAGCAGTGATTCACGCCGTCGGCTTTCCAGAGGCGAAAGGGAAGGCCTCGGGCGGAAAGCAGCAGAAGCCATTCCTGCTGTTCGCGGTAGGACTCGAAACCGCGCGGGCCGGACAGGCGTACCCAGTAGGGCGAAAGGGAGCGCGGGCGCAGGCGCAGACGATAGCGGCGCCGGTTCCGGGGCGCGGCGCGAAGGGGAGGGCGGGAAGCTGCTGGCGGCATGGGTATGAAAAAAGCCCCGGCCGAAAGGCTGCGGGGCTTTTGACAATTCTGAAAAAAATCCGAAAAGTCGTTAGCCGTTGGTGCGGGCCACGGGCTTGCGAACCATGCCGGAACGCAGGCAACGGGTGCAGACGTCCAGCGTACGCACGGTACCGTTGGCATCCTGATGACGCACGCGCTGCAGGTTCGGATTGAAGCGACGCTTGGTCTTGATGTTGGAATGGCTCACAAGATTGCCGACCTGGGGCTTTTTACCGCAAAAGGCGCATTCTTTGCTCATGCTGTCCTCCGTTCAAATATCTCTAGCTAATTCTGCGGCAAAGCCGTTTCCGGCGCCGATGAATATGCCAATTGTTTCGCACCGAAGATTTCTAGATGAAGTTTCGAGAAATGGCAAGTTTTTTTTTGCCCGGCGACAAAATTTTTTGCGGCCGCGACAGAAAATTTCCTGTCGCGGCCGCATTCTTTCGCATCTGTCGTTTTTTTATTCGGGACGTTGCGGCTTGCCTTCGATGTTGGCGGCCTTGGACGTCGCCATGACATAGATTTCGTGCGGATCAAGAATCAGGATAACCGAGCCGTCGCCCATGATCGTCGCCCCGGAAATCCCCTTGAGATCGCCAAGGTAGGCCCCCAGAGGCTTGATAACGATTTCCTGACGTTCCAGCAGACGATCGACAACCAGACCCAGACGGCGGTCGTTGTCGTGGATGACGACCACGGACAGGACTTCGGGCAGCGGTTCCGTGCCGGGCAGTTCCAGCATTTCGGAAAGCTCGACAATGCCGAGCACTTCGCCGCGCAGCGTCACGGCCTTGCGGCCCTTCACGTCTGTCAGACGTTCCGCCTCGATCTTTGTCGTTTCGGAGACGGCGTCCAGAGGAATGGCGTAGGTCTGCCCCGAGACGTTGACCATGAGCGCGTCAATAATGGCCAGCGTCAGCGGCAGGCTCAGGGTGAAGCGCGTTCCCTTGCCGACTTCGGTATAGGTGTTGACGCTGCCCTTCAGATTCTTGATGTTGGTGCGGACGACGTCCATACCCACGCCGCGCCCGGAAATATCCGTAATCTTTTCGGCGGAGGAGAAGCCGGGGTGGAAAATCAGTTCCACGGCTTCGCGGTCGTCGAGCTGAGCGGCTTCCTCGCTGCTCATGATGCCCTTGCTTACGGCGACGTCGCGCATCTTGTCGGGATCGATACCCTTGCCGTCGTCCTCGATTTCAATGGCGACGGAATTGCCCTTGTGGAAGGCGCGCAGGGTGACCTTGCCCTTGGGCGGCTTGCCGGCGGCCACGCGCACGGCCTCGGGTTCGATACCGTGGTCCACGGAGTTACGGATCAGGTGCACCAGCGGGTCGCCTATGGCCTCGACCACGCTCTTGTCCAATTCCGTCTCTTCCCCTTCCATGATGAGGTCCACTTCCTTGCCGCTCTTGCGGGAAAGGTCGCGCACCAGGCGGGGGAAACGGGAGAAGACCGACGACACGGGCACCATGCGGACTTTCATGATGGTGTCCTGCAGATCGTCCGAAATGCGCGCCATGGCGTAGGTCGTTTCGGAAAGGCTCTGGGCCACCTGGGAGATGTCCACGTCGTCGCCGCTGTCTTCCAGCGAACGGGCAATCAGGGAGTACCGATTTCGGTTGATGATCAGTTCCCCGATCAGGTTCATGAGGTGATCCAGCCGTTCATGGTCGACGCGGATGGACGAACTCTTCTGCTGATGCTCGGCGGGACTCGGCGCCGCGCTCTTGGCCGCCGCGGCCGGTCTGGCTGCCGCCGCCTTTCTGGGTTCGGCGGGTTTGCTCGGCGCGGGCGCGGGCGTCGGAGCCGGAGCGGGGGCCGGAGCGGCCGGCTTGGCTGCCGGAGCTGGAGCGGGAGCCGGGGCGGCCGGCTTGGCTGCCGGAGCCGCCGGGGCCGGCGCTGGCGCCGGAGTCGGGGCGGGAGCGGGCGCCGTTGCCGCGGGCTGTTCCGCTTCTCCGGCCGGAGCTTCCTGCGCGTCGGCGGAAGCGTTTTCCGAACGCATGCGTTCCACGGCCGTCTTGAACATGTCTTCAATGATGGCGACTTCCTGACGCAGGAGATCGACCATCAGACCAAAATCAATATTGTCGTTGCGCCCCTGGTTGACGATGCCCGCGGTGCGCTCGGCGTAGACCTTAAGATCGTTTTCCCCGATGAAGTTGCAGGCGTTCTTGATGGCGGTCAGGCAACGGTAGAGGGCGTCGATGGATTCCTTGTGGCTGCCGTCCGATTCCAGGGTCGCCAGAGCCGCATGCACGATTTCGATCTGCTGCTGCACGGTGAGGCGGAAGGTCTCGGTATCGTCGGATTCCGCGCCCACGGGAATGATGGTCGCCGTGGCGACCGCCGCCTTGTCGCCGTTCGCGGGCGCGGATTCGGCGGGGGCCGGAGTCGCGCCCGCCGCGGGGGCGTGCGCACCCCTGCCCAGTTCCTTGGGCAGCGAGAAGGGTTCGCCGTTGATGGCGTGCTGCAGCTGCTCGACCAGCAGGCTGGAATCGACGGGCGTCACCTGGCCGGTGCTGATGTCGATGCGCTGCACCAGGCCTTCCATCAGATCGACGACCAGCAGAAGAAGGTCGATGAGCTCGTGGCTCGGCGTGATTTTTTCCTGCCGGATATTGTTGAGAAGCGTTTCGGCTTCATGGGTCAGGGCGTTCAGATCGTTGTAGCCGATGATGCCGCTGTTCCCCTTCATGTTGTGGAAGTAGCGGAACAGGTCGTTGACCAGAGCGTCCTGTTCGTCCTTGGGCTTTTCTTCCAGCTCCAGCAGGCCGGTGTTGAGACTGGCGATGATGTCGCACGACTCGTCGATAAAGTCCTTCAGATGCCCCTCGCCGAAGGCGGTCAGGGAATAGGTCTGAAGCACGGGGAGGGAGGCTATCCATTCCTTGCTGGTCATGGGAGCGCCGGCCACGCCGTCGGAAGCGGCGGGCGTCGCGGGCGCTGCGGGAACGGGCTCCGCCGCGACGGGGGCGCTTTCCGCGGGAGCTTCGGGCGCGGCGGGTTCCGCAGGCGCGCTTTCTGCCGGCGCGGGCGCGACTTCCGCGGCCGGAGCCTCGATGACCGGCGCGGCGGGTTCCGCGGGCGGCGGGGGAGCGGCTTCCGACTTTTCCCCGGACATGATTGCGTCAATCTGACCGATGATATGCTCGGTTTCGACGTCGCCCTCGGTATTGGAATCCTCAAGATTCTCGATCATCTGACGCAGGGCGTCCGTGGACTCGAGAATGACGTCCATGATATCGGGGGTAACGACCATCGCTCCCTTGCGGAGCTCGTCGAGAATGTTTTCCGCCTTGTGCGCCAGCTTGTTGATGCGATTGAGGCCAAGGAAGCCCGAGGCCCCTTTCAAGGAGTGCATGGGGCGGAAAATATCGTTCAGCAACGCGAGGTTGTCCGGAGTTTTTTCCAGCTCCAGGAGGTTCGGCTCGATGGTTTCGAGATGCTCCTTGGCTTCAGCAATAAAATCTGCAAAAAGTTCCGGATCAAAAAAATCTTGGCTCATACCGTACCTTCGCTTTACTCAAGAATCGCCCCGCTCGGCTAAGAACTCTTATCGGTTAGCCCAGAAGCATCTTTATATTCCGTACCATCTTTTCCGGCTGGGCTGGCTTTACCATATAAAGATTGGCCCCGATGTTGAGACCCGTCTGAATATCCTTTTCCTGTCCTTCCGTGGAAAGGACGATGATGGGGATATCCTTGAAGGCGTCCTGCATGCGAATGTTCTTGATGAACGTGAATCCGTCCATTCGCGGCATGTTGACGTCCGAGACGATGAGATCGACGGGGTCAAGATTGTACAGCTTTTCCATGGCGTCGAGGCCGTCCTCTGCCGTGCTGACCTTGAAGCCCTCCGCTTTCAGCACGAAAGCGACAAGGTTGCGGATGGTTTTGGAGTCGTCGACGACCAAGATATGCTTGCCCATGATGAACCTGCCTGTAGGAAATCTAGATAGTCTATAGTTTCAATTCGCCCTGTTGGCAAGAGTTTTTCCGCTGTCGTCGCGGCCCTAGCCCAGCTTGCGATAGACGATGGTTCCGGTGTGATGCTCTGGCTTGAACGCGCGCGAGATGTTGTGAAGGGACTCGGAGTGCCCGATCAGCAGCATGCCGTTGGGTTCCAGATTGTCGTAGAATGCGCCGATGACCTTTCGTTTCATCTCATCGTCAAAATAGATGATAACGTTACGGCAAAAGACGATTTGGGACTTTTCCACGCGCCGCAGCTGATCCTTGTCGCTCAGGTTGATCTGCCCGAACGACACCAGACGCTTCAGGGTCGGATTGATCTTGTAGGTGGTTCCTTCCTTGGTGAAATAGTTGCGAATGATTTCCGGCGGCGTCGTCCGCAGGGCATACTCGTTGTAGACGCCCCGGCGGGCCGCGGTCAGAACGGCTTCGGACAGGTCGTTGGCCGTAATCTTGATATCCCAGGAGGAAATTTCGCTTTTCAGCACTTCGTGCAGGATGATGGCGAGGGTATAGGGTTCCTCGCCGGTGCTGCATCCGGCCGACCAGATGCGGATGCGCTTCTTGCCGCTCTGGCGGCAGGCCGCGATGACCTCGCCCAGCACATATTCCTGAAAGACCTTGAGCTGGGGCGGATTGCGGAAGAAGCTGGTTTCGTTGGTCGTGACCACTTCAAAAAGCTTGTTCAGTTCCTCGCGCCGCCCGGCGTCGAAACGCAGAAAGTTGTAATATTCCGAATAGGACTTGAGGTTCAGGTCCTTGATACGGTTGGAAAGGCGGTTTTCCACAAGGTACTTGCGATTTTCCGCAATAAAAATGCCGCACTGCTGGTAAATGAAATCGCGGAGCTGCAGAAATTCCTCGTCCGTAATCTGCAAGTCCTTGCGAAATGGCGTTGTTGTTGCCGTTGTCGTGAGAGTCGTCTTCGGGCGGAAGTTAGGCAGCCCTCCCGCAGTCTTGCCCGGCGACTGTTCCGTGGAGCGGAAGAGGGAGCCAAAGGGCTGCGTCTTGTTTTCCGCGGCGCTGCTGGTCGAACGGAACGGCGAAGAGGGCGTTTCGCTCGTATCCTTTTTCAGCAGGGCCGTGGGGCGAAATGTCGGCTGCTGGCCCGGCCGCGACAGGGGGCGGGAGGTCGGCGTCGTTCCGGCCGCGCCCGTCGCGGTTCCCGGAACGGCGGGTTTCCCGAAGGGAGAGGACGTCTGCCCGGGCGTCTTGTTGAAAAGGCTGCCGCCCGTTGTTCCGGCGGCGCCGGCGGTCGTCTTGCCGAATGCCGGGCTCGGATTGGCGCCGGGTGTTCCGGCGGTTCTGGAAAGAGGCGAGGTCGCCGGAGCGGCGGGCGTCGTCGTTCCCAGGGGCTTTGTAAAAGGCGAGGGCGAGGAGGGCGTTGTCGGCTTGCTGAAAGGGGAGGGCGCAGCAGGCTTGTTGAACGGGGAAGAAGCGGTAGTGGACAGGGGGTTGGAGAACGCCGATCCCACCGGCTTGGCAAAAGGATTTGTAGGCCCGTTCTGGCCGGAGGGCAGGGGCGCGGCGCCTGCCGCGGGCTTGAGCGTCGGCATGGCAAAGCGCGAGGAAAGTCCTCCGCCTGCCGGCTTGTTGCCGAAGGGCGACGAAAGGGCGCCGGGCTTGTCGGACGGCGTCGTTTCCCGGGAGCCTGTCGATGAAGACGCGGCGTCTCCTGTCTTGGGCGGAAACAGCGAGCTGTTGGAAGAAGGACTCATAACCTACTCCTGCTCGGCCTGAATGGCGGCCACGGCCTCCGCTGCAGCGTGCTGAATTTCGGGGTCTTCGTGATCCATCATTTCCAGCAGGACGCTGAAAGCGACGTTGCCGCCAATTTTTCCGAGTACTTCAATAATTTTGAACGTCAGCATCGGACTGGCGTTTTCCAGCATGCCGGCAAGGGTCGGTACGGCCTCGGCGACCTTGTTGGCGCCCAGCGCCTCGACGGCGCGAATGCGTACCCAGTCGTTTTCGTCGTGCAGGGCCGTGAGCAGACGGGGCACCACGGTCGGCGTGCCGATTTGTCCGAGAAGATTGACCAGCGCCACGCGAACATTCTTGTTTTCGTCGTACATGCGCGGCAGCAGACGGGGCAGGTAGCGCTCGGCCTCGACGCCAAGATTAAGAAAGGCTTCAACCGCCATCTGCCGGACGTTGGCGCTCTGATCTTCCAGCGCTTCGGTGAGTTCGGGCAGATTTTCCTCGACGCTGTAGCGGCCGAGGGCGTAGACGGCCATCAGGCGCTGCATGTCGTCGTCGCTGTGGAAACGATCCTTGAAGCGGGCGTTGAGGCGGGGGCTGTGCAGGTTTATGCAGGCTTCCAGCGCCATTTCCTTGACGTCGACCAGACGGTGATCCAGCTGGCTGAAAACGACGTCTTCGGCGTCGGGGCTGCCGTGCTGATTGCCGAAGAAGATAATGGCGCTTTTCAGCATTTCGGAGTCTTCGCAGCGCGCGATGACGTCAAGGAAGAACTGGGCGTCGTCCAGGGAGCCAAGCTGGGCCACTTCGGCGACCGCGGCGCGCTGCAGCTCCTCGCTCAGTTCCCAGAAGATGGATTTGATTTCTTCCACCGGACGGTGATCGTCCATGAGCTGGCAGGCTTCCATGGCGATCATGATCTGCTGTTCGTCGTGGCTGCGGAGAGCGTCCCGGATGACGTCGTTGTAGCCGATGGACGCCAGCGTGCGAATGACGGCCTCGTAGAGTTCCGCATTCTGTTCCGGGTCGATGCGGGCCGCGAGCACCATGACGGCCTTGGTCGCCTCTTCGTGTTCCATGAAGCTGACGCCCTGCAGCGCGGCCAGCAGAATGTCTTCGTCGTTGTCGGTGAGCGCGTCCAGCAGATAGACGCGCAGCCGTTCCTGCATCTTGGGCGCCAGCAGCGAGAGGGACTGCCCGCCCAGAATCTGCACGATGGCCTTGACGGTCTTGTGGCGGAGCGCGACGCTCACGTTTTCCAGGCTCTTGAAGAGCAGGGGAATGGTCTTGATGTCGCCCATGCTGCCCAGCGCGTCGATGATGGCGGAGCACACCAGCGGCGACGCCGTGGGCAGCGCCTGCACCAGCACGGCGACGGTGCGGTCGTCGTTGATTTTCGTGAGCGCCTCGACGACGGCGAACTGAACCCATTCCTCGTCGTTCATGGCCTTGCGGAGGCTGTCGACCGTTTCGGGGTAGCCCAGGTTCCCGAGGCTGACGGCGGCCTGATAGCGCACGTTGACCTCGGGGTCTTTCAGCAGCGCCTCGCAGAGCAGGGGGCCGGCTTCGCGCGAGGTGCTGTGCCCCAGAATGTCGGAAATGAAGATGCGGACGTCGGGATCGGAGTCGTGCAGACTGGTACGCATGGCCTCCATGTTGTCGTTGCCGATTTCACGGAGAATGTCCATGGCAACATTGCGGATGGACGCGTCGTCGCTGCGCAGAAGGGGAAGGACGGCGTCCACGCTCTTGGGGCCGCGGATGCGCCGCAACGCGTACTCCGCGCCTTCCTGTACGCCGAGGTTTTCATTGGTAAGCTGCTTGCTCAGGATGGGAATGGCTTCCTCGATGGTCATATCGCCCGCGGCAAAGGCAGCGCTGCGAATCCTCTCGTTGTCGGAGGAGCGCAAATCCTCGAGAATCTGGTGCGCGTTGTACCGAGTGTCTTGCATGGTTTTTTCAGCTCCGCTTGTTATCCTTTCACCGCAGCGATGATGTGCTCGGCGATATCATCGGCGTCTATCACCTGATCTGCCAGACCCGCGTCCACGACGGCCTTGGGCATGCCGTAGACGACGCAGGTGGCCTCGCTCTGCGCGATGAGCCAGCCGCCTTTTTCCTTGAGCACGCGGGCGCCGTCGACCCCGTCCGAGCCCATACCTGTCAACATGACGCCCAGCACGCGCCGGCCCATGCAGTTGCCCGCGGTTTCCATCAGAAGGTTGACCGTGGGCTTGTAAAGGGCGCTTCTGGGTTCTTCCGTTACCAGAACTTCCGCAAGCGGCCCCCGCATCTGGACGCCGATGTGCTTGCCGCCGGGACAGATGTAGGCGTGACCGTTGACAAGCTTGTCGCCGTTGACGGCTTCGGTGACCGTGAGGGGGCAGACGCTGTCCAGACGCTTGGCGAAGGGACCGGTAAAGCTGGCCGGCATGTGCTGCGCGATGAGGATGCAGGCCGCAAGGTTTGCCGGAAGCGCCGACAGAATCTTTTGCACGACCGGCGGCCCCCCGGTGGAAACGCCGATGACGACGAGATCCCGCGCGCCGCGGCACCGCGCGCCCGAAGCCGCGCGCGGCGTCGGATTCTGCCACGAATGCCCCGCGTTCATGCCGGCGCCCGCGGCGCGCGGCGCCGCCGGGCGGGCGTAGGAGGGCGCGGCATGCGGAAGGGACGCCGTCGCCCCGGCTGACGCCGGCTTCGCCGGAGCAGGGGAGCGTTGCGAAGAATATTTCAGGCGTATGAAAGCCTTGCGTCTTGCAAGCAGCTTGACCTTGCGGCGGATTTCATCGCCGAAGGCTTCCTTGTCGTTGGACATCGTCTTGGGGATGAAGTCCATCGCCCCCGCTTCCATGGCCTTGAGCGTCGCCTCGGCGCCGAATTCCGTCAGCGAACTGATCATGATGACCGGGAGGGGGTTGCTTGCCATGAGCTGCTTGAGCGTTTCAAGACCGTCCATGCGCGGCATTTCCAGATCCAGCGTGATGACGTCGGGCTGCAGCTGCCGGGCTTTTTCCAGACAGTCTACGCCATCACGCGCTGTGCCCACTACCTCGATGCCGGTGTCTTCGGCCAGATAGGAGGAAATGGCGTTACGCATGAACGCCGAATCATCCACAACAAGAACGCGGATCACGACCTTGCTCCTCTCAAATAGACCTAACGAATAATGCTGAGAAATCTTAACGGCATCACGCCGTTTTTACAAATAGAAAAAATATGAAAAAAAAACTTGCCAAGGCGGAGAGTTTTGCGTAGAGTGCCTTTTGTCGACGGGATGTGGCTCAGCTTGGTAGAGCACAGCGTTCGGGACGCTGGGGCCGCGCGTTCAAATCGCGCCATCCCGACCAGTAAATACAGGGAGTTATGCCGCAAGACATAACTCCTTTTTTTATTGTCTGAAGCGGAAAACGGGACAGTTCGGTTCTTTTTGCCCCTCAGGGAAAACGGCGCGCGTCGTCGCGTATGCGCTCTCGGAGCGCGTCAGGCGCGTTCCGGCTGGCGTCGCCCTGCGATTGCGGCCGCGGCGCTTTGCCCGCCGCTGCTCCGCCGCCGTAGAATCCCGCCCGATCGCACGCGTCGATCGGGCGGGATTCTTTTTTTATGCCGCTGTCGCGGGAAGATTGCGGCGTCGCCGGAACAGACGGAAAATGGCGTAGCCGCAGAGAAGAAAGGCCGCGCCGAGATGGATCAGGTCCAGGGCGACGATCAGCGACGGGGCGAAGAACAGCAGGCCGCTGTTCTTCAGGGCCAGCAGGGCGCCGGTCAGCGTCGTCGCCGCTCCGAGAACGGCCGGAACCGGACGAAAAAGGATGCGACGGCGACGCAGGCACAGGGCCAGCGCCGCGCCCAGGGCGCCGAGCCAGACGGCTGCGGCGCAGTAATGCACAAGATGGAGCAGGGCGAAATCGCCCAGCCACGCGCCCAGCCGCGTCAGTCCGTAGCGCGCGGCAATGGGCAGTTGCAGCAGGCCGGAGAAAAAGAGCGGCAGGAGCGCCCCGGCAAGCAGGGCGCGCAGGATGGGCGGGAGTTCCGCGTTTTCGGGCGGCGCGGAAGAAACGGCAAGTTCGTCCCTGGCCTTGCGGGCAAGGCGTCGCGTGGTCCGCAGCGCGCCGCCGAGCAGACCGGCGACGGGAGCCGCCAGCAGAGCTTGCGTCAGTCTGTCGTCCGAAGCGGCAAAGGACGGTACCGGGGGAAAGGCCGGCTTGCCCTGCTCGGGACGCAGGGCGGCATTGATGATTTCAAAGGGGACTGGCGAATAATAGATGGTGCTTGTACCCCCGTTTTCTTCCAGACCGTAAAGAAAGCCGCCGCCTTCCTGCGCCATGCGCCGGGCGCGGGCAATAATCTCGGCCGGACTGCCGACGCTTTGCACGCCCTCCGGGCAGATTTCCACGCAGGCAGGCACGCCGCCCGCGGCAACGATGTCGTCGCAGCGATCGCACTTGTACATAACGCCGTTTCCTGCCAGACGCGGCGCAAGATCAAGATACAGACCCACGCCGGATTGGCGTTGCGGGATGTGCCAGGGGCAGACGGCGCGGCATTTTGCGCCGCCAAGACAGATTTCGCCGTCGATGCGGACTGTGCCGCTGGCTTCCTTGCGGGCGGATCCCCACGGGCAGAGAAGGGCGCAGGGCGCCTGACGGCAGTGGAAGCAGCGCCTTGGTATGTGCAATTCAAAGGGGTTGCCCTGATATTCTCCTTCCACATGCTGAATGAATAACCAGTTGTAGGGCGTCAGTCGTTCTGTTTCATCCTGACGCTGCGACCAGTCTTCCGTCGGCGTGCCTTCGGGCAGGAGCTTCGGCATGGGACCGGCGACCTTGGGATAACGAGCGGCGTTGCGTTCCCGGCAGGCTTCGACGCATGCGCCGCAACCGACGCAGCGTGAGAGATCGAAGAGCGTCATCGTTTGGCGGACATCGGCCGCCGCGACATCGCGCGGCGGCATACCGCAGGCCAGCGCGCCGGCGGAAAGCAGCTTCAGCGCCCCCCGACGACTGACGGGACGAGCTTCATGGGTATCAGTCATGACTTCTCCTTGACATGGGCAGATAAAGATGTTTGGCATCAGTATACGCCATTCACGAGGTTTTTTCCAGAGGATGCGAGCCTCGGCGGCAGTAGCGGCGGTTACGCAGCGCTGCGGCTTTTGTCCTCATAATGGTAGTTATGTAAACTTTTGTGTCTCAACTTGACCTCAACCCCTTTTCCTCCCATATCCTTCGACAAACATCCAAGGAGATTTCCATGCAGCGCAAACGCCGCCCGGATTCGGGCAATCACGCCGGCAAGAACGCCCATAACGCCCATGCCGGCAACGTCAACGCCGGTTCGGATACGGCCCAGCGTCTTAACAAGGCCGTCGCGGCCGCCGGTTTCTGTTCGCGTCGCAAGGCTGACGAATACATCTTTGCCGGGCGCGTCGCCGTCAATGATCAGACGGAAACCAACCCGGCGCGTCAGGTTCTGGCAGATGATCGCATTTCCATTGACGGGCGCGTCCTGCGGCGATCGCAGCCTTTCCTTTATTATATGTTGCACAAGCCCGTTCAGATTGTGTGCACCCTGCATGATCCGCAAGGACGCCCCACCATCTTGTCGCTGCTGCCGGAGGAACTCCGGCAGGCGCGCGTCTATCCAGTTGGAAGGCTTGATTATTTTTCAGAGGGGGCGCTCCTGCTCACCAACGACGGTCAATGGGCCAACCGCCTCATGCACCCGAGGCATCATGTTCCCAAGGAATATGAAGTCACCGTGCGCGGACGGGTGGATGCGGCGTTTCTGGAGCGGGCGCGTCGTGGCATGCGGCTGTCGGACGGCACTCCCCTCCTCCCTGTGGAGATTGAAGCCGTAGGGCTCCCGCGCGGCGACACGCAGCTGCGGATGGTGCTGCATCAGGGGATCAACCGGCAGATCAGGCGGATGTGCGCCGACGGAGGACTGACCATCCTGCGCCTGCGGCGCGTACGTATCGGACGGCTGGAGCTGGGAACCCTGCCCAGGGGGAAAGTCCGGCCGCTGACGGAAGAGGAAATTGCACGTCTTTCAGGATCCGAGACGGCTCGATAGCGGCCGTTTTCAGCCTTTAAAAATTTTTCTTTGACTATTTTCCTTTGTGGAGGGCTTTCGCGCCGTAGAAGGCAATTCTGGCCTGTTTTGAGGGGTATTCATATTTTATGATTTTTATTAAAGTTTTACTTTAATAAAAAGATAAACAAATGCTTTTAATGTCAAACTTTAAAAGTATTACTTTTAAAGCTATAATTCTGAGGTCTTGCTTTTAATTTTTTGATTTAAAAGTATTACTTCTGATGTAAAATATCAAAAGTAATACTTTTAATGTTTTACTTTAATAACTTGCTCTCTTCTTTCAGTCTTTCCCAGAAGCGATATCTCTGGCGACCGTAGCAGACATAGCGGAAAAGCCGTGTTTTCCGCTCTCGCTTCGGGCCGGGCGGAAGGCCGGGAGCATTGAGGTGACAACGCACAGAGCTCGATACGGGGGAGATCAAGACCTTCGTCTCCCGATACCCCCCACCCCGATCTGAAGAAGACGCGGCGTCATACCGCAAGATCTCGGCGCGCCAGCGCAGCATAAAGAGAATTCTTACAAATTTTTTAGCTGCGTATCTGAATAGAACCTGCGAGCTTAGCTTGGGTATCCCATTTATTCTTGCTGCATGCTCTTTCCACGCGTCTCTGAAAAAGCGCGCGATGGGGGGATCGACCAACCTGCACCCTTAGAACATTTTCAGTTTGAAACGACAGACCGTGCGGTGTGACGCCGCCTTTTGCGTTTCATCTTTTTCAAAGGCGAAACGCTCTAGTTGCTTGCACTCTTCCGCGCGCCGCTCTCCCCTGCTCCTTGCCTCCGTCCTTTGGCAAAAAAAGAGACCGGGGAGGAAAACGTCCGAATGTCGGCGCGTTCCCCTCCCCGGTCGCGGGGGGTCAAGACAAAATGCTCTAGAATTCTATGGCGCGATAGGCTTCCAAGGCTGCGGCCTGTTCTTCAAAGCTGGCAAAACCGGCCTGATGCAGCGCGTCTTCCACCGTATTGTTCCAGTCCCAGGTGGCATAGATAACCGGCTTGTGGAACGTGGAACGGAAGGTTTGCAGTTCGGTGCGATAGAAACTTTCCTTCGGCGTGTCGAGGTGCTCGCGCAGTTGTTCGTGACGGCGCTGCAACTCGCCTTCGTACCATTCCTCAATATCCTTGGGTTCGGTGAACTTCTTCAGGATATGCCCGTAACCGCTTTCTTCCATGAGCGCGGCAAGACGCTTGTGGTGCTGTTCGCCGAGCCACGCGCCCAGCTTCGCCGTCGGAATGTTTTCCTTTTCCACGGCGGCAATGTCCAGAACAGTCTGGAAGTAGGTATCGGGAACCACCGAAGCGGAAACAATACCCGCAATGGCCACCAGACCGCGAAGGATCAGACTGTTGGAAACGCCCTGCCCGCAGAAGCCGACCTTCTTGCGGTATTTCTGTCCGGTAAAGATGCTTACCAGAATCGCCCAGACCACGGCGGGATCTTCTTCGTCGTAGATGTGGGAGAGACGGGCGTTGTCGCGGTCCGTTGCCAGCACCATCTGCGTCATATCGTTGGAACCGATGGAGAAGCCGTCGAATTCCGAAATGAACTGCTTGGCGAGAATGGCGTTGGAAGGCAGTTCCGACATCTGAATGATTTGCAGACCGTCCTGACCGCTCTTGAGCTTGTGCACCTGCTCAAGGTAGCTCCGCATGGAGCGGGCTTCTTCAAGAGTACGCACGAACGGCAGCATCATCTGCAGGTTGGAACCGCCGTACATGCCGCGCGCCAGCTTGAAGGCCTCGATTTCCCAGTCATGGATATTGCGGGATACGCCGCGATACCCGAGCATGGGGTTGTCTTCAAAGTGCTCAAAGAGCGAACCGCCGAGCAGGTTGCGGTATTCGTTGCTCTTGAAGTCCGTGGTGCGGTAGATGATGGTCTTGCCATAGAAGGCCATGGCAAAGAGCGCCAGATTCTGCGCCAGGGTCTGCACGTAGTGTTCCTTGCCGGTGCGGAAACCGCGCGAGCGGATGAGCTTGCGGATCGTGTCGGGAAGGTTTCGGACGGAGTCCATTTCCTTTTTCAGGCCGGCGCGCAGGCCGACCTCTTCGCGCAGGCGCCCGATATTTTCCATCAGTTCCCGGACGGCGGGCAGATCCTTGATGCGTTCCACCTGGGCGTCGACGATCGCCTTGATCTCGGCCATGCGCTTGGCGGCTTCGGGATCGTTGGCGGGCAGCAGGGCCAGTTCGTCGTCATAGCCCATGATGATGCGGACGTGTTCGGCCAGATCCTGCGAGGTCTTCAGGACTTCCAGACGGCGGGAAGCCAGTTCGAGGTGCTGATCGAGCTTGTGATCAAGTTCGCGCATCTTGCGGTGCTGCAACAGCACCTCTTCGGCGTTCATGCTCTTGTCCATGTCCGCCAGCTGCGCCACTTCTTCAGCCAGTCCGGTCACTTCGCCCACGTACTGGCGCAGATTGAAGTTGAAGACGATCAGGCCCGCGGCCATCTGCTCGCGCATGACCTTGGACAGGCGTTCTTCCAGTTCGTGCAGCTTGGTCTGCACCACATGCTCAAGTTCGCCGTTGTCAAAGGCTTCCAGCGCCTGCGGATGGATGCTGATGTTCCCCAGCATGAATTCCGCGCGCAGCAGACCCACTTCAAATTTGGGGAAATCGCGCAGACGGGACAGGAACAGCGCCTGCCCCACGTCGGCCAGAACGAGACCGACCTTGGTCTTTGTTACGGGCAGTTTGGAAATGTCCATTTCGCCGCCCACTTCGCGCAGGGGCAGCAGACCGCGATAGACGCGTCCGCGCGTGCCGTCCACGGTCACTTCCACGCCGTCGAGGGCGCGGAGCACGTCAAGACGCTGAATGCCGATGACGGCGGCAATGCCGAGTTCGCGGGACGTGATGGCGGCGTGGCTGGTGTCGCCGCCCACGTCGGCCATGATGGCGGAGGCCACGCGCATGCCGGGAACCATGTCGGGGTCGGTGCGTTCGGCGGCCAGCACGTCGCCCTTGGCGACCTTGTTCAGCTCAAGGGCGGAGCGCAGGAAGCGGACGGTTCCCTGACCGGCGCCGCGGGAGGCGCCGTTGCCTTCCACCAGCACTTCGGCTTGATCGGCGGCCTTGGGGTCCACTTCGCGCCGGCGCATGAAGATGGTATGCGGATGGCGTTCGAGCTCTTCGTTCCAGCGGGTTTCGGGGCGGGCCTGCACGAACCAGAGCTTGTCGTTGGCGTCGATGCAGAATTCCGTGTCCATGATCATGCCGCCGTAGGCCTTGCTCACGGCCCGCACGCCGCGCGCCACGAGCTGCGCCTGATTGAGCGACAGGGCCCAGCGCAGGGCCTCCAGCTCGGGCACTTCCACTTCGCGCGTTCCGCCGCGTTCGTCATAGACGATTTTCATGTCCTTGCAGCCCATCTGACGGATCACGACCTCGTTGCCGTCGTCGCGCTGGAAGACATAGAGCTTGTCGGGGGTGACCTTGCCGCCCACGACGGCTTCGCCCAGACCGTAGCTTGCGTCGATGCTCACCAGATCCTTGCGGACGGTGCCCCGGCAGCCCGTGGCCGTATCGGCGGAGAAGGCCGTGCCCGAGATGACCGGATTGATCATCTGCATCATGCAGACCGAAAGGGAGGTGTGCTCGATGGCCCATTCCTTCTTGGCGTTTTCGCCGATGCTCTCGTCGCCGGTTTCTTCGGCCTGGAGGATGGCGTCGAGAATGGCCTCGCGCCGGTAGGTCATGGAACGCAGATTATAGGCCGAGGCGCAGTCCCAATGGTAGGCTTCCACGACCTTGTCGGCGCCGACCATGTTCAGATAGGTGTCCTGAAGGCCGGCGAAGGCTTTCTTGCGCGAGTCTTCGCCCGCCGCCGACGAGCGCACGGCTACCGGCGTCATGTCGTCGCCGTTCTCGCGGCAGATGGCGGCGTAGGCGCCGCGCACGGCGGCGTCCACTTCCGCGGGCAGATCCACGGAAAGGATGGCGGCCTGCACCATGACGGAGCGTTTCCGCAGCTGATCGATGCCTTCGGGGGAGGTGGCGAAACCTTCCACGACGGTATTGATGAAGGTCCGCAGCTTGGCGTGCCCCTGCTCCACTTCCGTGCGCGTGGTATCGTGGATCTGCTTGCCGAGCTGGCGAACGAATTTTTGCAGGAAGTCGGGATCCTGATTGATTTCCGGATCGTTCCAGTCGATGCGCGCGTACTCGCGATCCACCACGGCGCGAACGATTTTGCTGCTGACGCGGGTCTCGTCTAGCAGGCGATGGAAAGCCACGGAAGAAACGGCCCGGAAATGCGGGGCCTGGATTCCTTCAATCTGGCTGATCAGGGCGGTATTGTAGTTCTTGCCCCCCACGAGGAGTTCGGCTTCTTCGCCCAGACTGACGATATCCGCGCCGGTCAGCACCAGCTGAGTCTTGATGTTTTCGGCTTTCGCCGAAGTCTTGCTGGCTGTGGCGTCTTTGTTGGACATGACTTCCTCCGGTAAACGGAAAAGGGAGTGTATTCTGATTGAATGGCTGGCGGAATCAAGCGGGTGGTTCCGCCTGTTGCGATGACTATAGAGGAAAACGGGGTTGGAGGACAAGCAAAAAGGCAAAGGCCGTTTCCTCTCTTTCGGAAACGGCCTTTGCAGGCGTTGAACGCGCTAGAGAACCCGTTCGCCGCAGTAGGGGCAGAACGCGGCGTTGTTCATGGGAATGGGCTGGGCGCAGGCCTCGTTGCGGCAGACGCGGGGCACGGGGCCGAGCTCGACGATGAGCTCGCCTTCGCGCACGGAGACCATCTGCTTGTTTTCCTTGAAGTCCGCAGTCTTGAGCACGCGCTTGACGATGCCGTCCGTGGGGGCGAGCACGGCCTTTTCCTGCTTCATGATGGAGACATTGAACAGTTCTTCGCCTTCCTTCACGATATCGCCGGGATGGACGTACATCACCCACAGGTCGCCGTTGCTGGGCGCGGCCACATGGTACTTGTTGCCCGGATCGGCCTTGACGAGCCCCTTGCCCGCCGTGCTCTGCGGCTGGGTCACCTGGACTTCGCAGCTCATGATTTCGGAGTCAAGCACATAGCGGCAGATGGAGACGCCGGCGTCGTTGGGGCGGGAGATGCTCAGCAGGGACAGGTGATGCGGCTTGCCCTTGCTATCATTATAAGAAAGGTCCTGTCCGGGCTTGAGGCCCTCGAACCAGACGTGCAGCGGCAGATTGTTGGGATCGCCATAGGCGCTGCGGAACTGGATCGTCTTGAGGGCGTCGCCGGGATGGTTCAAGTAAAGGATGAACTCTTCCTTGGTCGGCTGACGCTTGAGCAGATCGCGGCAGGCGGCCTCTTCCGCGGCGAGGTTGACGTCCTGCAGGCTTTCCAGCGGGGATTCTTCGGTACGGTTGGCCACGGCCGTCTTCCATTCGCTGCCAAAGGCGCTTTCGTAGACCCAGTCCGGCGGGAAGCCGAGCGGCAGGCGGCCGAACTTGCCCTGGAGCAGCTTGCGGAAGGCGTCGTTGCAATCGCGGTAGAGATCCAGACGCGCCCGGCGCATTTCGGACGAGAGTTCGTTCTCGGGCGTGCGGACCACGTCGCCGAGCACTTCGAGCAGGAAGCGGACTTCGTCTTCGCCGCCCCGCTTCCACGCGCCGGTCACGGCGAGGAAGGCCGTGTTCCAGGTGATCTGCGAACCGGGCGTCACGTCGTGGTAGCGCACGATCTGCCGCGTGCCTTCAAGGAACTTGAGCATGTAGGGCAGCAGATGAATATAGCCCTGCTTCATGGCGCCTTCCTGCGAGGAGGAGGTCGCGCCGGCGGGCATGCCGTGGGCGGTCACGTCGTAATCAAGGCCCTGGAAGTAGGGGGCGCAGT
>CALUWU010000080.1 GCA_944324555.1 uncultured Desulfovibrio sp.
TTCATTGCCAGAAATGCGGGGCGACGCTGCCGCGTCATGGCGAGGACTGGCGGCGCAGGGATATTCTGTTCGTCCTGCTGAACGAGGTGCATCTCCTGCGCCGCATGGTGGAAAAAACAACGAAGAACAGCGACACAGCCGCCCTTGAGGACAAGCCATGCCCGACTACGAAACCATGAGCGCGCAGGACGCGCTGCTCCACGCCAAGGACGTTTCCGGCCTGACCGTTGACGAGATTGCCCGGAGGGCGGGGGTGAGTCCGCATATTCTGCGGCGGTACTTCAAGCTCACGGAGCCGGAATATCTGCCCGGACTGGAGCGGATTCCGGCCCTGTGCCGCGCCACGGGCAATCTTGTTCTGCTCCACTGGCTGGAAGCGCAATGCGCGCCCCTGCGTCCTGCGGTTCCCCGTGCGGGCAGCCGTGCTGACGTGCTGACCGCCGTGGCGCGGGCGGGCGCAAGCCTCGGCGACGTACAGCGTTCTCTGGCTGACAGCGAAGGCAACGGCATCACGCCCGCCTGCGCCCGCGAGCTGCGCGGCCTTCTGCGCGACGTGATCACCGACTGCGAACGCGCCCAGAGCATGCTGCATGCACAGGCCAGCGCACGAGACATGACCGAAGCCGAACCGCTGTTCTCCCTGGAACAGGGCTGCGAGGCTGCCGCCGCACAGACGCGGCGGCCCTGGTGGCGCTTCTGGGGGCGGCGATGACGGCGGGACAAGAATCAGACGTTACCACGTCCCCGGCGTTCGGCAATCATATCCGGCAGGGAATAGAGATAGGTCAGCAGCATTTCAAGAAAATTGATGGCGTCCCGGGCATCCTCAAGCGTGAGATCGCTCCGGCGCTCGGCGGCGTGGGCGGCATCGTTACCGATATCCTTTATTTCTTCGGCCCATTCCGCCAGGGCAGGGGTAATTATATGCTCCCGCGCCATGAAACGAATCTTGTCCCGCAGCCCCCCCTTGACCGCACCCTGTCGTACGGCGGTCGTCTCAAGGGCGCTGCGCGCCAGAATGCAGGCTGCCTTGATATTCTTGTGGAACAGGCAGGATTTGGCTTCCCGAAAATCCGCGGCGATGTCATCCGGCGTCCCCCGCGGCGCATCACAGGCTGGCGGAGCCGGAATGACGGTTTTGTTTTTGGGCAGAACAAGAACATCGCCCGCCATGTCTCTTTTACCGGATGTATCGATCCACGCGGATTCGATGATGACCGCATGCGTACAGCCGCCGCAAATCCAAAACGATGTTGTGAAGGCGGCCCCCACATGCGTGGACTTCAAATAGAAGGCAACATCGTGCGCGCCACAATAGGGACATACAGGAAGGACTGTCATGATTAAGGGCTTTTCCACAGCCATAAATGATCCTCGTCGGGAACTCTCCCGCACGGGAGAGGAAATACTCTGGAGCCTGAACTCCTCCGCCCGCCCCGTAGAAGACCTGCTGTCCATGTACCGTGCGTCAGCGGACAAGGAAATTTTTGTCACGGCGCTGATTGCGGAATTCGTCATCTGCCGAACGCGCCTCGCATCCGGCGCATCCGCCGAAAACATACGCCCGTTGCCGGATGCCCGGCAAGAACGGAGCGGCATATGAAAATACATTCCTTTGCCTGCGCGCAGGCGCTCAAACGGGCGCGCGACTGGGGGCGACGCGCCGCAATTCTCATGGAAGGAGGAGAAGCATCGATGCCGACCATCCGTTTTGACTGGCCCTACAGCGCGGAACGCGCCGCGTCCTGCGTGGGCGCGCCGCATACGGTCTTTTTCTGGCGACGCGGCGGCAGCGTCTGCGTCGTGGCCCCGGAAGACGGCGTGCCGCAGGTCATGGACGCCCGTACTTTTGGGGAAATCTATGTGCCGGAGTATCTCTGTCCGCCCGCCGTGCGGGAACGGCGCTTTGCCGATATGCCCAGCTTTGCCCGCTGGCGCGCGGGGAGGTAGCGGGCATGGCGCGCTATCGCAAGATATCCCCCTGCATCTGGCTCGACGCCAAGGTGCGCGGCCTGTCCGACAAGGGCAAGCTGACGCTCTTTCTTCTGCTCACGCATCCCAACATGACCAGCCTCGGCGCGCTGCGCGCCAATATTCCCGGGCTGGCCTGCGAACTGGGCTGGAAGCCGTCCGTTCTTGCCCGCGCCTTCCGCGAGCTGCTGGACTGCGGCATGGCCCGGCAGGACGCGGACGCGCAGCTGATCTGGTTTCCCCGCTTCCTGAAGCACAACGCGCCGGAGTCGCCCAACGTGGTGCGCGGCTGGGCCGCGGCCTTTGAGGAACTGCCGGAATGCGCCCTGAAGCTGGACGTGCTGGCGGGCGCATGGGCGACGCTGGCGGCGTTCGGCGAAGGGTTCCGCGACGCCTTCCGGGAAGTCTTCGGAAACATCCTGCCGAAGCCTTGCGAAAGCCTTTCGGCAAGCCTTCCCGAAGGCTTCCGCCAGCCCTGCCCGAATCAAGAACAAGAGCAAGAACAAGAGCAAGAGAATAAAATCCCCTCTCCCCCGACGTCTTCCCGCAAGCCGGACAACGCGCGCAGGAGGGAGGGGGAACACGGCCCGGCGGCGCAGCCCGTCATGCCTTCGGGGAAGGCTTGCGCCGGGTCTGACGCAAGGCTTGCCGAGACCCTGCCGGAAACGGCGGCCGAAGACCGGCCCGCTCCCCGGCGACAGGGGCCGCCCAGAACCGACTGCCCCGGCAAGGGGCATCCCCAGCGGGCCGCCTTTCTCTCCTGCTGGCAGGTCTACCCCGTGAAGCAGGGCGAGGAAGAAGCGTGGCGGGAGTGGATGCGCCTGTACGCCAACGGCACGCTGGAACAGCCGCACGTCATCCGCGACAAGATTCTGGAGCTGACGGCCTGCGACAGCCGCTGGCAGCGCGGCAAGATTCCGACCTTCGCACGCTGGCTCAACGGCAAACGCTGGAA
>CALUWU010000081.1 GCA_944324555.1 uncultured Desulfovibrio sp.
AGCAGAGGGGTTTCCCTTCCCTCCGAACAACAATCCCCCAGAAAGGCTGGGCCCTCTCGCGCTGGCAGCGACCGGATGGCGGCCGCAGGCCGTGCCCGTTGCGACGAAGGAAGCTACGGGCATCGACAGCAGCGCTGAGGGGTTTCCCTTCCCCCCAAAAGAATATGAAGCCTGTTAACATCCCCTCGGATGCGGCGTGCTTTCAGCGCTTTTCCAGATGAAGCAGCGGGTAGGGGCGGCCCTCGCCGTCCAGGGGCGAGCGGCCGGCGACGGTAAATCCCTGCGCCAGATAGAAGCGCAGGGCGGCCGCGTTGGCTTCGTTGACGTCGAGACGCGCGGGGGCGTCGTCCGGGGGCGGGAGGTGGGCGAGGGCATGGCGCAGCAGGGCGGCGCCTACGCCGCGCCGGAAGGCCGGAGGATCGACAAAGAGCATTTCTATCTGTCGTTCCCGACTGCCTGCGAAGCCGAGGGGCTGGCCGTCGGCGTCCGTCGTCATCCAGATATGCTGCATGGCAGGGAAATAGCAGGGAATAAGAGCTTGTTCGATGGCCTCCAGATCTTCCGGGGCCACGAAATCGTGGGTCGCCGCGACGCTGCGGCGCCAGAGATCGCGCAGGGCGGGCCAGTCCGCGGGGGCGGCGGCCCGGATCTGCGGGGGGGCCGCCGGCTTTTCGGGGGAATGGCCGTCCATGCGCGCCGCGTTCAATAGTTCATTTTCCATCGTATATTACCGCTGGTGTTCTGGCGTTCGGTGCGCATCTGGAGCTTTGCCCGGGGGGTAAGCTCCAGTTCGATGAGTACGGCGGTGCTGTCGGCGCGGGTTCCCTGCTCGACGCCCAGATAGAGTTTTTCACCGATGAATTTTCCGGCTTCGAGGGTAGTTTCCTCGTTTTCTTCGCCTTCCGTGGAGGTGGTTGTGCGGGAATTGAGCCGCAGCACGTCCACGCCGGAGGCCTTGCGGGCAAAGTCCATGACGCCGGAGCCGGAGGAGCCGAAGCCGGCCAGCTCGGCGACGGCCGCCGCCAGCCGCAGACTTTCCCAGCGGCCGAGGTCCTTGCTTTCGCGGCCGAAGAGAATGCGGGAAATGATTTCTTCCTGCGGCAGGGACGGCGTACTTTCCAGCGCGAGCCGGGGGCGCTGCGCGGAGCCGGAAATAACGACGCTGGCCTCGATATCGCCCGCGTCGCGGGTCAGGGTGAGGGCGATCTGCGGGTTGCTGACGGCGCCGCCGCTGAAGGCGACGCGCCCCTGCGAAAGCCGGAATTCCTTGTTGAGGAGTTGCAGCTTGCCGCTGCGGGCAAAGACGTTGCCGGAGACGAGGGGGGAGGTCAGCGGCCCGGAGGCGCTGAGACGGATGCCCCAGTCGCTTTCAAGCCCGTAGCCGCGCACGACGAAGCCGGTGCGGGGGGCAGTGTTCAGGGTGGCGTTGATGGTTCCCTTCATGGGCGAGGAGGCGACCGCCTTGACCGGCTCCGCCTTCGCGTCCGTGACCGGCAGAGTCGTCACGCCGCCGGACGGCAGCTTGTTGAGCAGCAGAAGCCCCTCGTTGATTTCTATGGCCGCCCGAACGTCGGGAGCGTCCAGAGGGCCGGAAACGCCGAGCGTGCCGGAGAAGATCACATGCACGTCCTGCCGGCGCAGGGGTTGCAGCTTGTTGATGCGGGCGTTGGCGTCGACAACCAGCGTCGCGGGGCGCAGGTTGCCGGAGAGTTGCAGGCTTCCGCCGCGCCCGTCGGAGGCGTCGGCCTCAAGGCGGAAGAGGCCGAGGCGATCGAGAAGGGCGCGGGCGCGGTTGTCGCCGTGTTGCAGGGAAGCCCGCATGTTGACGGCGCGCAGCTCCACGCCGAGGGCCACGTCTTCAAAATGGCCGCCGGTCATGGCGATGGCCCCGGAGGGCGAGGGAGAGGCGAGCGTGCCGTTGACGGCAATGTCGGCGGAAAGGCGGCCGGAAAGGCGGCGATCCGCCAGCGGCACAAGGCGCCAGAGGGGAGCTATCTGCCCGTTCCAGCGCAGCGACGCCCGGAACGGCGCGTTCATGGCGGGGAGCGGCAGGCCGTCGGGGCTGAAGACCACGGGAATATGGGCCGTCGCCCGGGCTTCGTCGCCGCCGAGAAGGCGCAGCGTCTCGGGGGCCAGCTTCAGGTCGGCGTCGAGCCCGTCCTTGCCGAGGCGGCCGTCGAGGGCGGCGCTCAGGGGCGGGAGCGGGAGATCGGGAATCTGAATATCCGAGGCAGCGAGGGAAAACTCGCCGGAAGGGCGCTGCGGCGTGCCGGACAGGGACGCCCTGAAATTCAGGGCGCCGTCGGGCAGGGCCGGGACAAGGGCGCGCCATGCGGCAAGGTTGAGATCCTGAAGCCGCGCCTTGACGGCAAGCGCCCGGGCGGAGAGGGAACCGTCCAGCACAAGCTGGCCCGAGGGGCGGATATCCATGCGCCAGCGGGAAAAGGCGAGGGACGGCTCGGCTGCGTCGCCGACGGCGTGAAGCCCCGGCAGGCGGTAGCGGACCTGCGCGCCGGGAGTCGCGGTCACCCCGGTGTTGAACCGGGGCAGGGAGGCGACAAGGCGCTGAATTTCAAGCTGGCCGGGCTTCCAGAGCAGGGCAAGACGGGCCTGGAGATCGCCGTCCGCGCTGGCGGCGAGGTTCATGGCGTCGGGCGTTCCCTTGAGCCCGATCGCCGTCTGGCGGAGATGGAAGCCGGGTATCTGAAGGTTCTGGAGGCGGGCGTCGAGCTGGAGGCGGCTGATCGAGGCGTCGTCGTCCAGCAGGGCGTCAACCTTGAGAGCGTCCAGACGCGCCGGGCCGGCCAGCAGGCGGGGGGCCTGAAGGGCGAGCCGCGCCTGCTGGCGGCGCGCGTCCGGCAGCGAAGCCGTCAGCACAAGGCGCGCGGCGTCGCCCGAGCAGGGCAGCGACATGCCGAGCAGGGCGCTCAGGGTCGAGCCGAGGGCTTTCCAGTCGGTCACGTCGGCGCGCAATTCGCCTTCCTGCGGCGGCAGGGCGTCGAGAATGTCGCGCAGCATCGACGGCGCGGCCGCTTGCGTTGCGAGGGGCGGCAGGGCCGGATGCACATGCCATTGCCCCCGCAGGGCGGCGCCGGGGGCGGAAAGGGCGAGCTGAGAAATGGAAAGACGGCGCGCGGCGCCGCCCGCGTCCTGCGCGGCCTCGGCGGCGAGGTTCAGATTCAGCGGCGCGGGGCCGGCATGGGCGCCGAGCGTCAGGTTCAGGTCGGCGGCGGCGGCCTCTTCGCGCAGCAGGGCGGCCCACGCGACGCCGGCGCTGTCCAGCCGGGCCTGAATCGCGGCGATATCGGGGAGGCCGGGCAGACACAGGCCGCGCAGGTCGGCGACGCCGGCGCGCAGTTGCAGGGCCGGCGCGTCGGCCATGCCGAAAACGCGCAGATTCAGGACGGCCGGGCTGAAGACGCGGGCGACGTCGGCCGGTCTGGTTTTCGTCGCGACAATGGCCGCGATGCGGGCGGCGAGCGAGGGCTGATAGTCGGCCTTCAGGGTCAGATCCAGAGGGGCGCGCAACCAGTCGGCGGCGGGCGGCGTCGTTTCCAGATTTCCGGCGAGGGTCAGGCGCAGGGCGCCGAATGGGCCGGTCGTCCGGCCGGAAAGATTTTCGATGCGGGCGCGAAGGAGATTGACGCCGGCGGCGGCGTTCAGCCTGAGAGCCAGATCGGTCTCGGCGGCGGGCGGGGCGTCCGGGGCCGCCAGCGAGGCTTCGACGCGCAGGTCGCCGTCCAGCGTGAAGGGCGCGCCAAAGGCGGCCGCGAGCCTGCCGGAAAGGCGCGCCCGGAGCCATGCGTCGGGGGCGCCCGGAGCGAGCTCCTCCAGTCCGGCAGCGGACGCGGGCATGCGGTAGCGGATATCCAGCGCGTCAACACTGACGCCGGGCAGGAAATGCAGGCCGGCAAGCTGCTCGCCGACAAGGCCGAGGGCGTCGCGCACGACGTTCAGGCTTTCCGCCGGGCTGCGTTCCGGCTCCGGCGGCGAGGGCGGCAGCGCGGGCAGGCGGGAAAGGGTCGCTTCCGCCGTTTGCAGGCGGGATACATGAATGCGGCCGTCCTCCCATTCCCAGCTCAGGGAGGCGTCCCGGACGTCGAGCCAGACGCCTTCGGCATCGCCAAGGGCGACGTCCAGCGTGACGTCGAACGGCAGGGAGCCGCGCAGCCTGTCTATGCGCAGCGTCAGTCCGGCGGCTTCCAGCGGCGTTTTCAGGGCGTCGTTGACGGTCGTCTGCAACCACTGGCGGCCGCCGTCGCCGCGCAGCCAGGTCAGGGTCGCGGCGGCTGCTCCGGCGGAGCAGAGCAGGAGCGCGATCAGGAGCAGGGCCAGGCGGCGGAGCCAGCGGCGAAGACGGGAGGGAGACGCGGGGGGCGCCGGCGGCATGCCGGGCGCGGGAAGGGGGGCGGTGCGGGCTTCCATCAGAAAGATTGTCCTATGCTGATATAGAAGTGCAGGGGGGCGTCCCCGTCTTCCGGGTTGAGCGGCGTCGCCGCGTCCAGCCGCAGGGGGCCGATGGGCGTAAAGTAGCGCAGGCCGAGACCGGCGCCCCAGCGCATGTGGCTGAACCATTCGGGCAGGGCGTCATGGTAGGCCATGCCGCCGTCCAGGAAGGGAACAAGGCCGATTTCGTCCGTGATGCGAAGGCGGGCTTCCAGATTGACGACATTGTAGGAGCGCCCGCCCAGCGGCTCGCCTTCCGAGTCCTTGGGGCCGAGAGCCTGATACTTGTAGCCGCGCACGGAGCTGGCGCCGCCCGCGAAGTAGCGCAGGGGGCTGGGGGCCTGTTGCAGGCTTGTGCCCATCAGGCTGCCGCCGCGCAGGCGTCCGGCCAGCACCAGCGGCGCCCTGGCGTTGCGGGGATCGTCGCCTTCGCCCCTGAAGGGGGCAAAGTAGAATATGGCGTCGAGTTCCTGCGCGTAGGCCGTGAACGAGGTGTGGTAGTAGCCGACATAGGGCGTGCCCTTGAGGGCGATATTGCTGCCGGCCGTGGGGGAAACGCGCATGTTGCGCGTGTCGCGCCGGAAGGCCAGCGTGGGGCCGACATAGCTGTAGAGCGCGGCGTCGCGCGCGTTTTCCGCCAGCTTGCCGCCTTCGCCGCCGACGCCCGCGCCTATCCACCAGTTGCGGTTGACGCGGTGTTCCAGACGGGCGAAGCCGCCCAGCGAATCCTTGTCGTAGGCGTCGCTCGTTTCGTCCAGCGCGGCGAGGCGGGCGCGGAAGGTTGTATGGCGGCTGCCGACGGCGGGCTTGGTCAGTTCGGTTTCCAGCCCTTTCTTGTCGTAGGAGTAGGGCGCGTCCACGGTGATCTTTTCGCCGTTGCCGAAGGCGTTGCGATGTTCCCAGTGGGCGTTGACGCCCAAACCCGTCGCCGTGTCGTAATGCGCTTCGGCGCCGAGGGTGCGGAAGGCGGGCGTTTCCTTCACGCGGATTTCAATGGGCAGGGGGGCCGCCGCGTCCTTTTGCGACGGCAGCGAGGCCGCGTCGAGCGCCGGCCTGACCTCGACGGAGCGGAACAGACCCAGTTCCCGGAGCCGTTCGCCGAAACGCTCCATGCGGATCTGGTTCCAGGGGTCTTCCCCCGGAACCCAGGGCAGAAGGCGGTGGAGATAGTCGGCGCTGACCTTTTCGTTGCCGATCACGCGGATATCGCCCAGCGTGGCGGGCGGGCCGGGATCGATGTCCACCTGAATTTCCAGGGTGCGCTGGTCGCGGTGCAGCAGATAGCGGGTAGCGGTGACGGCGGCGAAGGGGTAGCCGCGCCGGTGCAGCTTTTCGGGGAGGCGTTCCACGACGGCCGCAATGGTGTCGGCGACGGCGGGGCTGTTTTTCTTGAGCTGGGGAATGACGGGGGAAAAGTCCGGCGGCGGGAGCGGCTCCCGGAGCGGGCTGCCCCAGAGGGCGGAAATGCCGCTGTACTGCGCCGCGCGGCTGGCGTTGCGGATATTGTCGGGAATGATCGGAGCGGGATTGTAGACGACGCGCGTTTCGCCGATGACGTAGCGCTGTCCGGGGGTCAGGCGCAGCGTCACCTTTGCGGGACGCGTTTCCGTCTGCATGTCCAGCGCGACCTCGCCGTCGTAGTAGCCCTGAGAATGGAGCAGTTGCAGGGCGACGGCCGCGTCGGCCCGCGCGCGGCGTTCCAGCCCCAGAGGACCGTCCGGCGGTTCGCTCTTCAGGCGCAGCAGCTCGCTGATGTTTTCCATCTGCCCCTTGAGGGCGTCGGCCTGCTTGCGGCTTCCCGACGCTTCCACGCGGATAAAGGCCGCGTAGGGAACCGGCTCCGTGCGCCAGGCGGCTTCCTCCGACGTTTCGGCGGAGGTTTTCTTGCCGGAATTCGCCGCCTGTTCGGCCACGAGTCCGCAGCCTTGCAGGCCGCAACACAGCGTCAGCGCAATAAAGAATATGCGAACCATCATGCCTGTGGTGATACCGTGAAAGCAGGCGTCCCGCAAGCGCGGGATGGGCGAAAGGGCGACGCCATTCAGCGGATGCGCCTGTAGCGGCCGCGGGAGTTGTCAAGAATGGCGACGACGTCGGCAAGCTCTTCGGCGCGCGGCAGGTTCGCGAGGCCGCGCGCGTAGCGCCGGACAACGTCCTCCGCCGGGACGTCGTGCCCTCCGCGCCGAACCCGCGCCGCCACCCGGCGCAACGCCAGTTCGGGCGAGGCCAGACCGATGTAGACCAGCTCGACGCGATAGCCGCGCTCGCGCGCTTCTTCCATGAGGGAGAAATCGAAACGGGCCGTCAACGTCGATTCCCGCGCGAAGGAAACGCCTTCGGCGAGCATGCAGCGCGCGAGGCGCACGGCCGCCTTGCCGGCGGCAATGGGCGAAAGGCCTTCGGCCGCCAGCTTGTCGGGATCGACGACCAGCATGTTTTCCCGCAGGGCAAGCGCGCGGGTAAACGTGCTCTTGCCCGCGCCGTTGGGGCCGCAGACGCAGAGAAGACGCGGCATTACTGATCTCGGCTTTTGTCGCCGCAATCCAGACGCGGCTCCATGCGGCCGTCGGGGTAGAGAAGAACCTCCCGCCCCTGCTTGTTCAGGAAGTTGAGCGGTTCGCCCTTCTTCAGCTCCAGCCCCAGGACAATAGGCTGATTGGTTATGGCCGTTTCCACGATTTCTTCAAGCGTCAGCATGGGGGCCTCTCTGGTCGGTGGATCGGAAAGGAGGAAAGGGCATCCTTCTGAAAAAGCGCGACGTATTCCTGATTCTTCCCACGATAAAAGCGCGTTGGGGGAAGGATGGGGGGCCCGGGGGGGATTACGGGAACGCCTTTCCTGCGGAAAGG
>CALUWU010000082.1 GCA_944324555.1 uncultured Desulfovibrio sp.
CAACGGACGCCATAGTGAGGCGGACGACGCCATGCGCGACGGCGATCGTATTGCCTTTTTCCCCGCTGTGGGTGGCGGTTAGGCGTCCGTTGACCATGACCCAACAAGAACTCCGTTCCTTTTTTACACCGTATATCCGGGCTGCGTATCCCTCTTGCGAGAGGGGCGGCCCGGATACGCTCTTTGTAGGGGAAGAAGGCCTCACGGCATGGGCCCGACTCCAGGGTCTGACCCTGCGCGACGCCATGAGGGAGCTGCTTTCCGTACATATCTGGCCGGAGCGCTTCCGTCGAAATTACGGCCTTTTTTCCGTTATGGCAATGCGGCACATGCTGAAAAGCCGGATTTTGCTGCTCGGCTGCGGCGGTCTTGGCGGGCATGTGGCGGCCCTGCTTGCGCGTATGGGCGTGGGAACGCTGCGTTTATGCGATTATGATGTGTTTGATGAAAGCAATCTCAATCGCCAGTATTTTGCCCTGCACGCCACTCTGGGAAAAGGAAAGGCCGCAACGACCGCAGACGGTCTGCGCGCCATGGCTTCCCACATGGACTGCGAGGTGATTGCCACTCCGGCCTCGGAGGACACTCTGCCCGGGCTGGTGGCGGGCATGGATCTGGCTGTGGACTGCCTCGACAGCATTCCCCTGAAACTGGCGCTGGAGCGCGCGGCCTTGCGGGCCGGTGTGCCCTTTGTGCACGGCTCCGTGCTGCGCGAAGAGGGCTTTGCCTTTCTGAGCCTGAAGGAAGAGCGTCTTCCCTCTCTCTATCCGCACAGCGGCCGGGATGAGGACGAAAAAACGCGCGCGCAGGCCATGAGCGGCATCGCGGCCGCCGGGATTGCCTGCCTTATGGCGCAACTCTGCACGCGCCATCTGTGCCGTGTGGCGGAAGGTCGCGAGCCGATCGCTTCGCCGCTCTATCATCTGGATTACAGCGTTCCGGAGCTGGAAAGCTTCTTTTCGTGACGTTTTTGAGGGGGAAGAAAGCCCTTTGCGCCGCTGTCGATGCCCGTAAGACTGTCGCCTGACGGGCACGGCCCCGGCCGTTCGTCGGATCGCTGCTCGCGGCAAAAAGGACCCAGCCTTTCAGAGGAGCGAGGGAAGGCGTTTCCGTCATTTCAGACTCCCCCATCCTCCCAAAACCCGCGTTTAGAGCGTTTCAACTTTGAAAAAGGTGAAACGCGAGGCGGCGCACTGTGCCTCCCGGCCCGGACTGAGCGGAAAAAACGCGCTTTTCGTCATCGTTGTTGCTTGCGGAGCAAGACGGCGTGTCTGTTTTTCAGGCAATAAAAAAAGCGCACTGTTTGCACAGTGCGCTTGATTTGCTGGCGGAGCGGAAGGGACTCGAACCCTCGGCCTCCGGCGTGACAGGCCGGCGTTATAACCGTCTTAACTACCGCTCCGGGTATGGTGGGCAGTACAGGACTTGAACCTGTGGCCCCCGCCGTGTGAAGGCGGTGCTCTACCAGCTGAGCTAACTGCCCTCTCGGTGAAAAGAGTTCTACGCAAAGAGGCCCCGATCGTCAAGCACTTTTTTGCAACTTTGATCAAAAAAATATTTTTTTCTTATTTCCCGTTGAAATATAAGGAGAATAATTTTCATTTGCCTGAGGGGGCGCTCCGCTTGCGAGGGGGCGCCGGCGGTGCTAGTCTGGCGACGCTTCCTTACAGCCGCGGCATCGCCTGATTTGCGCGGGCCGGACGCCCTGCGGGACGTTCCGCAAGCGCCCGCGCCCGGGGCGGGGCGGTTCTTTTCATGACGTATCGGGGCGTCGCCCCTGCATGTTTCCCGCAGGAACGGAATATATTTTATGTTGACGAGCGTTTTTTCCTTTTTCCGCCGCGCCCGGCGCCGGCGGCCCGGTATCATGGGATGTATGGCGGGGGTTGTTCTGTGCGCCGGAACGGCCTGCGCCCAGGTTTATGACGGCAACGCCATCATGCACCAGCCCATGCGGGAAAATCTTTGCGCGCTGACCTTCGACGACGGGCCGTCCCGCTATACGCCGCACATTCTCGACGTGCTGCGCGAGAACGGCATTCCCGCCACCTTCTTCATGCTCGGCAAGAACGTGAAGATTTATCCCCAGCATGTGCAGCGTATCGTCGCCGAGGGGCATGAGGTCGGCAATCACTCCTTCTCTCATCCGAATCTGCGGCGTATCGCGCGCGAGCGCAAGCTGGAGGAAATAGAGCTTACAGACAAGCTGCTGCGCGATCTGGGGGCCAATCCGCTCTATATGCGCCCTCCCTACGGCTCCTACGACAAGGACGTGGTCGATATTGCCAGACGCCTCGGCGTGACCGTCGTGCTCTGGTCCGTCGACAGTCAGGACTGGAAGCGCCGTCCGGCAAATTACGCGCATATCGTCAACGCGGTCGGGCGCATCTTTCCTCCCGGGGAAATGCGCGGCATCCTGCTGTTCCACGATCCGCTCAAGACAACGGCCGCGGATCTGCCCAAGATCATCTCCGATCTGCGGGCTGGCGGCTGCCAGCGTTTTGTCACCGTGTCGGAATATATCAACAGCGTGCTTGATCCCGAGCCGCCCCTTCTCTGGACGGAAAGGACGCCTTCGGGCAGGCCGCCCGAATCCATACCGCTTGCCGCCGGTCAGGAGTCGGAGGCGCTCATGCCGCCGGAAAGCTATGAAAACGCGCGGACGAGCTGGCCGGCCGGCAGCGCGCCCATTCCTCTGGCGCGCAGCAGTCGCCCCTGGCCTGAAGAGGCCGCGCCCCTGGGAGCCATGCCGCCCCTGATGCCCGCGAACGCGGTTTCCCATGCGCCGGAATCCGTTTACATGCCTTCGGACGGCATGCCCGGCGACGCGCCGCGCGTTGCGGGGCCGCCGGTTTCTCCGCAGGGAACCCCCCGGAGGGTTCTGGCCAGCCCCATGCCGGATCGCCATGGAATGCAGCCCATATCGGACGGTATCGGGCCGCAGAGCTAGAAAAAAAGCGCCGCCGACAGAGTTGCTGTCGGCGGCGCTTTTGTTGCCTGTCGCGGGGAGACGGCTTTCTTGCCGGGCGCTGTCCGGGGGCCCCGGCGTTTCCCGCGGGCGCGCGTCAAGAGCGCCCGCAAGCAGGAATGCGGGCGGCGCGTTCCACCGGAGAGCGCGGCCTGACGCCGCGCGTTCTGCCCTGAAGGAGGCCTTCAGACGGCCTCGCTGACGACGTTGCCCTGCCCGTTCATATTGGTGGCCATGAGGCGAAACAGGGCGGCCATGTCGTTGACGGCGCCGGACTTGGCGTCGGATTCGGGAACTCCGGCCAGGGAATCGATGAAGATCGACGGGAGATAGGTCACGGGATCAATAAGGCCCCATGTGGTCTTCTGGGCTATTTCCGCCGTCTGCGTATCGGGAATGTAATACTGCATACGTGTACCCCCAAAGATCTCTGGAGTTGCCGTTTTTTTCAACATAGAAGGCGTTGCGCCTTCGGTCAAGAGCGGGCGGCCTGCGCGGCCGCCAGGAGGGAATATATGGCGGAAGAACGTCGCTGCTGTCTCGCGTCGCCGCTGGGGCCGCTGCTGCTGGCGGAAGACGGAACGGGGATGACGCGGGTGCGTCTCCTTCATGCCGCCCTTGAGGACGGCGAGGAAAGCCCGCTGCTGCGCGAGGCGGCGGCCCAGCTGCGCGCCTATTTCGCGGGCCGGCTGCGCGTTTTCGATCTGCCCCTGCATCCCGCTGGGACGCCGTTTCAGCTGCGCGTGTGGGAGGTTCTTCGGGGAATTCCCTACGGCGAGACGCGCTCCTACAAGGAAACCGCTCTGCTCGCCGGCTCGCCCAGAGGGTTTCGCGCTGTGGGAATGGCGAATCATAACAACCCGTTATTGATACTGATCCCGTGTCATCGGGTGATTGCCGCCGACGGTTCCCTGCGCGGTTTTGCCTGCGGCCTGGACTGCAAGCGTCTCCTCTTGCGGTTGGAAAGAGAGAATTTGCAGAAAAGTATTGTAAAATCAGTGTGATAGTTTGAATTTTCCCCGTTGCGGAAATGAAGCAATAACAACGTAAAGCGCAAGATATTGAAATTATAAAATATTTTTCTCAGGGGAAAAGGCGCGCCGGGAGCCGGGGAACAAAAAAAAGCGCAGTCTTTCGACTGCGCTTGATTTTTCTGGCGGAGCGGAAGGGACTCGAACCCTCGGCCTCCGGCGTGACAGGCCGGCGTTATAACCGTCTTAACTACCGCTCCGGGTGTGGTGGGCAGTACAGGACTTGAACCTGTGGCCCCCGCCGTGTGA
>CALUWU010000083.1 GCA_944324555.1 uncultured Desulfovibrio sp.
AGGGCGTCCGCAACGCCAACGACGCCATTTCCCTGATCCAGACCGCCGACGGCGCGCTCGGCGTCATCGACGAAAAGCTGATCCGCATGAAGGAACTGACGGAACAGGCCGCCACAGGCACTTACGACTCCGTCCAGCGGCTGATGATCGACAGCGAATTCCAGCAAATGGCCTCGGAAATCGAACGCATCGCCCGCGCCACGGACTTCAACGGCATCCACCTGCTGGACGGCTCCCTTTCCGGGACGCACGACGGTTCCAAAGCCCAGGCGACGGGCGCGCTCAAGATCCATTTCGGCGCCGGCAACGACAGCGCGGAAGATTATTACTACCTCCAGATCGGCGACGCCACGCTTGCCGGTCTGGGTCTCATGGATACGGTCGCCGCCGCCGGCAACAAGGCCGGAACCATCCAGATGCCGCCCCTGAACGATTTCAATTTCGGCAGCAACATGACGTTCTTCGACAACAACGTCCGCAACATGCAGGACGTCTTCCAGCAGCAGGGCGTGTGGTACAGTCCGCGTTCCACCGCCTTTCCCGAAATCACCCAGAACTTTATTTTCATTATCCCCAAGGGAACAAAAAATATTGTCATCAATACCTGGGGAACCTCGCCGGGGGGCGTCGGCGATCAGGATATCGAACTTTTTACCACGTCGGGACGCCATCTGGCCGGCACCCCTCTGGACGACTTTGTCTACAATTACACGGGCGGCGGCGTCGACAACTCGCTCAACGGGCAAAGCGGCAGACTTGGCTTTACCCAGGCCGATTACGACGGTTCGCAGCTCAATTCCGGCCCGGCGACCTATGATCCCACCGGCGCGAACCTGAACTATTCGACCTACAACGGCATGACCATCGGCTACAGCGGCGATCCCGACCGTCACGAGGACAATCTCAACGACGGTATCCTCAACAAGTGGGACGACTATGAAGTGCTGACCATTGACGAGGCCACGGAAGACCTTGTCTTCTGGATGCCGGGCGCCGCAACCGCCTATATCAAGGCCTACTGGGATCTTCCCAATACCCCCGGCGGTAATCCGGGCGGCGATCCGACGCCGCCCGCCGCTAACGAAAACAGCGAACTCATGTCCATCAGGACGCAGGAACTGGCCCAGCGGGGCATCGAACGCCTGAACGGCGCCATTGTCCGCAAGGATCAGATCCGCTCCCATCTGGGGGCCATGCAGAATCGTCTGGAAAATACCGTCGCGAATCTCAACATTCAGGCGGAGAACCTGCAAAACGCCGAATCCCGCATTTCAGACGCGGATATTGCCGTGGAAATGACGCTCTTTGTCCGCAACCAGATTCTGACCCAGAGCGCCGCGGCCATGCTTTCGCAGGCCAACGCCATGCCGCATATGCTTTTGCAGGTTCTGCAATAAGGTCGCCCGCCATATCGCTTTCACAGCTTCCGGGGGCTTCCCGCGCGCCGCGCGGGGAGCCCCCGTCGTCTTCCCCGACACTATTTTCAGAAAATTCGCGCCTGCATTGACTCCCTTCCCGGCCCGGCTATCATGCACAGGAAAAACCTTCTGCCGGAAGCGAGGGACACTCCCACGCATTTCCCCCGCCGTGACGCTGGCCTCGCGCATCGGGCTCATGACCGGCGGAAGACTGACCTGTATCCGCAGGGCCGACAAACGCTTTCAACACTGCGAAGACGCGGAAATAAACTCTTTTCTCGGGATTGAAGACCAATGATGACAGAAAAGGAACTGTATGCCCGACTGCGGCAGGAACTGCGGCGCCTGATCGAACGGCAGGGACTGGACGCCCGCGCCGTCAGTCTGAAAAGCCGCGGCCTCTCCCCGGCGGAGGCCATCGGCGTTACGGCCCGCAAGGATTATCCCATTCTCAACGGGCGGGAAGTCATGGTGGAGGCGCGTTTCGGCGACGCGCTGGGGCAGGCCTTTACCAGCGCGCCGGCAGACCTTGAGGCCACGCTGGCGGAAGTGCTGGCTCTTGATCTTGACGACGCGCGCAATCGCGCCCTTTTCGTGGCCACGCTCAACGCCGTCATGCGCGCCGCGGGCGAAATCGATCATACGCGGCATTGCCGCGACGCCGGGCCGGAACGCTGCGCCGAGCGTTACGCCGCGCATGTGCGCGAAAAATTCGGCTCGCCCCGTATCGCGCTGGTCGGCTACCAGCCCGCCCTGCTGGCCCGGCTCTCCCGGGAGTTCCCCGTCCGGGCGCTGGATCTTAATCCTGAAATCGTGGGCAGCGTCCGCTCCGGCATTCTGGTGGAACACGGCGAAACGGCCTACGCGGACGTCGTGCTGGACTGGGCGGAACTGACGCTGTGCACCGGCAGCGCCCTCTGCAACGGCTCATTCGTAAATTTCATGGATATCGGCAAGCCCGTAATCTTTTTCGGAACCTCGGGCGCGGCCGCCGCCCGGACGCTGGGGCTCGACCGTTTCTGCCCCATGTCTGACTAGACTGAAATTGCTTTAGTTTCCCTTGAGGGGGAAGGACCCCCTTTTGCTTGCGGCAAAAAGGGGTTCCTTCCCCCTCAAACTCCCCCATCCTCCCCAAAACCAGCGCATTATTTACGGTTTTCAT
>CALUWU010000084.1 GCA_944324555.1 uncultured Desulfovibrio sp.
GCGGAAAAACCGCGCTTTTTCCGCGAAACGACAGGCCGTATGGTTTGAAATGCGAAGCATTTCAAACTGAAAATGCTCCATGAGACGCGCCGGAAAACGCAGGGAAGCCTCCCCCCGGCGGCATTGCCTTGCGGGATGCGACAGGCAAAGGGAGGCTTCCGACGCGCGTCTTTCCGAAAGTTCCGGGGATTATCCGCGCAGGCGCGGCAGCGTCGTCGCGCCGTGCGGCATGAGGATGGTCTTCATGGACAGGGAACCGCCGTTGCGCCGGCGGGCGACGTCCAGGGCTTCGTCCAGCGTCTTCACGGCAATGATGCCGGTTTTGGCGAAGCAGGCGGCGTCCATGTCGGTTACCAGAATGAAGCCGTATTTTTCCGCGGCTTCGGCAAAAAGGAAGCCCACGTAGGAACCGATGCTGAAGGTCGAGCGCAGCGCCTTTTCCCGTTCATTCATGGAGGCGTATGCGGTAAGCTGCCGCTCCACGTCCTCGCTGCCGAAACCTTCGCCGCAGCGGGAAAGCAGAATCATGGTTCCGCCGGGTTCGACGGCGGCCAGCGCGTTGCTCAGCAGCTTGATGGTCTGGTAGAGGTTGATATCCTTGGGATAGCCGCCGGCGCTGGCGATGACCAGCGGCGCGCGCGAGGGAATTTCGACGGCGTTCATGGCGTCGACCATGCGGCAGGCCTCCAGATGGGCGTTCTGCCAGTGGCCGGCAAAGGCGGCGACAATCCCGTGGTCGTCGGTCACGACGTTCAGCGAGAAACGGGGAGCGAGCATGGAGGCCGCTTCCACGATATCGGCGTGGAAAATATTGCTGTCCTCAAGGTTGGCGCTGCGGACGTCGGGGTTGGTGCCGCTGCCGAACCCTTCGTTCAGCGCGAAATTATGGTGAAACTGCACGGTTTCATACGCGGCCACGCCGGGCAGCAGCATCTTGCCGCCGCCGCCGAAACCCGCGAGAAAATGATGCACCACGCCGCAGCAGGAAACGAGCTTGTCCGCTTCCACGGCGCAGCGGTTGAACAGCACCGGCGTCCCGCGCGACGTAACGCCGACCTTCACCATGTTGGGAGCGTCAAGGCAGTCGTGATCCACGATCCGTACGCGGCGCGTCAGCTCCTCGCCAAGCAGACGCACATGCTCTTCCCGGCTTTGCGGGCGATGGGTCCCGGTGGCGCACAGAATGACGATATCCTCGTCAGGCACGCCCGCCTCGTTGAGCGCCCGCACGACTTCGGGCGCGTAAACGGAGGGAGATTGCCACAGGCGGGTCACGTCCGGTACCAGGACGCAGACCTTGTCGCCCCTGCCGACCAGCTCGCCCAGGGGAGCGCTGTCAATGGGAGCCGCCAGCGCCCGCCGCACGATTTCGGCCCCGGACAGGCTGGAAGGCGCCGCCTCGCGGGATTCCAGCTTTGCCACAAGATTTTCGTCGGCCATCTCAAGCGACCAGGACTTGTCCCCAAATTGCAAAATATGTCGCGCCACTACCGCAACCTCCCTTGCCGCATTCCCGCGGAACCGCCGGCTTTGGCGGCGCGTCGGAACGCCGCCGTTCATAAAGCATTTTCAGTTTGAAACGCTGTGCGTTTCAAACCATACGGCCTGTCGTTTTACGGAAAAAACACGGTTTTTCCGCTCGCTTTTTGCCGGGCGGCGCGCCGCCGCCTCGCGTTTTACCTCTTAAGGCAAAACGCTCCAACAGGCTCTGGCGGGCGCAGCATGGCACGATCCGCCTCGGGGAGCAAGAGGCGTCTCACGGCTTCCGCTCAGGAGAATTTTCCGGGAAGAAAGGGCATGCTGCGGTTTCGGAGCACGTCCGGCGGCAGGGCCACGGCCACCGGCGGCAGGTAGGAAAGCGTGACGGGACGCTGCACGGCCTCCCCCGCCAGCGGTTCCAGGGGCGTCTGTACGCGGGCGTAGAAGTCCTTGAGCGAAAACGGCTCGGAATACAGGCCGTGTTCCTCCAGCATGGAACGGCAATTTATGCACAGTTCGATACGAATGTCGTAGGGCCGCCAGCTCATGGGATTCTGCTCGCGGTCCCGCTCCAGGACGGAGACCTCGAAACGGCCGTCGGCCCGCGACGTCGCCGAGTAAAGAGAGCTGCGCGCCGTTCCCAGCATGTCGACCATGCTCTTGCAGGCGCACAGATGGTAGGTATAGCGCGTTTCCCGCCGCTTGAGATTGACAAGCTCCCTGTGCTGGCGCGGAATGTAGAGGCAGCACTTGCGGCCGTTGAATTCCAGCGTGCCGTCCGCGGCCACATGCAGCGCTTCCAGCTCCAGCGGCAGCGCCCGCCGGGAAAGCTGGGCGTCAAACTCGCGCAGGGCCACTTCAAAATTGTGTTCGGCGATGACGTTGCCCTGCGCGGCGGCCTTGCCGTACCACGACAGGGCCATGGTGTAACTGCGCGGCACGCCAAAGCCCGTGCCGTAGCACCAGCCGAGATTGCACTGGGCGTCGGCAAAGCCCTGTTCGGCCGCCTGCGCGTACAGGCGAAAGCTGGCGTTCGCGTCGCGCTCAACGCCGCGCCCCTCCCGCAGACAGTTGCCCAGCGAAATCCGCGCCAGCACATGCCCGAGATCGGCGGCCTTGCGGTACCATTCCACGGCCCGCTCCCAGTCCTGATCCACGCCGCTGCCGCAGGCATAGGCCCAGCCGGTGGCATAGAACACGTCCGCGGGGTTGGCGTTTTCCTCAAGCGGGACGGAAGGCGCGGGTTCCGGCGCCGGAAATTCCGGTTCCGGCTCAGGTTCGGGCGTTTCCTCCGCCTCCACGGGCGGCGTGAATTCCGGCAGATCCTCCGTTTCGACGGGGGGCGTGAATTCCGGCAGGGCGTCCGTTATTTCGGGCGGCGGCGGAACAAGGGCCGGCGGCGTCTCCGGCGCTTCCGGGGCGGGAAGACGATCCGAGACAAGCAGAAGATCGGGACGTTCCTCTCCCTTGCCGGAAATGACCCGCAGCCGGTAGTCTTCCGACTGTCGATCCCCGCCGATATGCAGCAGACCGCCGCCCCAGAGACGCTCCAGCACAACGGCCGCGCGCCGATGCCCCAGCGACGCGGCCCGCTCCAGCAGCGCCCGCGCCACGGCTTCGTCGCGTTCCACGCCGCGCCCCTTGTGATAGCGTATGGCCAGCGCAAAGCATGCGGCGGGATTTCTGGCAAGCGCTCCCCTTGCCAATTTCGCCACATCGTATTCGCCCTCAGCGTGATTCGTCATCTTTCCGCTCCTGCTCTCTCCGGAGACAGTGTAGCCTTTTTGCCGCAAGGACGAAAGTCTCTCCCGCCCCTTTCCGGGCCAAACGCGTCCGCCCGCCTTTTTTCCCCTATCGTCAGGAATGAAAAAAAGGAGAGACGCGCCTTGCGACACATGGCGCGTCTCTCCTTCAAGAGGGTTTTCAGTTTGAAACGCGTCGCGTCTCAAACCATACGGCCTGTCATTTCACGGAAAAAACGCTGTTTTTCCGCTCTGTTCTGGCCGGGCGGCGCGGCGGCGCCTCGCGTTTCGCCTTTTTCAAGGGCAAAACGCTCAAGAAACGAAAGCGCCTACGGGCGCAGACTCGCGTCGTACTCCCCTTCCGGCACAAGATAGCGGCGCGCGACGTCCCGCACGTCGGCGGGCGTCAGCGCGGCGGCCTTGTTCAACAGGACCTTCTGAAAATCGCGCGGCAGCCCGAGAACGGCGTCCGTGGCGGCTTCGCCGGAGCGCGATTCAAGACTCTGGCGCTCGCGGTAATAGCCGCCCTCCAGCCGGTTCAACGCGGCCTTGAGCTGTTCCGGCGAGACTTCCTCCTCCTTCAGCGATTCAATGACGCGGGCGAATCCCTCGCGGGCCTGCTCCACCTTTTCGGGCGTGGTGCCGATGTAGAACAGCATGGAACCGGTTTCGGGCATGCTGCGGTACAGGGCCGTCACCGTATAGCCGAGTCCCTGCTCGTCCCGCAGATCGTTGAACAACAGACCGCTCTGCCCCGAAAGGAGGGATTGCAGCAGCATGAGCGCGGGCGCGTCTTCGTGATCGCGCGGCACGGCCTTGTAATTCAGCGCAAGATACGCCTGATTGCGGCCGGGCAGGCGCAGCTCCAGCTTTTTCGCATCGCTCCAGCGGGGTTCGTCCACCCGCACGCCTTCCGCGGAAGGTTTGGGCAGCGTGCGGGCAAAGGCCAGCATGGCGTCGCGATCAAAGGTTCCCGCCACGGACAGCACCCACGGCTGAACGCGCTGCTCATCCCAGAAGGCGCGCACGTCGGCGCGGGAATAGCGGGCCAGCCTGTCGGGCGTACCCAGCGGGTCATACCCGTAGACGTGACCGGGATACAGGAAGCCGTTCAGCCGGCTGAAGAGGTAGCCTACGGGATTGTCCTGCCGCTGCCGCAACGCCGACAGCATCAGACGCGCCTCGCGGCGCACTTCCTTTTCCTCGAAACGGGGCTTTTCCAGCATTTCGCGCAGAAGGGCGCAGTAATCGTCGTTGAAGCGGGACGGGCCCGTCAGGGAAATGGTGAACGTCTGCAAACCGGCGGCGGTTCCCAGCGAGGCCGCGCGCTCGGCAAGAAAACGCTCCATGCCCTGCGCGCTCCTGTTGCCGCTGCCGTCCTTCAGCACGGCGGCGGTCAGATTGGCAAGCCCCTGCCGCTCGGGCGAAAGCAGCGCGTTGCCGCCGGGCATCATGAAGGATATGGCCGTATAGGGCACGGCGGGATCGGGATGCAGAATCAGCGCGCGCCCGGCGCCGAGATCAAGATACTCCGCGCCGCCGCCGGCCTTTTCCTGCGCGGCGGCGCCGGCCGCGGGCGGCACGGGCCAGAGCTTGTCGAGCAGCGCGGCCGCGTCGGGCAGGGCGGCGTCCTGCGGGGCCAGAATGCGGACGCGCAAGCGCTCGGGACGCAGCCACTCGCGCCGGGCGCTTTCAAGCTGCGCCGCGTCCACATTGGAAAGCGTCAGTCGCAGATTGCGCTCGGCCTCGCGCCCGCCGAGCTCGAACTGCACCGTACCGCGCCAGGAAGCCAGCCCGTTCAGCGTCTCTCCGGCGCGATCCATGGAGTCGGCCAGATTGAAACGGGCGCGCGTCAGGGCGTCGTCGCCGAACTTGCGCACGTCCAGCCGGGCGAGATCGCCCGTCAGTTCTTCCATGAACATGCCCAGCTTTTCCGCATCAAGCTGCGCCGTGATCAGAAAGAGGCCGGCGCGCGCAAGGCTCATGTTGCCGGCGGCAATGCTCTCCACCCACTGCTTTTCGTAGCGATACTTCTTTTGCAGCAGCGACGTTCCGTCGCCGCCCAGCAGATAGCCGAGAACGTCAAGCTGTACGGAGCGGGCGTCGGACAGGGCCGGAGCGGGGAACCCCAGCCCCACATAAACCTTGTTCCACGGGCCGCGCACGATTTCCACCCGGGGGCCGCCGGGCGCCGTCGCCGCGTCCACGGGCGCGGGGCTGTCAAGATCGCCGCTGTTCCGCAGTTCCCCGAACAGCTCCTGGGCATACGCCAGCACTTCCCGGGGGTCGATATCCCCCGCCACCAGCAGCATCATGTTCTGCGGCTGATACCAGCGTTCGATATAGTCGCGCAAATCCTGCGCGGTAATGGCGTTGATGGTTTCCTTGAAGCCGATGATGGGGCGCCCGTAGGGGGTATTTTTCAGGGTCGCGGTTTGCAGCGACTCGAAAAGCCTGCTGCGGGGCGTGTCGTCGTCGCCTTCCAGCTCGGAAATGATCACCTTCTTTTCCGACTCCAGCTCCTCGGGATCGAGGGTGGCGTGAAAGGCCATGTCCTTGACGACGTCCATGCCCATGCGCCAGTGCGCCGCGGGCATGTCCGTCAGATAGTAGGTCTGGTCAAAGCTGGTGGCGGCGTTGAGATAGCCGCCGCGCTCCTCCACGTCCTTTGCGACCTGCCCCTTGGGGCGCTGATCGGTGCCCTTGAAAACCATATGCTCCAGCACATGGCTTATGCCCGCCT
The DNA here is from genome assembly GCA_944324555.1 of uncultured Desulfovibrio sp. Classification (GTDB taxonomy): domain Bacteria; phylum Desulfobacterota; class Desulfovibrionia; order Desulfovibrionales; family Desulfovibrionaceae; genus Desulfovibrio. Next base: position 5,965 of record CALUWU010000084.1, read on the forward strand.
GCCGGGCGTCCTCATTGGCCGACCCGGTACGCACGTACAGGCGCGTGCAGACCAGGGGGAAACGCTTGTCCCTGATGATGTAGACGGAAAGCCCGTTGGGCAGACGCGTCAGGATTTCCTCGCCGGTCGCCTCGGGCAGGTTCATCCGCGACGGTTCCGGCGCGGCGCGTCCCACGCCGGGCAGGAAAAGACCGGCCAGCAGGACGGCCCCCGCAACCAGCACAGACAATTTCGACATACGCACTCCTTGAGCATTTTCAGTTTGCAACGCCTTGCGTTGCAAACCATACGGCCTGTCGTTTCGCGTTTCGCCTTTTTCAAAGGCCAAACGCCCTTGACGCCCCGCCGCGCGAGCGACGCGGGATGGATGAAGCAGAAGAGCCCCGGACGATTCCAGCGGGCCCGTTCCGGCCTTTCACTCTAGGGAAAGAGAAATCCGAAATCAATGCCGCGCAAAAAGGACGAAAGGCCGGGCATCGACATGCCCGGCCTTTCGCAAATGAAAAAGCGCGCTGGGGAAGGGAAACACCCCTATCCGCCCAGATAGGCTTCCTTGACCTTCGGATTTTCCAGCAGTTCCTTGCCCGGGCCTTCCAGCACGACGCGCCCGACTTCCAGAATATAGGCGTAATGGGCTACGGACAGGGCCGCGTAGGCATTCTGTTCCACAAGCAGGACGGTCTTGCCCTCCTCGACGTTGATCCGCTGAATGACGCGGAAAATTTCCCGCACCAGCAGAGGCGCCAGCCCCAGCGAAGGCTCGTCCAGCATGACAAGATCGGGGCTGGCCATCAGGGCGCGCCCCACGGCGAGCATCTGCTGTTCGCCGCCGGACAGGGTGCCGCCCTTCTGCCAGGAGCGTTCCCGGAGGCGGGGAAAGAGCGTGTAGACCTTTTCGAGATCGGCGGCGATGCCGTCCTCGTCCGTACGCGTATACGCGCCGAGCAGCAGATTTTCCGCCACCGTCAGATGCGGCAGGATGCGCCGCCCCTCGGGCGAAAGGGAAATGCCGTGGCGCACCATGTCTTCCGGCTTGAGGCCCACCAGCGACTGCGGCTGTTCGCCTTCGCGCCGGGTCAGCAGTATGTCGCCGCTGACGCTTTTGTTCAGCCCGGCGATGGAGCGGATGATGCTGCTCTTGCCCGCGCCGTTGGCGCCCACAAGCGTCACGATGCTGCCGCGCCGGATGGAGAGGCTCACGCCCTGCACGGCCTGCACGCCGCCGTAACGCACATAAAGGTCGCGTATCTCAAGCATTGATCATGTCCTCCCCGAGGTAGGCGCGAATGACGGCGGGATTGCTGCGGATTTCCTCGGGCGAACCCTCGGCGATAAGCGCGCCGTACTCCATGACCCAGATATATTCGCACACGCCCATGACGACTCTCATGTCGTGTTCGATCAGCAGGATGGTCAGGTTGAATTCCTTGCGAATGCGCTCAATCAGGTGCATGAGCTCCAGGCTTTCCTGGGGGTTCATGCCGGCCGCCGGCTCGTCGAGCAGCAGCAGGCGCGGTTCCGTGGCCAGCGCGCGGGCGATTTCCAGCCGCCGCTGGGCGCCGTAGGGCAGGCCGCCGGCCTGCTCGCCGCAGACGTCCTCCAGCCCCAGCCGCACGGCCAGGGCGCGGGCCTTTTCCGCTATGGCGCGTTCTTCCCTGTAGTAGGAAGGCAGGCCCAGGGGGGCCGCCCACCACGGCTGACGGCGCCGCACATGACAGCCGACCATGATGTTTTCCAGCACGGACATCTGACGCGACAGGCGAATGTTCTGGAACGTGCGCGCCATGCCGAGGCGGCAGATATCGCAGGGCTTGCGGCCTCTGATGCCGTGACCGTCAAAGACGATCTCGCCTTCCTGCGGGGTGTAGAACCCGCTCAGGACGTTGAAGGCCGTGGTCTTGCCCGCCCCGTTGGGGCCGATGATGCCGGTTACCGCGCCGCGCGGCACGGAGAGCGACAGGCCGCTCACGGCCGTCACGCCGCCAAAGCGCATGGTAACGTCCCTGGCGGAAAGCAGAATGTCTCTGGGCTCCATGACGCTGTCGCTCATGCCTTGCCTCCTTCGGGACGCCGGCCGAAGCGGGCGCCGATCCCGCGCCACGTCAGTTCGCGCGTGCCCATGATGCCTTCGCGCCGGAACAGGATGATGCCCAGCAGCGCCAGGGAAAAGACCACCATCCGCATGCCCGGAATGCCGGGAATTTCCAGACTGCCCAGCGTCATGGGTTCTTCAAGGACGCGCAGCCATTCGAGCAGGACGGTGATGATGCCCGCGCCGAGCAGGCTGCCCGTCAGCGACCCCAGACCGCCCGCCACCACGAACATGAGCACGTTGAACGTCAGCAGGAAGTTGAACATCTTCGGGTCGATGGTGGACAGGTGGCTGCCCAGGAGCGCGCCGCCCACGCCGGCAAAGAAGGCGCCCAGACAGAAGGAAAGCACCTTGTAGCGAAAGACGTTGATGCCCATGACGTCGGCGGCGATCTCGTTGTCGCGGATGCAGCGCAGCACGTTGCCGAAATTGCCGAACAGCAGCCGCGCCAGCACAATCAGCGTCAGCAGCATCCAGACGTAGCACGTGACGAGCGTGGCGTGCTCGGGAATGCCCTTGATGCCCAGCGCGCCGTTGGTGACGGAGGTCATGTTGGTCAGCAGCACGCGAATGATTTCCGCGAAACCCAGCGTCGCGATGCCCAGATAGTCGTCGCCCAGCCGCAGCACCGGCAGGGCGATGAACAGCGCCACCACGGCGGACACGACGCCGCCCGCCAGAACGGCAAGCCAGAAGGGGGTGAAGAGCTGATCAAAGGGAGGCATGACGGGTTCGAGAATCCACATCATTTCCTTCTGCTCGGGCGACAGCACGCACAGGGCGGCCACATAGGCGCCAATGGCGATGAAGCCCGCGTGGCCCAGCGAAAACATGCCCGTGAATCCGTAGATGAGATTGAGCGACAGGGCCAGAATGGCGTTGATGAAGATCAGCTTCACTATATATATCTGATAGTCGCCGAGAAAGACCTCGGCGTGCCAGAGCAGCAGGCCGCCCAGCAGCATGACGAAAATACTGAGAAGGGTTGAGGCGGTAAATCGCATCAGATCTTCTCCTCCAGACGTTCGCCCAGCAATCCCGTGGGCTTGAAGACAAGAATGAACACCAGCAGGATGAAGGCGAAGGCGTCGCGGTAACCGGAAAGCTCCGGCAGGAAGGCTACCGTCATGATTTCCACAAAGCCGAGGGCAAGCCCGCCGATAACGGCCCCCTGAACGGAGCCGATGCCGCCGAAGACCGCGGCGATGAAGGCCTTGAGGCCGGGCATGATGCCCATGTAGGGATGCACCTGCGGATAGCGCAGGGCCCACATGATGCCGGAGGCCGCCGCCAGGGCGGAGCCGATGCAGAAGGTGAAGGCGATGATGTTGTCCACCTTCACGCCGAGCAGGCGGGTGGTTTCAATATCCTTGGAGATGGCGCGCATGGCCAGTCCGGGCTTTGTCCTGTAGATCACATACAGCAGCACGGCCACCAGAATGGCCGTCATGATGGGCACGAAGGCCGTCAGCTTGAGAATGCGGACATTGCCGATCGTCCATTCGGACAGCAGCCATTCCGGCTGCAGCACCGGCCGGGGCTGGCCGCTGAAGACCACCACGGCCAGACTCTCGATGAAGAAGGAGACGGCAATGGCGCTGATCAGGGCCGAAATGCGCGGCGCGTCGCGCAGGGGGCGGTAGGCGATGCGTTCCACCGCCACGCCGACCACGCTTGCGCCGGCAATGGCGATGATGGCGGCCACGCCCCACGGCCAGCCGTAGGCAAACGTGCCGAAAAAGATGAAGTACGCACCCAGCATGAGGATATCGCCGTGGGCGAAGTTGATCAGGCGCAGAATGCCGTACACCATAGTATAGCCTATGGCGATGAGGGCATAAAGCGACCCCAGCGTCAGGGCGTTGAAACAGTGCTGAAAGAACATTTCGAGCGTCATGAAGCCACCAGAAACGGGCCTTGCCCGTAGTCTCGCCCGCGCAAGGGACGCGGAAGGTGAACACGAGGCGGCGCGCCCGCGCGCCGCCTGAACAAAGGCGGCGAAGGCCGAATGCCCCCGCCGCCGGAAGACCACGCGAGCGCGTTACATCTTGGGCGTCACTTCGCCCACATACTCGCGCTTGCCGTTCTTGTACTCGATGATGCCCACCGGCATTTCCGCATCGTGCGTCTTGTTGATGGTCAGCACGCCCAGCGGGGTGGACAGATTCTTGATGGAGGCCAGCGCCTTGGTAATGTCGGCCGGCTTGGCGGACTTGGCGTTGTTGATTGCCGTCCAGATCAGGAAATAGCTGTTGTAGCCCAGGGCGCCGTTGACGTTGGTTTCCTTTTCAGGATAGGCCGCGCGCCAGGCTTCGGTAAACTTGACGGCCTCGGGGCTCATGTCCTGCATCTTGGGATCATAGGGGAAGGTGGTGTGCAGGAAGCCTTCCGCGGCCTTGCCCGCCAGCTTGACGGTATCGGGATTGTCCATGGCGTCGGCGCCCATGAGGCGGAAGGTCGCGCCAAGCTCGCGCGCCTGCTTCATGATGATGGCGCCTTCAGCGAAATAGGCGGGCATGAAGACGATATCGGGCTTCTTGGAAATCAGCTCGGTGAGCTGGGCGGTAAAGTCCTGATCGCCGGCGCTGTACTTGAGATTGGCCACGATCTCGCCGCCCTGCTTCTTGAAGGCGCGGCTGAAGAAGTTGGCAAGGCCCACGGCGTAGTCGTTCGTCATTTCCATGAGGACGGCGGCCTTCTTGAAGCCGAGCTTTTCGACGGCGTAGGTGGCCGCGGCCGCGCCCTGATAGGGGTCGATGAAGCAGGCGCGGAAGTAATACTTCTTGCCCATGGTCACAAGCGGATTGGTGCAGGAGGTGCCCACGCCGGGAATCTTGGCCTTTTCGGTGATCTCGGCGCCGGCCATGGCCAGCGAAGAGCCGTAGGAACCGATCAGGGCGACGACCTTGTCGCGCTCGATCAGACGTTTCACCGCATTGGCGGCTTCCACCTTGTCGGACTTGTTGTCCACGATCACGAGTTCGACGGGACGGCCGTCAAGCACCGTCGGCATTTCCTTGTTGGCCAGCTGCACGCCTTCCAGCTCAAGCTGGCCGCCGAAGGCGTTTTGTCCGGTCAGCGGCAGGTACACGCCGATTTTGACAGGATCGGCGGCCAGAGCCTGACCGCCGACCAGACCGAAAGCCAGCGCCGCCAGCGCAAGACCGGCAAGTTTTTTGCCCAACTTCATACGAACTCTCCTTCTTGGAGGTTGACATATCCCGACGTTATGCCGGGACTCTTCCTCCCCTATACAGGAAAGGACGGCACAGCGCAAATTAAGGCCGGAACAGCGGACGCTAACGGCGCGAGACAACGCGCTTTTTTTCACAAGAACGCTGCAAGGCGAAAGTTTTTCCCTTCCGGCGGCCTCCCCCGGAACAACGGCGGATCGCCCGCCCCGCGACGCGCGGGGGACAACGGAACGACCTGCGTTTCCAGCGCGAAAACTTGCGATTGTTTCATGATGATGCTAGGTTGGCCGCTGTTTTCTGGAACAACGGAAAGCAAAATCCAGGAATACAGGAAGCATAACCGTGTTTTCATTCCATCTTACGGTGAAGGCGCGCATCATCGCGGGCATCACGCTTGCCATTCTCGTCATGGGCGGCGGCGCCACGGCCCTTTCCGTCTTCAGCATGCGCGCGACAGCCGAAGCAAGCTTTCAGCAGGCGTCCACGCAGGCGCTCCGCCTCTTTTCCCAGCACGTCTCGTCGGTGCTGTCCGACGTTGAAAACAGCCTCGCAGCCCTGGCCAGGGAGCCGGAAATCCTGAACGGGCGGGAAGTATTCCCCAGGCTTCCCGTCGAGGGACGAAGCGTCACGCTGCGGCATGAGGATCTGTCGCCCGAGGCCCGCAGGCCGCTCAACCTCATGCTGGCGCAGCTGGCCTCCCGGCCGGCCGCGTCGGAAATCTACATCGTCTATACCAACGGCGCCTATGTAGCCAGCCTGCCGGAAGACACGCTTCCTCCCGGCATGGACATGCGCCAGCGGGAGTGGTACGTCGCCCGCGCGCAGGCGGCCGAAGTCGCCGGGCTGAGCGATTCCTACGTCTCCCTTACGGACAGTCAGCTTGTCGTCTCCGCGACGCGCAAGATCCTGTCCGCCGACGGCGAGCTGCTCGGCGTCGCCGGCATGGATTTGCCGCTGAAGACGCTGACCTCGCTCATTGCCCAGATGAATACGGGAGAAACGGGGGGCTTCATCCTGTTCGACGCGGGGCGCCGCGTGCTCAGCGCGCCGCGCTATCCCGGCATTGAACAAAAGATTCTGGGCAAGGAAGCGCGGAACGCCGACTGGGAACGCCTGCACGACGCGCCCGACGGGCAGATCGAGACGGAGCTCGAGGGGACGCCCGTTCTGGCCACGGCCATGACCACCCCCCAGGGGTGGCGCATCTTTTACGTTCAGGCGCGCGAAGAAATTTTCGCGCCCGCCACGAAGGCGGCAATCATTCTTTCCGCCCTGACCGCCGCCATTGCCGTGGTCATGCTCGGCTTCGGGCTGCTGCTCTCCCGCTCCATCTGCCGCCCGCTCGACAGCATCGTCGACGCCGCGGACGCCGTCGCCGGCGGCAAGCTCGATTACAAGCTCGATCCGTCGCTTTTTTATGGCGAACTCCTGCGGCTGTTCATGGCGCTCCGCAACATGGTCGGCACGCTGTCGGGCCTGCTGCGCGACGCCGAAGCTCATGCCGACGAAGCGCGGATGCAGACCCGGGCCGCCACGGAGGCCACCGCCAGAGCCAGAGAAGCCCTTGACGAGGCGGAAAGCAAACGCCGGCACATGATGGAAGTGGCGGAAACCCTCGCGGAATCGACAAACGTCATCGCGGCGGCGACCGCCCGGCTGACCGCCCGGGTGGACGAAGCGGACAAGGCCGCCAGAGAGACGGCCTCCAGCCTTGACGAGGCCGCCGCGGCCATGACGGAAAGCAATACCTCCTCCCAGGATGTCGCCCGCAACGTGGCCGCGACCGCCGACATTGTCATGGGCACGTCCCAGAAGGCCAAGCAGGGCGCCGTCGTCGTGCGTCAGGCCATGGAACACATTTCGCAATTGTCCGGCACGGCCCTGCAACTGCAAAAGGACATGACGCACCTGAACGAACAGACGGACGCCGTCAGCCGCATTATGGACGTGATCTCGGATATCGCGGATCAGACAAACCTGCTGGCGCTCAACGCCGCCATTGAAGCCGCCCGCGCCGGAGAGGCCGGCCGGGGCTTCGCCGTTGTCGCCGACGAGGTTCGCAAGCTGGCCGAAAAGACCATGGCCTCCACCGGCGACGTGGGCAAGGCCATCGCCAGCATTCAGGGAAGCGTCCGCAACAGCGGCGAGAGCATGGGCCGGGCCGTTACGGAAATCGAGACCGCCGCCGGCCTTGCCGAACAGTCCGGCGCGTCGCTCGACGCCATCGTGCTGGACGCCGAAAGCTCGGCCGAACAGACCCACAGCATCGCCGCGGCCAGCGAGGAGGCCTCCGCCTCCAATAACGAAGTGGCCCGGATCATCACCCAGGTTTCGGACATGTCCCACCAGACGTCCCGGAGCATGGAGGAAGCCAGCGCGGCCATCGGCGAACTGGGGTCGCAGGTTGAACGCCTCAAGGCGCTGATGGAAGCCCTGCGGGCATCCTGACGCCCCGCGCATGGCGAAAGAACGCCTCCCCGCCCTGAAGACGAACAAGGCCGGACGCAACGTCCGGCCTTGTTCGTTTTACTTTTACGAGCTCTCCGCAGGCAACGCGCTCTCCCGGAGGCGCTTCAAAGAAACGGGAACGCCTCTGCGGCCGTCCCCTCCCCCGCTCGCGGATCAGCGCGTCTCCCGCCCCTGGAGTATTCTGCCTTTTTCAAAGGAAAATCGCTCTAGAGCCGGGCCGCAAGGCGCAGGGAAGGACGAGAAAAACGCTCCCAGTCGGCATTGAGTTCCAGACCGGGAATCAGCGCCCGCACCACGGGAATGCCGAAATCTCCCCGGGTCAGATCGACGTAAACCGGCGTCCTGCCGTGCGCGCGCAGGGTCGCTTCCAGCAGACGCAGGTTGTCATGCGGCGACGCAAGGCTGTAGTCCGGCAGGTCTTCCAGCACGCGGACCGGCAGATTGCCCAACGCGGGGCCGGTGGGGCCGCCGTAAGGATACGGCCACGGCGTTTCCGTCAGGGCCGCGAGCGCCGCTCGCGCTCCGCACAGGTTCGCCCCCGTGGCGCGCGCCACCCGCCCGCGCGGCCCCATGACGAAGCACTGATAGACGGGAACGCCCAGTTCCGTCGTGATATCCTGAAACTGCACCTGCATGCCGCGCGCCGCGTAATCGTCCAGCAGCGCCTGAAGGCGGGGATCGCGCGAGGCCAGCCGGAAGCACTGTTCCTTGCGAAAGGGTGTCGTCGCCTCCGCGTCGCGCTCAATGATTTCCGTCAGGGCCGCCACGCGCGCCTCTTCCATGATGTTGCCGGAAGCTAGGCCGGTAGAGCCTCCCGCCAGAAACAGCGCCGGCTCATCGGCATTGAAGAAGAGAAAGACCGCCTGCGCGGGAACCGCCGTCTCGTTGCCGTCCGGGTCACTCCCGCGCACCCAGTACAGGGGCGCTTCCGGCGCCGGCGCCTCCAGCGGCAGCGCTTCCGGCGGCAGCGCGGCCACGCCCCCGGCCCGCAGCTCCGCGAAGGACGCGCGAACAAGGGGCATGGGCGCGGCGCGGTTCAGAATCTCCTCGGCGGCGGCTTCGCCCCGCCCCACGCTGACGTAGGCGCTGGCGCGCTCCACAATTTCCATGGCGTAGGAGGCGCGCGCGCCGGCAAGGGACAGCCCCCGGCCGTAGGCCGTCGCCTGCCCCCGCGCCTGCCAGCGGTGGCGGCCTGTTTCGCAGCGCATGTCCACCTTCCAGCCGCGCAGCAGCGCTATGGGCGACAGCGAGGCCTCATGCCGCATTTCCGGCCCGGCCAGAACATCCGCTTCCATGAGGGCGTCCATGGCCCGCAGGTAGGTTTCCTGCGCGGGCGGACGCTCCCACGCCGGGGAAGGAGGCATGCCGTCCGGCGGCGTTCCCCCGCGCCACGCCGCGCAAAGGCGCGCCAGCGTCGGGGCGGCTTCCTCCATGCGCGTCCGCGCCTCCGCGACGGCGTCCGCCGAAAAGAGGGGCGGCGGCAGCGCCTCGGCGTCGTCGGGATGCGGCAGCGCGTGATGCTCCAGAATATTGCCCGCCCAGACCTCGTTCCAGGCCCGCGTCGCGGCGGCGTCCGGGCAGGCCTCCGCCCTCAGATAAATCGCGGGCGTGGCGCCGGCCAGCAACCGGGCGGCGTCGGCGGGAAAATGCTCGCAGGCCGCCGCGCTTTCGGCGCGCAGCACGCCGCATTCCAGCAAAAGGGCCGCCAGCGCCGGACGCGTGAAGCGGGCGCCGTCCCACGCCTCTCCGGCCAGGGCCCGGAGTTCCGTCAGGCTCTTGCCATACAGCAGGCGCAGACAGTGCAGATGCAGAAAATCATCCCAGGGGGATTCTTCCAGACGGCGCAGCGCCTCTTCCTCGTTCAGTCCCTGCGGTTCGCAGGAAAAATACCCCGTCGTGGCTTCGGTCTGCTCATGCGTATAGGCGTATTCCAGCAGGGGCGGACGTTCTGTCATGTCTTTTTCCTCGCGCTAGAGCGTTTTGCCTTTGAAAAAGGCGAAACGACAGGCCGTATGGTTTGAAACGCAACGCGGTTCAAACTCAAGGTAACAGAAAAGCCCGTATCTTTCGATACGGGCTTGAAATTTCTGGGGCGAAAGATGGGACTTGAACCCACGGCCACCTGGGCCACAACCAGGTGCTCTACCAACTGAGCTACTTCCGCCGTTCGTGTGAAAACGCTTTTACGCAACTTCTTTCCGCTTGGCAAGCATTTTTTCAAAAAATCCCCGCCCGGGCCGCAACGGCTGACGCCGGAAAAGAAAAAGGCTTCGTCCGGGACGAAGCCTGAAATTTCTGGGGCGAAAGATGGGACTTGAACCCACGGCCACCTGGGCCACAACCAGGTGCTCTACCAACTGAGCTACTTCCGCCGTTCGTACGGAGATTTCATATACGCGAATTTCCCCCTGTTGGCAAGTTCTTTCTTTCTAAAAGCGTTCTGGATTTTTTCTCAAAAAAAACGTATGCCTTTGCCCGGATTCCCGCGCCGTCATCCCGACGGCCGCCGGGCGTTTCCCACACTTCTAGTCGGGGCGATCCCCGCCCTTCAGAGGACGCATGGACAAACTTCTTATTGAAGGCGGCACGCGCCTGGAAGGCGTCATCGACGTCGGCGGCTCCAAGAATGCCGCGCTGCCCATTCTGTTCGGGGCCATTCTGCTTGACGGTCCCATGACCTTCGTCAATGTCCCCAACCTGCGCGACATCCACACGACTCTCACCCTGCTGGGCATCCTGGGCTGCCCCTGCGCCTACGACAGCCGCGTCGTGCGAACGGAACCCGGCGTGCTGAAGGCGGAAGCGCCCTACGATCTCGTGCGCACCATGCGGGCCTCGGTTCTCTGCCTCGGGCCCCTGCTGGCGCGCATCGGCGAGGCGCGCGTCGCCCTGCCGGGCGGCTGCGCCATCGGCGCGCGGCCCGTGGATCAGCATCTCAAGGGCCTTGAAAAGATGGGCGCGCATTTCGAGCTGGAAAACGGCTACATTCAGGGCCGCTGCGACGGCCTCAAGGGCGCGCACGTCACCTTTGACATGCCCACCGTCGGCGGCACGGAAAACCTGCTCATGGCCGCCGCGCTGGCCGAGGGCGAAACCGTGCTCGAAAACTGCGCCCGCGAGCCCGAAGTGGTGGATCTTGCCGAATTCCTGCGTTCCTGCGGCGCGCGTATCGAAGGGCACGGCACCAGCACAATCACGGTGCGGGGCGTGTCTTCCCTGCGCGGCGACAGGTACGCGATCATGCCGGATCGCATAGAGGCCGGAACCTTTCTTGCCGCCGCGGCCATTACCGGCGGCGATCTGCTGGTGCGCGGCTGCCCCTACGACGAACTGGAAGCCGTGATTCTCAAGCTGCAAAGCATGGGCATGAAGATAGAAAAGACGCCCGAAGGCGCGCGCGCCGTCTGCGACGCTCCCCTCTGCGGCACGGACGTCAAGACGCAGCCCTACCCCGGCTTTCCCACGGACATGCAGGCCCAGATCATGGCCGTCATGGCGCTGGCCAGAGGCGCGAGCATGGTGGAGGAACGCATCTTTGAAAACCGCTTCATGCACGTGCTGGAGCTGGTGCGCCTGGGAGCGGACATCAAGGTTTCAGGACGCACGGCCATGATCCGGGGCGTGGAGCGGCTTGCCGGCGCGCCCGTCATGGCTTCGGATCTGCGCGCCAGCGCCTCGCTGGTGCTGGCGGGCCTCGCCGCTCACGGCGTGACGGAAGTCCAGCGCATCTATCATCTGGATCGCGGCTATGAACGCATAGAAAACAAGCTGAACGCCGTCGGCGCGCGCATTCGCCGCGTCAAGGAATAACCCCGGAGTCGTTATGCCGCTGCGTTTTCTCTGCCTGCTGCTTCTCTGCTGCCTCCTGAACGGCTGCACCGTGGCCTACGGCGTCTACGACGACAAGCGCCTGAGCGGAACCATCGCCGAGGACAAGAGCATTGCCACCGGCATCAAGACGGATCTGCTCAACCACAAGTTCGGCGACGGCTGGGAAATTGCCGTCTACTGCTACTATGGGCACGTCTTCCTCGTGGGGGAAGTCCCCCCCGCCGTTCGCAACGAAGCCGTCGTCATCGCCCGCCGCGACGCGCGCGTGCGCTCGGTACGCGCGCACTGGTTCGATCCCGCGGCTGCCGAAACCTCCAACATCGTGCTGGCCGCGCGCCTGCGGACCGAACTCATCAGCACCAGCAACCTCAGTTCCACGCGCATAGACACCGAAGTCAACAGCGGCCGCGTCGTGCTGCTCGGCGTCGTTGCCAGCGAACAGGAGCGCGCGCTTGCCGTGCAGACCGCCAGACGCGTCAACGGCGTCGCGCGCGTCTACAATTATCTGATGCTGCCCGAAGAGGCCGTTCCGGCCGCGCGGTAGGCGCGCCCGTTCCCGGCCCGGCAAATCCGCGGCGGCCCCGAAGGCCCGAAACGAGAGCCGCCCGTCGTCAGACGGGCGGCTCTCGCATCAGAAATCCACGCCGGCGACGGCGGGCAGTCCCTTTTGCCAGGGATGCCTGATTTCTTCCATGCTTGTCACAAGATCGGCCGACTCCACCAGCCAGGCCGGAGCGTCGCGCCCGGAAAGAATCACATGGCAGGCCCTTTCCCGGGCAAGATCCAGCAGCGATTCCACTTCCTCGCGCGACAGCAGCCCGGCGCGCAGGGCGTAAAGCGCCTCGTCCAGAATCAGCATGTCGCGGCCGTCGACGCGCCCGCGCGCCCATGCCAGCGCGGCCTCGGCGGCCTTCCGGTGACGCGGACGCTCCGCCTCGTCGCGAAAGAAGCCGCATCCTCCGGCAAGAAAATCTTCTCCCAGCATCTCCGCCAGCAGCCGATGCTCCCCGGCGCAGCCGGGTTCCTTCATGAACTGGACAAGGGCCACGCGCAGTCCGCCGCCCAGAGCGCGCACGACCTGCCCCAGGCAGGCGCTGGTCTTGCCCTTGCCGTTGCCTGTGTACACCAGAATCAATCCCATACTCCCGGCAGCGGCGCGCCGCACTTCGGGCAGACGCCGCGCGTCGTCATCTTGTTGGAAATGCGTCCGTTGCGCCGCTCAATGCAGAGCATGCCGCACTTCGGGCAGGAGGTGCTCGCGCCCATGGGGCTGGAGATATTGCCGAGGTAGACGAAATCCAGCCCCTCGCCGCGCGCCACATTCCAGCAGTGCTCCAGCTGCCCCTGCGTCGTCGCCTCGTGATTGCTCATCAGGAAGGAAGGACGGAAGGCGGAAAGATGCCACGGCGTATCCGCTCCCAGCTCGTCGCGAATGAAGCGCGCCATGTCGCGAATTTCCTCTTCGCTGTCGTTCATTCCCGGAATGATGAGCGTGGTGACTTCCAGCCACCATCCGAGCTTGCGGATGGTCTTGAGGTTATCCAGCACCGGCGCAAGGCGACCGCCGCACACGTCCCTGTAAAAGCTCTCGCGAAACGATTTCAGGTCCACGTTGGCCGCGCTGATGCGTCGCCGCAGGGCCAGCAGACAGTCCTCGGACATGAAACCGTTTGTCACCATTATGCAGCGCTTTTCCGTCGTCTGCAGCAGGCCCGAAACCGTATACATCAATTCAAAGAAGACGGTCGGCTCATTATAGGTAAAGGCCACGAGCGGCGCCCGCTGCTGTTCCGCCAGACGGAAGATTTCCGCCGGTTCGACGCGCTGTCCGGTAACCGTTCCGCTTCTTGTCGGAAGACAGGAGATGAGATAGTTCTGGCAGAACTTGCAGGAAAAGTTGCAGCCGGCGCTTCCGAAGGAAAAGACCTTGGTCCCCGGCAGAAAATGATACAGCGGCTTTTTCTCGACAGGATCAATGTGCGGCGAGGTCATGACGTTTTCCACCAGCGACATCAGCTTGCCGCGCTGGTTCACGCGCATGCCGCAAATCCCCTTGGCGTTGCGCGGAATACGACATCCGTGCGCGCAAAGGCCGCAGCGAACGCCGTCCGCGGGGAGCGCTTCCCAAAATTGTGCGGTCATAAATACCCTCTCGCCTGCTCGCGCGTTCCTGCGCGCGACGCGTTACGCTTTTCATCCCGGAAACGGCCATCATCCCGGAGGATGACGGCCGTCAAATCCATTGTCAATCTTCGGAGCTATCGCCCGGAATTGCGCCACCATGACGGGGGAATGCCGCCGCCCTGCGGCGGGCGCTGCCCCGGATTCCACTGCGGCGGACGCTGCCCCGGATTCCAGTAGGGAGGACGCGGCGGACGCGACTGATCCCAGTACGGGGGCCGCGGGGGCCGCTGCCCCGGATTCCAGTACGGCGGGCGATGGCCGTTGTCCCAGTGCGGCGGACGCGGCGGACGCGACTGATCCCAGTAGGGAGGCCGCGGCGGGCGAGACTGATCCCAGTGCGGCGGACGCGGGGGCCGCTGGCCGTGATCCCAGTGCGGCGGGCGCGAAGGACGCTGCGCCTGGCTCCAGTAGGGCGGATAGTACTGTCCCCCGCCCTGAGACCAGCCGCCGTCCCAGTCGGGATATATCTGCGGCGCGATGTACATGGGGGGCTGCTGCGTCATCGGCTGCCGGGGAGCAATGATCGTGGTGACGTTTTCATCCTTCACAGGGTCGCGCCATGTGCCGCTGTAGCCGCCGAACGCCTGTCCCGTGCCGATGACGATATCCTCGCGCGGCGCTTCCTTCCGGGGCGGGGGCGTCTGCTGGGGGGCCTGCTGCGAAGCCTGGGGAGCCTGATCCGATTCCTTCGTCAGCGGCGGAATCTCCAGCCCTCCGGGAGCCGGCGCCGCCGGCTGCCCCTCTTCCGCAGCCCATGCCGGCAGGGGCGCCAGAAGCGCAAGGGACAGCACGACGGACGATACGCTCCGCCGCACGGCAGAAAACAGGATATCTGCGTTGGTGGTCATCAACTGCCTCCAGGGTTTTCCGTCGCACGACGTCGCGGCGCGATACCGGGGAAAACCATATCCGCCTCGCGACGCATGCGCCTGTTCCTTTTCAGAAATCCTTGCCATACCTTCCCATTGCCCTTGCTCCCTGTCAAATCCTTTTTCCAGCCCGACGGGACGCTTGCGACCGCCCGCCCGCCGGAAAAAGGGCACCGGGCGGGATTTTGCTCCAAAAAGTCCCTTGGGATTCGCAAGCTTTTCTGTTATCCTCCCCTTCCAAGGAGGAAGAACGTATGTCCACAGACCGCGCTAAAGCTTACACTGAAGCCGGCGTCAACATTCAGGCAGGCAACGACCTCGTAAGCCGCATCAAACATCTTGTCGCCCGCACGCATACCAAGGGCGTTATTTCCGATATCGGCGGCTTTGGAGGCCTGTTCCGCCCGGAAATCGCCGACATGGACGATCCCGTGCTGGTGGCGTCCACGGACGGCGTGGGCACCAAGCTCAAGCTGGCCTTTCAGTGCAACAAGCACGACACCGTGGGCATAGACCTCGTCGCCATGAGCGTCAACGACATTCTGGTCCAGGGCGCCATGCCGCTGTTCTTCCTCGACTACTTCGCCACGGGCAAGCTGGATGTGGAAACGGCCCATACCGTCATCGGCGGCGTGGCCGAGGGCTGCCGTCAGGCTTCCTGCGCGCTGCTTGGCGGCGAAACCGCGGAAATGCCCGACATGTACGGCCCCGGAGAATATGATCTGGCCGGTTTCTGCGTCGGTATCGTCGACAATGCGAAGCTCGTGGACGGCTCCGGCATCCGCGTGGGCGACAGCATCATCGGCATAACCTCGTCCGGCCTGCATTCCAACGGCTATTCGCTGGCCCGCAAGATTCTGGCAAAGAGCGGCCTTTCGCCGGAAGACCCCTTCCCCGGCGCCGACGGCGCCTCCGTGCGCGACGTCCTGCTCGCGCCCACCATCATCTATGTGGAAACCGTCCGCCACCTCATGCGCGATCTGTCCATCGGCGGCATGGCCCATATCACCGGCGGCGGCTTCTACGACAATATTCCCCGCATCCTTCCCGCTCAGGTGGAGGCCCGCATCAACTTCGGAAGCTGGGACATGCCCCCGGTCTTCCCGTGGCTCAAGGAAGTCGGCGAACTGGAATGGCCGGAAATCATGCAAATCTTCAACGCCGGCATCGGCTACGTCCTCATCCTTCCCAAGGAGGAAAGCGAAGGCGCCGTGAGCCGTATCCGCGCCTCCGGCTACGGCGCATGGGAAATCGGTTCCATAGCCAGACGTTCCGGCAGCGACGAGCAGGTCGTCGTCGAATTCTAGAGCGCTTCACCTTTGAAAAAGGTGAAACGCGAGGCGGCGACGCGGCGGCGACCGGACCAAGGCGAGAGGAAAAACCGCGCTTTTTCCGCGAAGCGACAGGCCGCATGGTTTAAAACGCAACGCGTTTTAAACTGAAAATGTTCCAGGAATATCCCAATCGAAATTCCGCCAGCCCGCGCGCCTTCGCGCGGGCTTTTTTTCACCCAACGCAAGGCGGTTATCCATGCAAACCCTTGGCTGTCTCGGCAATGCGCTCTGGTTCATCATGGGCGGCTTCTTCATGGGGCTGGCCTGGTGGCTGGTCGGAATCCTCTGCTTTATCAGCATTATCGGCATTCCCTGGGGTCGCGCCTGTTTCGTCATGGGCAACTTCGCCTTCCTGCCCTTCGGCTCCGTCCCGGTATCCCGCGACGTGCTGACCGGCAGGAGCGATATCGGCACCGGCATCTTCGGCGGCATCGGCAATATCATCTGGCTGCTTGTCGCCGGCATCTGGATCGCAATCGGGCATCTTGGCTGCGCCGTCGCCTGCGCCGTCACCATCATCGGCATTCCCTTTGCCTGGCAGCACGTCAAGCTTGCCGCCCTTGCCCTCTGCCCCATAGGAAAGACCATCGTGCCCGCGCAGGTTGCGGAAGCCGCCGAACAGGAAGCCGCCCTGCGCGCCTATCGGGGACGTTCCGGCCGGGAGCGGGACTGATTCCCGAAAACGGGAAACAGCCTTTGTTTTCCTCTCAAGGACGGCCATGCTCTTGAAAAATACCAACAAGGAAAAGAAACCATGACCCAGCCCCTTGCCATCGATCGCGAACGCTGCATCGGATGCGGCCTGTGCGTCTCCGACTGCCTGCCCCGGGTATTGCAGATGCGCGACGGCGCCCCCGCCCTGATCAATGCCGACGCCTGTATGCGCTGCCTCCATTGTCTGGCAATCTGCCCTTCCGGCGCTCTCTCCATACACGGCCGCACGCCCGAGGAAAGCGCCCCTCTCGAAGACCTGCCCTCGTTTTCCTCCTTGTCCCGTCTGGTCAAGGGACGCCGCAGCGTGCGGCAGTACCGGCCGGAAAATGTCCCCGCCCCTGTCCTGAAAGAAATCCTCGACGCCGCCGCCCACGCCCCAACCGGCGTCAACGCCCGCCGTCTCTGGGTCGGCATCCTCGACGACGCGGCGTCCATGAACGCCTTTCGGGCGGAGGTCTACGAAACCATCAGCGATCTCGCCGCCCGCAACGCCGTGCCGCCTTCCCCGCGTTCCACCTTCTTCGTCCGCTCCGCCCAGCTCTGGAAGGAAAAGGGAGAAGACGCCCTGTTCCGGGGCGCCCCCCACTGTCTGCTGGTCGGCAACCACAAGGACGCCCCCTGTCGCGATCAGGACCCGTTCATCTATCTTTCCTATCTGGAACTTCTGGCGCAGTCCCGGGGCGTCGGCTCCTGCTGGTGCGGTCTCGCCTACTGGTGCCTGAAGCTCGTCCTGCCCGATTTTCTTCCCCGCCTCGGCATGCCCGAAAGCCATTCCTTCAGCTATGTCATGCTTCTCGGCATGCCTGCCGTCCGCTATGCCCGCACCGTGGAACACGGTCCCGCGCTCGTGAACTCCATACGCTGGTAACAACAGAAAGGACCCCTTCCGAAGAAGGGGCCCTTTTGATGCGGTTTTTCCGCGCGCTTTTGGCGCGGGCGGCGCGCGCCGCCCGCGCTTCATCTTTTTCAAAGCTGAAACGCTCTAATCCTTGAACGGCGAAAGCGCGCGCAGCGTCTTGATTACGTCGGGCATGTGCGCGATAACGTAATCGACCTCTTCCTCCGTGGTATAGCGGGAAAGGGAAAGGCGTACGGAACCGTGCGCGTAATTGAAGGGCACGCCCATGGCCCGCAGGACATGCGACGGCTCAAGACTGCCCGACGTACAGGCCGACCCGGAGCTGGCGCAGATACCGAGGCGATCAAGCATCAGGAGGATAGCCTCTCCTTCCACGTTCTTGAACGCGATATTGCTGGTATTCGGCAGGCGGTTTTCCACATCGCCGTTGACCAGGCAGTCGGGCACGGCCTTGAGCAGACCGCTTTCCAGCCTGTCGCGCAGGCGCGCCACGTCGCGACGTTCCGTTTCAATGTTCGCGGCGGCAAGCCGGGCCGCTTCGCCCATGCCGATGATATACGGCACGTTCTCCGTTCCCGCGCGGCGGCCGCGCTCCTGATGCCCGCCGCGAAGGAAGGGACGAAAACGCACGCCCTTGCGGATATACAGCACGCCGATACCCTTGGGCGCATGCAGCTTGTGCCCCGACAACGACAGCATGTCGACGGCCATTTCGGAAAGACGGAACGGCGTCTTGCCCACGGCCTGCACGGCGTCAGTATGGAAAAGCACGCCCTTTTCGCGCGCCATTTCCGCCATGCGCGCCACAGGATAGAGGTTGCCCACCTCGTTGTTGGCCATCATGATCGAAACAAGCGCCGTATCCTCGCTCAGCGCGTCGGCATACTCGTCCAAATCAAGACGCCCCCTGGCGTCGACGCCCAGATAGGTCACGCGGTACCCCTGGCGCTCCCAGTACTGACAGACATTGAGAATGGCGGGATGCTCCACGCGCGTGGTGATGACGCGCCGCTTTTCGGGCTGCGTCTGCAACGCGCTCCATATGGCGGTATTGTCGCTTTCGGAACCGCAGGACGTGAAAAGGATTTCCTCGGGCTGCGCCCCGAGCAGGGCCGCCGTCTTTTCCCGCGCCTCTTCCACGGCGCGCCCCACCTGCCCGCCGAACGTGTGCATGCTGGAGGGATTGCCGTACAGATCCGTCAGATAGGGAAGCATGGCCTCGCGCACTTCGGGAGCGACGGCCGTCGTGGCGTTATTGTCAAGATAGATTGTCTTCATGGCTAGGCCTCCTCGACGATCAGGTCGGGCTCCACATGTTCGCGCAGCAGGCGTTCCACAAGATCGTGCAGCGTGACGGCGCTGGCGCGGCACTGGGCGCAGCGTCCGCCAAGACTGACGATGACGCGCTTGCCGTCCACGTCCACAAGTTCGATATTGCCGCCGTCGGCTTCCAGCTGCGGACGGATATCCTCGTCAATCGTCTTCATGATCAGCTTCATGCGCTGCACGTTGGTCAGACGCGGCCGGGGCTTGAGTTCCGTCAGCGGCTGCTGGCGCAGCTCCGTCGCAAGAATCTCGGCAATCTGATCCTTGCAGTCGCCGCAGGCGCCGCCGGCCTTGGTGTAGTTGGTCACTTCCTCGACGGTCTTGAGGCCGTTTTCCCGGATGGCGCGGATAATCTGCGCGTCGGTAACGCCGAAGCACTTGCAGATCAGCTTGCCTTCCTCATGCGCATGCGGCACGGGCGGCTCGCCCCTCCACTGACGAATGGCGGCCTCCAGCGCTTCCTGTCCCATCACGGAACAGTGCATCTTTTCCTTGGGCAGCCCGCCGAGAGCCTCGGCTATATCGCGATTGGTGATCTTGAGCGCCTCGTCCACGCTCTTGCCGATGATCATGTCCGTAAGAACGGAACTCGACGCAATGGCGCTGGCGCAGCCGAAGGTTTCAAAACCGGCCTTTTCAATGATGTTGTCGGCGGAAATCTTCAGATAGAGCTTGAGGGCGTCGCCGCAGGCAAGGCTGCCCACTTCGCCGACGGCATTGGCGTCGTCAAGACGGCCGGCATTGTGCGGATGAAGAAAATGATCGTGAACGGCGTCAGTATAGTTCCACATGATGATCTCCTCGCAGAGTCATTTGCTTTTTTCATGCGCGGCGCTTGCCCGGGTATCCGCTCCGGCGGGGAGCCCCTTCAGGGCGCGTCGATCCTGAAGCATTTTCAGTTTGAGACGCCCTGGCGCGGACAATGCTTTTCCGCCGCGATAATATCCGCCAGCGTTTGCGAACGCAGAAAGCTGCGGATGTGTTCGTCAAGCTGCTTCCAGAAGTTGCGGGTGACGCACTGGTCCGCGCGCCGGCACTGGTCGCGCGTCAGGCATGCCACCGGGGAAATCTCCCCTTCCAGATACAGAAATATTTCTTCCATGGAAATCTCTTCGGGACGCCTGGCCAGCGCGTATCCGCCCCCGGCGCCGCGTACGGCGCGCAGAATTCCCAGCGGCTTGAGCGCCCGGACTATCTGCTCCAGATATCCCGGAGAAATATTCTCGTCGTGCGCTACCTGCCCGAGCTGCAAAAGTTCGCCTTCCGGCTGCGCCGCCAGACGCAGCAGGAATCGCAGACCGTAACGCGTCCGCGTCGAAAATTTCATTATTCCGCCTCCGCGGCGGCATGCCTCAGCGTTCCGCCGCTGCGCAAGTCAAAGGGCGTTTCCTGATAGACGTAATAGTTAAGCCAGTTGCTGTAGAACAAATGCGCGTGCGCGCGCCAGGTCATGGGCGGAATCTTCTCAGGATTCCCGTCGGGATAATAATGCTGCGGAACCTCGGGATCGAGGCCGCGCCCCAGATCCCGCCGGTATTCGGCGTCCAGCGTACCCCGATCATATTCAAGGTGGCCGGTCATGAAGACCTGCGAATGATCCAGACTTTCCACCAGCGTCAGTCCGGCCTCGTCCGACTCCGCAAGAATCCGAAGATTCTCGACCCCTTCCACATCGATGCGGCGCACTTCCGTATTGCGCGAATGCGGGGCCAGGAATTCGTCGTCAAATCCCCGGAAGAGCTGGCACGAGGGCACCAGCGAATGATGCGTGTACACGCCGGAAAGCTTCTGGGGCAGCGCGTGCTTGCGAATGCCGTAAAAGTGATAGAGCGCCGCCTGCGCCGCCCAACAGATATAGAGCGTGGAGAAGGCGTTGCTGTTGGCATAGGTCATGATTCGCAGAAGCTCTTCCCAGTAATCGACCTTTTCAAAGGGCAGATGTTCCACAGGGGCGCCCGTCACGATCATGCCGTCAAAACGGCGATGACTGATCTCGTCGAACGTCTTGTAGAAACGCTCCAGATGCTGCATGGGCGTATTCTTCGACTGATGCTCGGCCGTCCGCAACAGGGTGATGTTTACCTGAAGCGCCGTATTCCCCAGAAGACGCAGCAATTGCGTTTCCGTCGCGATCTTCGTCGGCATCAGGTTGACAATGGCAATCTCCAGCGGGCGGATGTCCTGGCGCGTGGCGCGATCCTCTGTCATCACGAAAATGCTTTCGCTTTCCAGGGCGGCGCGGGCGGGGAGATCGGCGGGAATCTGTATGGGCATGAACATCACCTCGGCGCGAATATGCGCGGTCACAAACAAAACTTAGTTGTTTACTATGTTTTGTCAAGGGAAGAAAAAAAAAGAATCTACCCCAGCGCAATCACATGGACCTGGGGGACGATCGAAAGCCCCGCCTGTTTCACGGCGGCGCGCGCAAGATGCTCCAGCCCGGCGCAGCAGGGCACGCTCATGCGCAGGACCGTCAGACTGCGCGGCGGAGCGTCGGCATGACCCCGGAGAATGGCGGTCAGCCGCTCCAGATAGTCGTTGTTGCCGTTATCGAGCTTGGGGCAGGCAATGACGGGAACGCGGCCCCGCAGCCAGTCGGCATGCAGCCCCGGCAGCGTAAAGCCCGCGCAATGCGCGGACAAGAGAATATCCGCATCGCGCAGGAAGGGCGCCGCCGGCGGCATCAGACGCAACTGAAGCGGCCATGTCGGCGTCTGCGCCCGCAGGCCCGGGGACGCAGCCTCCGCTCCGCCCGGAGCAGCGCCGAACGGCAGCAGACGCGCCGCGCTCCCCGGGCATCCTTTCGCCGCGCTCTTTCCCTCGCGGGCGGCCCTGGCCGCCAGCGCGGCCGCTTCGTCAAAGTCGGGCGCGTCGCGGGTAACAAGGCGCAGGGCGTCGCGCGGACAGTTCAGGCAGGCGCCCAGTCCGTCGCAAAAACTCTCGCTAATCAGACGCGCCTTGCCGTCTATGACAGCCAGCGCGCCCTCGGCGCAATCCAGCACGCACTGTCCGCAGCCGTCGCAGCGTTCCTCGTCTATCTGAATAATGGGACGTTCCATTGCGGTTCTCTCCTTTTTATAAGGCCGCGCGTTGCAGCGGCCAGCTTCGCGGCCCCGACGCCGCCGCATCCGTCCGGGATTCGCGTTCGACGAACTCCCCATACCGCGTCGCTGTCAGGGAAACCGCTATCTTCCTGACGTAAATCAGGCGGAACCGCAAATCTGTGACAAGGATCACAAAAAACAGGAGGCAGAAACGTCGCGACGACGCGGCAGCCTCAACGCTTCAAAAGCGGCAGGCGCCCTTCGGCCAGAAGAAGGAGATCGCCCGCGGCGCGCGCCAGATACGTCGCCCCGGCCGCGATCACTTCCTCCTCGCCCCTGAATCCCCAGGCAACGCCCACAGGCGTCATGCCCGCGGCCTGCGCCGTCTTCATGTCCACATCGCTGTCGCCCACATAGAAACATTCCTCGGGCGCGACGCCCATGCGCCGCAGCAGTCTCAGGGCGCCCGCCGGATCGGGCTTGAGCGGAACGTCGTTTCTCCCGCCGCAGATCTGAGCAAAGGCAATGCCGGGAAACTGCCTGGGAATCATGGCCTGCGTCATTTCGTCCGGCTTGTTGGAAAGCACGGCCAGAAGAAATCCCCGTTTTTCCAGTTCGCGCAACGCTTCCGTCATCCCCGGGTAAGGCTTCGCGGCGTCGTGCAGGCGCCGGGCATAAAGCTCCCTGCCCTCTTCCGTCAGGCGTTCCAGATCCATATCCGGCCCGCCTGACGGAAGAGGGCAGGGAGGCGTTCCAGATCCATATCCGGCCCGTCCGCCGCTTCCGGCGGAACGGCGCGACGAATCAGGGTTCTGAAACCGTTGCCCACCATCCGCCTGTACTCTTCCACGGGATGTTGCGGCCATCCATGCGCTTCAAGAAGCAAATTACAGGCCGCGGCAATATCCGCCAGCGTATCCACTAACGTGCCGTCCAGATCAAACATAAAGGCTTTCATAGAAAATCCTTGTCGGCATACAGTATGCAATCGCCCAGAAAAGCGACGTCTTTCGTGCCAATCAATACCCCCTAACAACTATTTTCTCAAGCCTGCCCGCCACTCTTGCCGGCTATGCCCGCGCCCGCCGCAACGCCCTGACAAGGCAAAGGGATATTGCCTGAACTGGACAGCCACACTTGCGACTGTTACAAAAAAAACAAGGCGGCAAAGGCCGTCAAAACGGCTTGTCTGCAACAAAAACGCAGTTTTCATGGAGGTTTATATGGCGCGATATTTCATGAGTCTGGCCGATCTGGGCGAGGAAACAGCCTGGTTACTTGTACAGCAGGCGCGCGGCATTCCCGATGCAAAGGCGCCTACGGATTTCATGACGGAACGGACGGCCGTCCTCGTCTTTTGCGAAGAAGCGTTCATTGAACGTCTTTGCGTCACCGCCGCCGTGCGTCAGATGGGCGGTTCGGTAGTCTATCAGGGTATCGGTCAGTGGCGGCGCGATCTCGAAGGCAGCTACCAGCGCGAACTCCTGTGTCAGCTCGGCTACTTTGTGGACTGCATGTATCTCTATGGGCTGCCTGCCTCCACCTGGGCCGGAGCGCACTGGGACGCCATATCCTTCCCGGTCGTCAACGCCGGCAGCCCGGACGGCCATCCCGCGCACGTGCTGGCCGACGTGGCCTGCATGCTCCGCTACTCCCATAACAGCCTGAACGGCGTTTCCATCGGCTGGGCGGGCTGCGATAACGGCACGCTTTATTCGCTCGTCGAGGGGCTGCGCTACTTCCCCTACCGGCTGCGCGTGGCCCTGCCCCCCCTGCTCGACGCCACGCCCCTTCGTCGCGCCGCGGAATTCCACGGCGTCAACGTGGAGTTTGTAAGCTCCCCCGAGGAAGCCGTCGAAGGCGTCGATTACGTCTTTGCGGGCTGCCGCGGCGGTCTCGACGACGACTCTCTGGCGCGATGGCGCATCACCCCGGCGCTCATGAGCAAGGCGGCCCCCAACGCCCATCTGCTGCTCGGCTCAACCCCCAGGCACACCGTGCAGGTTGACAAGGATATCCTGTGCAGCTCAACATCCCTCCTGCTTCTTCAGGCGGAAAACCGCTTGCGCGTCCACAAGCGGCTTCTCCATTGGCTGTTTAACGAAAACGAACGATCCATCTAGAACATTTTAGTACGGCCTGTCGTTACGCGGAAAGCACGCGGTTTTTCCGCTCACTTTTGGCCGGGCGGCGCCGTGCCGCCGCCTCGCGTTTCGCCTTTTTCAAAGACAAAACGCTCCAGAACGAGGTACATTTGAAGCGCACTCAAATTCCCCGCGTCCCCAAAGGCTTCGGCGTCAGCCACGCCCAAGGGGCGCTTTTGCCCACAGGCAAAAGCGCCCCATTCCTCCATCTAAAATTCGCGGCGCGCCTGCGCCTCCCTGTCCGCCCTTAACCGGTAACGACCCGACTGTCGTTTTTCCTATGCCGCCGACCATACCCGACGCCGCTCTCCAGATGCTCAATTCCACCTGGCAGCATCCGCCGCTGACCTGCGTCACACAGGCGACGCTTGCCCTGACCGACGATCAGCGCCGCCCCAGCGTATCCCAGATGCTTGCCTTTCTGCGTTCCTTCTGCACAACCCTGCTGGCCTGCGGCGCGCAGACCTCGCGCGTCGATCGCAACGCCCAGCGCATCGGCGAAGCCTACGGATTCAGCGTCGACATAGCCATGTTTTCCAAACATCTCATGCTGACGGTTTCCGACAATCTTGGCGGCGGCAGCAAAACGGCCGTCTGCACAATCCCCCCCGGCGGCCCCAACTTCAGTCGCGTCTCCGCGCTCAACGCCCTCGGCTGGCGCATCGTCGACGATCACCTCCCTCTCAAGGAGGCTTGGCGCGATTTTGAAAGTATCATGACGCTGCCGACAGTCTCCCCCCTGCGTCTGCGTCTGCTGGTCGCCTGCGCCAATGCGGCGTTCTGCCGTCTCTTCGAGGGCGACGCCGTCGCAATGCTGTTTGTTTTCTTCGCCACGCTGGCGGGATTCTATGTGCGGCAAAAACTCACCGCCTGCGGCCTCAATCACAAGGTCATTTTCATCATCTCCTCCTTTGTCGCCTCCCTCATTGCCGCTCCTGCGGTCATCTGGCAACTGGGCTCGACGCCGCAAACGGCCCTTGGCGTAAGCGTTCTCTTCCTCATCCCCGGCATTCCCCTCATCAACGCCATGCACGATATCCTCGACGGGCATGTGCTCATGGGCGTTGCTCGGGCCATACAGGCAAGCGTTCTGATTGTCTGCATCGCCATTGGACTTTCCCTGACCATGATGCTCCTGGGGGTGTGGCTGCTATGATGGAATTTCTCTCTCTTGCCGGCGCGGCTCTGGCCGACGCCGCCTTTGCCTTCGTCGCCTGCATCGGCTTCGCGCTCATATCCAACCCGCCTGTCAAGATATGTCTCGCAGCCGGCGTGCTTGCCGGCGTCGGCCATATGACGCGCTTTCTCCTCCTCGACTGGGGCGTCGGCATCGGTCTCGGCTCCCTCTGCGGCGCGACGCTCATCTCCCTGCTCAGCATCCCCTGTGCAAAACGCTGGCATACCCCCGCGGAACTCTTTTCCTTTCCCGCGCTCCTGCCCATGATCCCCGGCATGTTCGCCTACAAGACCATCCTCGCGACCATGCAATTTCTCGCCGCTGAAAAAGGCCCCCTCCAGGACGCCCACCTCAGCGATATTTTCTTCAACGGCCTCACAACCTTTATCGTCATGTGCGGCCTCGTCATCGGCGCGATCGTTCCCCTCTTCGCCTTCCACCGCGAATCCATTCTCGTCCGCACCATCTGGCGAAAAGCCCATCCCAACGAAACAGAATCCAAATAATAATGGAAGTTGTTGGGGAGGCTGGCAGGCTTCTCTTTGGGGGAAGGGAAACCCCTCCGCTCGCGCGGGAGGTGTTTCCCTTCCCCCAAGCCCCCATCCCTTCCCCAGCGCGCTTTTTTCAGGTCGTTTCGGCGACGCGGCAGCGCGCAGGCCTTCCCCTCCGCAGCAGTCTCCCGGAAGGGCAGACCAAAAAACGTCGTACATATCAAAAACAAAAACGGCCCGCCGATAGTCGGCGGGCCGTTTTGAGTTCTGGCAAAA
>CALUWU010000085.1 GCA_944324555.1 uncultured Desulfovibrio sp.
CCCCTTGCGCGCCAGCAAAGGGGGTTCCCCTCCCCCCAGTCTCTCTCCCCCAGATTCTCTCCCCCAGCCTCTCGCCTCCCCTCTCCGTTTAACCGGCCTGCGCGCCGGCCATGTCGGCGAGTTCCAGGGTGATGACGGCGGCCAGAACCGTCGCGGGTCCGGGGCCGTCGAAGACGAGTTCCAGCTTGTCGCCGTCTCTCCAGCCGCCGGCGAGAGGCACGGCCCAGTCGGCGCGGCTGACGTAGGCGGCGCCGCGCGCGGGCACGGGCATGAGGTCGCCGTCGCCGATGCGCGCGGCAAAGGGCTGCGAATTGACGACGCGGCATTTCACGGCGTTGAGCTTTCGCACGCGCATCAGGGTCGAGCCGTTTTCCAGCGTGGATTCCGGCATGCAGGGAACGCAGCGCCCGACGTAGGCGACGCGCTCCCGCCCATCGACATGAATGGCGGCCGCCGGAGAACCGCCCTCGAAAAAGGACGCCAGACGTTCCACGCGGCGCGAACCGTTGCGCCATGTCACGAACCAGATCAGCGTATCGCCGCGAAATCCGGGCAGCGAAATGACGGATTCGAGCCTGGCCCCCGGCGAAACGTGACGGTGCCAGCCCACGACGTCATGCTCGCGCATACAGGTAAGCCCGGCGAGCGAGCCGTCGGCGCGCACGCACCAGACGACGGAACAGGGTTCGGCCTGCCATGCCCACGAGACAACCGGGCTTTCCCGCAGGATATGCCGCGCAAGGAGCGACAGATCGCCCGATTCGTACCTGTCCGCGCCGAAGCTGTAGCCGTACTCCCGCAGCGCCTTGCCGCCGCGCTGCACGAAAAGCAGGTTCCGCCCCGCGCGCAGCGGCGCAAGATGCGCGTTCGCGCCGTAAAAGGTCTGCGGCTGAAAGGAGAGCGACGAGGGCGTCGGCGCGCCGCCGTCCGCTCCCGAAAACGTCCATTCGCCGCCGGCGGTTCCCAGCGCGAGCACGTTGCGATCCGAATGACACCAGAGAATCCGGTTTGCCTGCTCCGTGGCGAGCGTCGCCTCTATGGCGTCGTCATCGGCGGGCGGCAGACTGGACGCCATGCTCTCGAAATTGCCCGCCTGCGACAGCCAGACCGTAAGGGGCTGGGCGTCGGAAGCGGCAAAGCCGAGACGCTGCTGATGCAGGAAGACCAGGGACGGATACTTCCCCGGCGCGTCAAAGGGATTGCGCGCCGCGGGCGGCGTGTCTTCCGTATCCGCGCCGATGTTGCGGTCTTCAAAAACGCCCGGCTCCGCCGGCGCCGGTTCCGGCTCGGGTTCCGTCCCGCCGTCCGGGACGCGCTCCCCCTCGATGCTCGCGGTATTGGAAACGCCGTGGCCGTCCGTAACGCGCAATTCGATCGCGCCTTCGGGCAGGCCGCTCACATGCCACAGGTTCGCCTTGTCCGTATCCTTTCTTGCCGTTGCGGCTTGCCATTCGCCGCCGTCGGTGCGGTACTCGAATACGGCGCCGTCGTTCATGAAACTTTGATCGCCGTTGAGAGTGACCATGACCGTCTCGCCGGACCAGCGCGCCGTGAACCAGAAATACGGCTCTTCCTGAAGGGCGGCCGCCATGAAGACCGCGCGCGCCGCCCGCGTTTCCGTCCAGTTCCCGGAACTGCCGTCCATGCGGCCGATGTAGCCGAACACGCCGCCCTTCTTCTTGTAGATGCGGTACTCGCTCGCGCCGGCCACGGGCGCGATTGTCAGCCGGATGTAATAGGACTGCGAAAGCGGCGCCGCGTTTTCAACGGTCACGGGAGCGGACGGCAAGGACTCCTCGCCCGTTCTCCCGTCAATGGCCGTTGCGACGTAGCTGTAATTTGTCCGGCTGTTTTCGCCTGCGGGAATGCTCCCGACCGCGACGGCTTCGGTGATGACGGGCGCGGCGATGTCGGGAAGCCAGTCCACAACCTCGAAACGCCAGTCGTCGTCGGCATGGCGGGAGAGCTTTGCCGGGGGATAGCGCCGGTGGGCGAAATAGATCACGTCCGCGCACTGGACGAAGCTCAGTTCCCGAAGATCGTCCGCGCCGTAGGGCAGCGCGCCGCGAACCTCGGAAAGAAGAATGTCCGCCCCGGCTTCCGTGGGCAGCCACACGCGCAGCGCCGAACCCTGCGAGGGATCTGCAACCGCGCCGCCGCCGTCGCCCGCGTTGCCGAACTCGTCCCCGAAAAAGCGGTAGACGTTGGCTGTAAAGCCGCCAGTTCCGTCGGGAAAGTGCATTTCCACGTCTATCATCTGTTCCAGCGTTTCGCCGTTGGGCAGGACAAAACGCGCATGCTCGCGCCCGAGGTCGTCCGTCCAGTAGCTGAACGCGCCGCCAACCTTTGACACCCGGCTTTCCCCAAGGGACGAATGGATAAAAACCGAGGTCATGTCGCGGACGCTCGCGCCCGCGGCCGTGCAGTCGACGCAGGGAACGCCGTTGACAAGCTGCCAGTTCGCGCCCACGGCAATGCCGCCCTCGCCGGCGCCGGAAGAGAACATGAAGAACGCCGACAGGCCGTCGTATTCGATGCGGATGCCGTCTATTTCGCTTGCCGTTCCCAGCGGGCCGATCCGCACAAGGGCGACGCTGACGCTCTCGCGCGTCACGTTCTCCGCCGGTATGGGCTGCCAGTCCGGGGAAAGGCGCTCCCGCCGGAGAAAGTAGGCGCACTTGCCCGCGTCCGCGCCCAGCACCGTGCAGCGCACGCACAGGCTTCCCCCCTGCGCTTCCCCGTTGGCGTTGATTTGCAGCCGCGATTCCGGGACGGACGGTTTCGTTTCGATGCCGCCGGAGCCTTCCGCGGCGTCCAGCTCCAGAACGCGCGTTTCGTCAACATTGAACACGAACGGAATCAGGCGCACGACATCGCCCTCGCCCTGCTTCAGCGTTTCGCCCACATGCTCAAGCCCGGGCCGTTTCGTGATCCCCCCCTGCGGCAGCGGCACCATATTTTCCAGCAGCTCGCAGCCGGTCTGGTAACGCGGCTGATCCATCCGCGCCGCCATCTGCGGCGAAATCTCCCCGCCGTTAAGCACATTCCGCGCCGCGTGCATGGCCGTTCGCACCGCGCCAGCGGCCGTTTCCGCCGCCTTCCGGCGGTATTCGTCCCGGGCCTGCTCCGCCTCAAGGCGCGCCTGTTCAAGCCGCGTTCTCGCCTCGTCAAGTTCGGCCATGCGTCCCGCAAGCTCCCGCGCGCCCTCGCCCACGTCCCGCGCGGCGTTCCTCCGCCGGGAGGCGCGTTCCCTGTCCGCCTGCGTAAAGCCTGAAAGCATGTTCATGTCGCACCGCTCCCCTTTAGGGCCTGTTAACTTTATGCGTAAGTTGTTTGGGGGGAAGGGAAACCCCTCTGCTAGCGCGAGAGGTGTTTCCCTTCCCCCCAAGCCCCCCATCCT
>CALUWU010000086.1 GCA_944324555.1 uncultured Desulfovibrio sp.
AACTGCAAACCTTTGCCAGCCTGAGCGCCGACGGCGTCCGCAACGCCCTTTACGGCGCGAGCTTCGGCCTCGGCCTGCGTTCGCCGGGCGAGGCCCTGCGCCGCCTTGAGCAGCAGGCGGACGAAATTTTCAAGGCCAACGGCAAGAAACCGCTCCTCAACGAGGCGCTGCCCCAGTGGGAGCAGCTGCGCGCCGCCCTGATCGAGGCGGAGCAGGAAAGCGCCCAGTACGACGCCCTTGCCGCCTCGCTGCACGACAAGCGGGAGCGCCTGAACGAGGCGCGCGTCCGCCGGAGCGCGCTGGAAGATCGCCTGCGCCGCCTTGAGCGCCGTCTCGGCGTCTGGCGGCAGTGGGACGAATGGCGCAAGGCCGGCGCGCAGCTGGAACGCGCCGAAAAGCTCAGCCCCGGCTTTCCCGAAGACGGCCCGGCCCGTCTGGCCCGCCTGCAGGAAGCCGCGGAATCCTGCCGGCGCGCCATGGCCGCGCAGCAGGAAAAGATCGCCCTGCTTCAGGAGCGGCACGACGCCATTGCCGTCAGCGAGCCCCTTTTGACCGCCCTGCCCGCCCTGCGCCGCCTTGCCGAACGCAAGACGAGCTATCGTCAGGCCGAGGCTGCCATCCCTCTCCAGGAATCCCTTGCGGAACGCGCCCGCAACGATCTGGAGCGCGAGCTGCAACGTCTGGGGCCGGACTGGACCTGCGACCGCATCCGCGCCACGGATCGTTCGCTTTTCGCCCGGGAAGACATGGAAAAGCAGGCGCGGGAAATGATCGCCGCCGGCCTCATGCAGCAGTCCGCGGCCCTGGCCCTTTCCAAGGCCAACAACGACGTGGAGAACGCCGAGCGCGACGTGCTGGCCGCGCAGGAAGCGCTGGACAACCTGCCCGAACCCGAAGCCCTGCTGCCCGACGAGGGACGGGACGCCCTGCGCCATGCTCTCGCCATGGTGGAAGAGACGCGCCAGCGCCTGCCCCTGCGGCGGCGCGCCGTGCAGAACGCCATCAACGCCTTTGCCCGCGTCTACGATCCCCTCTGTCTGGCGGGCGGCGAGGCCAAGGCCCTGCTCGACGAGCTTCTCGCCCGCCGCGACGACGCCCTCCGCCTCGCCGCGGAAATGCAAAAGAGCCTGCACGCGGCCGACGAGGCGCAGCAGGCCGTCCAGCAGTCCGAATTCCAGCAGGAAGAAACAAAGCAGCGCATCGACCTCCTGCGCGAGGAACAACGCGCGCTGGACGGCCCCAGCCGCGACGCGCTGGACAGCCGCGCGTCCGCCGTGCGGCAGCTGCGTTCCCTCTCCGGGACGCTGGAAACCGAACGCGACCGCCTTGCCGAACTCGATCAGCGCATCGCCGCCGAACAGCCTCCGGCGCCGGTCAAAAGCCTGCCCCTGCTCGCCGCGGGCTTCCTGCTCATGCTGGGCGGCGGGGCCATCCTGCTGGCCCACTGGTATCTGGGCATGGAAAGCCTGCCCCTGACGCCGACGCTTTCCCTTCCCATCAGCCTCTGGTCCGGCTATCTGGTGCTGGTCTGCGGCGTCTTCGCCCTGAGCGGCGGCCTGCCGCGCTCCGGCCCCGAGGCCAAGCGTCACAAACAGGCCATGGAGCAGCTTCACGCCCGCCGCGAAGCCGCCGCCGCGCGTCTGGCCGAACTGGAAGCGCAGGCCGACCGCCTCTGCGCGCAGGCCCAGGCCGAAGGCATGGACGCCGCCGCGCTGGACGCCGCCGAGGCCGCCCTCGAACGCGAACGCGAACAGTGCTTCAGCGGCGAGCGCCTCCGCAAGGATATTGAAGACCTGCGCCGTCGCCAGACCCTTGCGCGCAACGAACATACCCGCCTTCAGGCCGCGGCCCACGATGCGGAACAGGCGGTGCAGCACCTGCGCCGCCGCTGGCACGAATTCATGCAGAGCTTCGGCGTGGGCAGCGTGCCCGCCCCCGAAGCGGCCGAGGCCTTCTTTGCCCGGGCCGAGGCGGCCCGCGTCGCCTGGCATACGGTTGACGACGCTCAGGCCGAGGTGGACGCGCTGGAAGAGGACGTGCGCCGCATCGAGGAAGTGATACGCGCCGTGCCGCCCGTGGCCGATCGCCTGCGCGACGCCGCGCCCGACGACCCGGCCGCGCTTCAGGAAGCCGGCCGGCAGGTGCTGGACAACTGCCGCGACGCCGACGCCGTGCGCGAGCAGCGCATCAAGGCGGCCGCCGCCCTGCACAACCGGCAGAACGACCGCGACCGCCTGCGCCGTCAGCGGGACGAGCAGGATCAGCGCCTCCAGGAAGCCGACGCCCGCCTTGCCGCGGCGCGTTCGCAATGGGCCGACTGCCTCTCCTCGCTCGGTCTTGGCGAAGACCTGGCCCCTGAAACCGTGCGCGAGGCCTTTGCCTCCATGGAAACCTGTCTTGCCGCCGAGGCCTCGCTGGAACGCGCGCAGGCGGAGATCGTCCAGAGCCGGGAAGAGGTGGCCGCGCTGCAAAAGCCCCTGCGCGACATTCTTGCCGCCGCCGGCAGGCCCGTTCCCGAAAACGCCGACTGGCTGGAGCTGCTCGACGACTGTCTGGAAAGCGCCGTCCGCACGGAAGAGGCGCGCCGGGAGCGCGAACGCCTCGCCGTCCGCATTACGGAAGAGGACGACGCCTTCCGGGCCGCCAAGGCCGCGCTGGAAGAGGCGCAGGCCGGCGAAAGCGCCCTTTTCACCCTGGCCGAGGCGCGCGACGGCGAAGACTTTCTTCGCAAGGCCGCGGCGCTGGCCGAGCAGCGGGACATCCTGCGGCGGCGCACGGATCTGGAAGACACGCTGCGCCTTGCCGCCGGCGACGCGCCGCTGGACGAGTTTCTGGAGTCCTTCAACGGGCAGACGCAGGAAGAACAGGAACGCGACAGCACCGCAACCCGCAACGAGCTTGCCGACAGCGCGGCCGAGGAACAGCGCCTGACCGAAGAAGTGGCCGCCCTCGCCGCCCGCGTGGAGAATCTCGGCCTTACGGAGAAGCCCGCCGATCTGGCGCAACAGAAGGCCCTGCTGCGCGAGAGCATGAACCGCATGGCCCGCGCCTGGGCAAGGGCGACGCTGGCCCGCGCCGTTCTGCTTCAGGCCAAGCGCAATTTCGAGAAGGAGCGGCAGCCGCAGGTCATCCGTCTGGCGTCGGCCTTCTTCGAGAGCATTACGGGCGGACAGTGGAGCGGCATCAGCGCCTCGCTGGAAAACAAGGAACTGCGCATCCTGTCCGCCGCGGGCGAGAGCGTCGATCCCGACATTCTCAGCCGGGGCGCGCAGGAGCAGGCCTATCTTGCCCTGCGGCTGGCCTATATTCAGAACCATGCCGCGCAGGCGACGCCCCTGCCCGTCATCATGGACGACGTTCTCGTCAACTTCGATCCCGAGCGCGCCCGGCGCGCCGCCCGCGCCTTCGTGGATCTCTGCGAAGGGCGGCACGGCCCCGCGCATCAGATCATCTATTTTACCTGTCATCCGCACATGGCGGAAATGCTTCGCGAAACCCAGACCGGCAGCGCCCTTTTCACCGTGGAGAACGGGGCGATTTCCCGCTGCCGGGCGGAATAGAGCGTTTTGCCTTTGAAAAAGGCGAGACACGAGCCTCAGGTGAACGGAAAACAGCGTTTTTCCGCGAAACGGCAGGCCGTATGGTTTGAAGCGCAACGCGTTTCAAACTGAAAGTGCTTCAAGTCTCCTTGCGCCGCCGCCCGCCTCCCGCCGTTTCTCCTCCGGCGGAAGGCGGGCGGCATCTTTTTGCGCCGGCGGGCGGGCCGGCGTTGTCCCGGGCATAGCCGCGCCCCGCTACAAAAATGAAAATTATTTTCATTTTCGTTGACAGACGCCCCATCTTTTGCGACAGTCAGTCTGCACACGCCCACATCCGCCAAGGAGAAACTTCATGAGCGCGTCCAGACACGACGGAACGCCCCCCTATCGCATCAGCGCCAACAACATGCATGTGACTCTGGAAGGCAGGTTGTCCCCCGACATGGCCGCCGCCCTTGGCGGCCTCGTGGCGACGCATGAACGGGAATGCGGCACATTCTTCATCGACGTCCGCGGCATGGAAGAAGCCGAACCCGACGCCGCCGAAAGCCTGAAAAACGTCATGCAACGCAGCCCCGTCTCCCCCGACCGCATCGCCTACAAGGGCCGGCGCGGCTTTGATCTGGCCGTCAACGGCAACAAGGTGCTCGTCCCCTCCCCGCGCCGCCATGAACCCGGCCATGTCTGCAAGGGCAACTGCCCCAACTGCCGCTGCCGGCAGAACAAGGCCTGCGCGGCCTCGCGCGGAACCGGCGGCCCCAAGGCGCAATAATCCACGGCCGGGCCGGGCGCCCGCCGGGGAAGCCGCAAAGACATGGCGGCGGAACGGATGGGGAAAAACCGTCCGCCCCATGCGGACGCGGCGTTCGCATACACCTCCAACCATTGTCGCAGAGAGAGGATTTTATGAAACGGATTCTTACCCTGACGCTGGCCGCCGCCCTGACGCTGGGCGCGGCTTCCGGCGCGCGGGCCGTCGATTTCAAGGCGTCCGGCGAGTGGCTCATGGGTCTTGCCGCCGGCGACGCGAGCCTTGTCGGCAAGCAGGGCGGCAGGCATGTCGATTCCAACGACGCGTTCGGCGCCGGGCAGCGGGTTCGCCTGCAACTGGACGCCGTCGCTTCCGAGGCCCTTTCCGGCACGGTCTTCTTTGAAATCGGCGAACAGATGTGGGGCAATGCCGAAAGCGGCGGCACCATGGGCGCGGACGGCAACATGGTCAAGGTAAAGAACGCGTATCTGGACTGGGTCGCGCCCAATACCGACATACAGATCCGCATGGGCCTGCAGGCCGCGGCCATGCCCGACGCGGCGGGCGGCAGCGCCGTCATGGACGGCGACGTGGCCGGCATCGCGGCGAACTTCCGGATCAACGACAAGGTCTCGCTGACGGCGACCTGGATGCGTCCGTTCAACGACAACTACACGACCGACGTCAACGAGCCGAACAAGACCGTTTACGCCAACTATCTTGACAATATCGACCTCTTTGCCCTCAGCCTGCCCCTGAACCTTGACGGCGTCGAGGCGACCCCCTGGGTCATGTACGGCATGCAGGGCAGGAACGCCCGCTTCAATATTCACGGCTGGGCCCAGGCCGACGGCGATTTCGCCCAGACCCTCGGCAACACCTACGCCGGCCTGAATCGAACGGGCGAATTCGGCGGCACGTCCAAGACCTACGGCGCCCTGTTCTGGGCCGGCCTGCCCGTCAAGATCACGGCCCTTGATCCGTGGAACATCGAATTTGACGTCAACTACGGCTATGTGGAAAAGATGGGCCGCTTCAACGTGCTGAACGGCGAAACCGGGCAAAGCGTCCGCGCCTCTACGGGCCGCGAGGGCTGGGCCGTCAAGGCGCTGGTCGAATACAAGACGGACTGGGGAACTCCCGGCGTCTTCGGCTGGTACGCTTCCGGCGACGACGGCAACGTCAAAAACGGCTCCGAGCGCCTGCCCAGCCTCAACGGCAACGCCGGTTTCACCAGCTTCATGGGCACGGCCGACGCCGACTGGTCCGGTCGCGGCAATCTTTACGAGAAGACCCTGACCATCGACGGCACGTGGGGCGTCGGTCTTCAGGTCGCGGACATTTCCTTCATGGAGAATCTGACCCACACGATCCGCGCGGCCTACTGGGGCGGCACCAACAGTCC
Organism: uncultured Desulfovibrio sp.; assembly: GCA_944324555.1. Taxonomy (GTDB): domain Bacteria; phylum Desulfobacterota; class Desulfovibrionia; order Desulfovibrionales; family Desulfovibrionaceae; genus Desulfovibrio. The sequence continues at coordinate 5,696 of CALUWU010000086.1, forward strand.
CTCCATGGTCAAATACATGAGTTCCGCCCGCGCCTTTGACATGGACGGCGACGCCGCCTCCACCGAAGGCCCCTACCTCACCTCCAACGACGGCCTGCTGGAATTCAACCTGACCAGCGTCTGGCAGGTCTACGAGAACCTGTCAGCAAGTCTTGAGCTTGGCTACATCGTCAACATGATCGACAAGGATACCTGGGATCGCAGCTTCATGAGCGACAGCTTCTCCCGGCAGGACGCCTGGAAAGCCTCTCTCGTCCTTGCCTATACCTTCTAGGGCCTGTTAACACAAAATAGTTCTTCTGGGGGGAAGGGAAACCCCTCTGCTAGCGCGAGAGGGGTTTCCCTTCCCCCCAGACCCCCCATCCCTTCCCCAGCGCGCTTTTTCAAAGGGGGCGCAGGCCATGCGGCGGGCGTCTTTCAAAGGTTATGTGGAGCCTTTCTATAAACCCGCGCGCCGCGTCTGGCGGGCAACGATGGATATTTTTTGTAACATGCAATGATATTTTATCGTTGATGGGGAACATGCCGGAGAACCGGCATCTGATAATGAGTTCTGAACCTAGAGCGTTTCACCTTTGAAAAAGGTGAAACGCGAGGCGGCGAGACAGCGCCGCCCGGCCAAAAGTGAGCGGAAAAACCGCGTTTTTTCCGCGAAACGACAGGCCGTATGGTTTGAAATGCAAAGCATTTCAAACTGAAAATGCTCTAGTCGGCTTATTTCTGTTTCCCTGTCCGGTGAAACGAAATATGCGGCGCGTGGAGCATGGGGCCCATCGCAATGCCGAGCGCTCCAAGAATAACGGCGGCGGCCCCGAAGGCGCTAATCAACGAGAGGCTTTCAAGCGGAAAGACTTCGGGAAAGATCGCATGGCCGAGATATTCAAGGGCAAGGGTGAAGAGGGTGGTCGTGGTAAGCACTGCGCTGACCTTGGCGGAGTGCCATATATTCATGGCTTTGGTAAACGCGCCATAGGCCACAATCGTATTGATGGACGCAAAGGCGAGGCAGCAGCCCTGAAAGAAGTTGAGGTCAAGCACTTCGGAAGGGGAAGAGGCAGGCAGCAGTCCGAGAGCGCAGCAGGGATAGATAACGCGCAAAATGCGCGTGGGCGTCGTGACGCGCAGCAGCACCTTCTGGGCAACGCCATAGGAGGCCCAGACAAAGGCGGCGGAAAGGCCGAGCAGCATGCCGAATGCGAAATCTCCGCTGCCGGTAAAAAGCTCTAGCAGCCGGGTATTAAAGAAGAGCAGCAAGCCCGCGACAAGCGTTGCCGCGCTGAAGCCCTGAATAGGCAGGAACGGTTCGTGAAGCAGAAAAACGCCGCCTAGAAGCAGGAGCATAGGGCCGGCCTGAGCAAGAATCTGGCAGGCGGAGGCGCTCAAATAACCCACCGACGTATTAAAAAGAACAAAATTGGCCCCAAGCCCGACAGTGGCCAGCACCAGCAGCACCACATCCCGGCGCGAAAGACGCCCGCACGGGCGGGGAGCCGCATGTTCTGGACAAATCCATATCCAGACAGCGACAACGCAAAAACGCAGACAGACGATGGTGACGGCGTCCATTACGGGCAAAAGCTGCTTGACGGCCAGCGGCAGCGCCCCCCAGAAAAGCGCTGTCAGCAATGCCAGGCATAAACCGGCGGTATTGGGTGTAAGCATAGTTCTCTCCAGTGCGATAAGAGATGCTTACATCTTGCTTTTAGCCGCGTGTTGTCAAGCCGCTTTAAGCGGTTGCGAGAGGCGGCGCTGCGGGGGAGCGCCACGGTGTTTTTTATTCTTTAACTGAACGAAAGAAGATTTTCACGTCGCCCTTGTTTCGGGTGTGGGGAGACGGTGGAAGTCTGGGCAGAGGTGCGGAAAGGCCTTTTGCCATCTGCTCCCAAAAGTCTTCGAGTTTTTGAAGGCGGCGAACAAAGGAAAGCCTTTGCGCACAGTTTTTTACGCTGACCAGAATAAAGCGCGTTGGGGGAAGAAAGATGTATTTTGAAAATCTGTATAATATTTAACCAGTCTGACACCCTGTCCGCATCTAACCTGTCCAATTTTTCATCAGTTGCGCGCTAATGACGGGAAAGAATAAGTGGCTTGTGCGTTGGCATATTTTCTGCATTACAAAGTGCAAGCTCATTGCCTCATCGGGAGAGATTTATATTACACAGGAATCTCTCCAACAAATACACAGGCAGCACAGTGAGCGTGGCGCATTGCACAAGACTTTTGTTTTAATGACAGGAGCTTTTCATGAATCGCAGACAGTTTTTTGCAGCCCTCGGCATTTCTACCGCTACTCTTGCTTTGATGCACGCTTTCCCTGTATCGGCGGAGGCTCGTTATGGAGACGGAACCGGCCCGGATGGACGCGGTCCCCGCAATGGCGCCCCCTGTGATACGAACGCTCCCGCCCCCAGAGCGCCGCGCAATGGTCGCGGTTACGGCAGGGGGCCCTGCGGCACTGGTCCCGATGCCCCCAGAGGCGCCGGTCCTGGTAATGGCCTGCGGGATGGCAGCGGTCCCCGTGTCGCTCCTCGGCCCGGTCAGAACTCTTTATAAGTAATCTCCGCGCATAACCGGGAATATTGGCCTGCTGGAAATATCCCGCAGCGTTGTTGTCCATTTTCTGTTTCCTCGTCATCAGGGGACGACGAACAGAAAAACGACGTCAGCACCATCCTGCCTTTCGGAAAAGTGCGCTGACGGGAGACAGCCTGTCAGGCGTTTACCTAGAATAGTGGCGATTTCCCCTTGAGGAATGTTCGCCATGTTCTCCATACCCCTAAAGCGTGCGGAAAAAGGAAAGCCTGAAAGATCTTTCGCCGCCAGCTCTTCTCCTCTTTTCGCGTCTTCGGGGGACGGCGAATAAAGGAAATCCCCTGTATCTCCGGGATGTTACGTTGACCAGAATAAAGCGCGTTTGGGAGGGG
>CALUWU010000087.1 GCA_944324555.1 uncultured Desulfovibrio sp.
GGTCGTAACGAGACCGCCAGACCTCGCGGTTACTGATGGCAAAGGGCGTCAAAATTTACGCCGGCGCGGGGACGCCGGCGAAGGCCTGACAAGCCTCGTTACGTTTGGGAAAGTCAGAGTGGCAAAAGGGCCCGCGCCTGTCAAGCCGCGGGCCTGTTCGGCGTAGGAACGCGCCCTGAACCAGCGGCTTACGGAACGATTGCTGGAGATAGGGAAAATCTAACGGCAACGGCTCATAGCGTGAAAAGCGTACGCGCAATGCTCCCCCGCTCCCCATCATGAACGTGCAGACAGGTAACACCATGAAAGCAAAGAAAACTTCGACAGGGCAGCGTCAGAACGCTTCCCTTGATAAGCTCTATTTCGACCCGGAAAATCCCAGACTGCCGGGAGGAAAACGTACAGTCGATGAACAGGCCGTCTTGCAGTGGATGCTCCAGAATGGAGATTTGCCAGAACTCATGGCTTCCATAGCCAGCACTGGCTATTCCGATGCGGAACCACTGCTGGTTACTCCATGCTCTGATGGTTTCATCGTCGTTGAAGGGAACAGACGGCTCGCCGCACTCAAGCTCTTGCATAAGCCAGAACTGGCTCCTTTGCGGAAAAAACAGATTGCCGAGATAGCAGCTAACGCCAGGCACAAGGACATCACGGATATTCCCGTCATCTACTATGAAAAACGACAGGATATCCTGGACTATCTTGGTTTCCGGCATATCACGGGCGTCAAACCCTGGGGAGCCAGGGAAAAGGCGGAATACCTCAAACAGCTCTACGAACTGTATCGCACAAAGAGCAAGTCGAGCGACGAAACTCTTGCCCACATCTCCAAGATGATCGGCACTAAGCCCTATTATGCCAAGCGCCTCCTGGATACGCTGACCGTCGTAGAATGGGCAGAAGAAAATGCTTTTTGGGGAAATGAGGCTGTCGCCGAGAACATCAAGTCAAACTTCTCCGTTATCCACACGGCCCTCTCCTATAATGGCATCAGGGATTATATTGGTCTCGGCGACTTTGCTGATGGAAAAACTGACGAACTAAAGGAAACGGCCGCAGAGCATCTTTTCGACTGGGTTTGTGGAAACAAAAAAATCAGTGATTCTCGCGAACTCAAGAGACTCAACAGCGTCATCAGCAACGATGCCTCCCGATCCATGCTGGAAAAGGGCTATACCCTGGAAGAAGCATCGGAATATTCCGGAGAAGCGCTGAGCGATTTCCGCAACTTCATGCAGCTTGCCACAGCCAAGCTCCAGGAAGCTGACAGACTGTCATCCAAAGTTCGAAACTTTGATGAATCAGATAAAGATTACGCATACGAGCTTGCTCGAACAGCCAAAAAAATATTCCTGTATGTAAAAAATGAGCTCGATAAAGACAATGTCCTCGACCTCTAATTATCTGACACAATATGAAATCAGTGCTTCCGATATTCGCAAGAAAGATATTTACCATAAAGCGGATGTCGTTGAGCTTATCTGTCTGCAAAATGACGATAAGGAGATACCTATCGATGAGGCTCTCGATGAACAGATGGGAGGAGAGGAGGGCATCGGGGGCATCGTTGCTATCGATAAAGAAGATACAGACGTCATGAATTCTGAGGACGCCGCTGAACGCTATGACGCCGCGTCTCTTGAACTCACAGATATTTCAGAGCATCTGCGTTCACGCAGAGAACTCTTTGGAGACTATTATCCTTTCTCCTGTGCGGGAAATCTCATCTCACTGAAAGCAACGACGACGGATCAGCATAAACTCTATACGTTCCTGCTCATGGCATCACATTTGCGGTTCTGGCCCAGACCTGACCGCAATCTGTTCACAAAAGATTTTGAGGTGCTGTCTGCCTGTACTTTGAAGCACCTCGTGCCAACGTGGATCATCAAAATCATGGGGACAGCCCAGCACAATGATTTCCCCGGTTACACTGGCAGCCGCCGGAATAAACTGGAAGCATTCGCGCAAGAGCTTGGTCTGCGTCTGATGATGGATGAGGATGAGTTGCTGCATTTCGATGCTCCCGGAGGAGACGGGCAGCTCGATGTCGTCGCATGGTATGCGTGCCGTGATGGCGCAGCCAACATGCCCGTCATACTGGGGCAGGCCGGCTGTACGGAGAATGAAGACACCATGATCTCCAAACAGATAGATGCTCAGACCTGGGGCAAGCGGCTACGCGGTCTGGACGCCATCCCCTGTTTTTTCTCCCCGCAGCATTACCGCCTGTCGAACAATGCCTGGGTCGATTCCACCCAAGTGCACGGCATCTTCTTGGATCGGTTCAGAATCATGTCCCTTTTGTTCAATAATGATGATTTTCAGATCAGCGACTTCCCCTGCATGGAGAAAATCGACACCATTTTTTCCTGATGGCCATCACAAACTTTTTTTGATATTTTCCCCTCATGCGAAAACTGACTGCCATATCTCTGTTCTCCGGCTGCGGCGGCTTTGACTTCGGCGCGGCCCAGGCAGGCATAGAATTCTTATGGGCCAACGATATCGATCCCGTTGCCGGTTCCGCCTATCGTTCCATTTTTCCCGATGTCGACTTCCATGTCGGGGACGTGTGCGATGTCCGTTCGTTTCCCAAAGCCGACGTCCTCATCGGCTGCTACCCCTGTACCGGTTTCAGTCTCGGCGCCCGGCGTCGGTGGAAGGACAGAGCAGAGCGCGATCTGACCGCCATCAAGGGCAACTTCCTCTATCTCGAATTTCTGCGCGTCCTTGCTCAATCCACCCCCAAATACTTTTTCGTGGAAAATGTGCGCGGGATGATTTCCGCAAAGCAAGGCTGGTTCTTCGAGCAACAGCTTCAGGGGTTCAGGGATTCGGGCTATACCGTGCATCACAAGCTGCTCTATGCCCCGGATTACGGCCTGCCTCAAAGTCGGCAGCGCGTCTTCCTGGTCGGTATCCGCAACGACATAGCCCGGGACTTCTCCTATCAATTCCTGACGCCCACCCACGGCCCGGGGCGGGCACATCCCTACCAGACATTGCGTGACGCTATCGGCGACATGCCACTTTGGCCGACAGGGGAATTTTTAGACCAAAAATTCCATGGGCACTATTTGACGCGCAACAGGAAACGCGGCTGGGACGAACAGAGTTTCACCATCGTCGCCAACGCCTCCCACGTCCCGCTGCACCCCCAGGGCAGCCCCATGACGTTTGTGGAAAAGGATAAATGGCAACTTAACGGCGATGCCAACAGACGCCTGTCCTGGCGTGAGTGCGCCCGTCTGCAGGGCTTGCCCGACAGGATAGCACCTTCCGGCAGCCTGCTGGATTGCTACCGGGTCGTCGGTAATGCCGTACCGCCGCCATTTGGCAAAGCGCTGCTGACGCCCGTCATACGCTTCGAAAACACCTAGGAACCTCTGACATGCAAAGCCCTGACCACCCCCGGGGCTTTTTGGCATGCTCCGCGCCCTTTGTATCAGGCATCTACCCCTTCTATGTAACCAGCCGTCGGCATATTCGCAGTACTGCCAGAAAAAGGCGCGCATCAGCCCAAGCCAAAAGAGGCACGGACGGCGTGATCGCTACCAGATTGCACAAATAGCTGAAGCAGCGCAGCGCGTCGGACGTGCTGCCGCCCTCCAGAGGACTGCGAGTAAAAAACGCCGCTGAGGCTATCCCCATCCAGGTCGGAAAAAGGAAACCTCGGCGGCGTATCCGGGCGCAGGCTTTCGCCCGAACATTCGCGATCAAAAAAGGCGAAACAACGCTCCCCGGTCGAAGAGAGACCGCCAGACCTCACGGTTACTGGACGTTGCTTCGCCAATATGGATCACGCCTGTCGGGCGCAATATGGCAAAGGGCGTCAAAATTTACGCCGGCGCGGGGACGCCGGCGAAGGCCTGACAAGCCTCGTTACGTTTGGGAAAGTCAGAGTGGCAAAAGGGGCCGCAGCTGTCAAGCTGCGGCCCCTTTGATGTACTTGGTTCAGGTTCTGATCGGGCTGCTGAATCAGCTCCAGGCATGTGCGGCAGCAGCCAGAAAACCGGATCGGGTCATGCCCGCCAATCGGGCCTTTTCGTCTACCTCATGCAGCACAGCGCGGGGCAAGGTGATATTGATACGCACCGGCGTCAAATCCAGTTCGGGCGCGGCCACATACTGAAACAGGGCGTCGTCGGGGAACGGCAGTTCGTCCGCCTCCCGTTCGGCCCGCACCTTTGCGCGCGCCTCCTCCATGGACGAGGGCGCGGGAATGGGGGCGTTGCGCTCTGCAAGATCGCGCAGGGCCACAGCCAGACCGCTGGACGCATTATTCAGGGCTTCTTCCACGCTTTCCCCTCCGGCGGCCACGTTCGGCACGTCGGGAAAATAAACGGAATAGCCGCTGCCGTCGTCTTCACGGATGATCCCGGCAAGATAATAGCGTGTCATGGCAAACTCTTCACTATGCTTCATTACGTTTCTATATATTCAGGGGGGGGAGCCTTCCGGCCCCCCCTGTCTTCACCGCAGTTTCACTCCGGTAAGCCGCTCTATCTTCTTGAGCGTCCCCAGCGGAAGGTCTTTTGACGGATGGTTGGAAATGGGAATTGTCTGTTTGCCGTCGGGACTCACGGCAGCTATGGCGTGTTCCCTGCCCTTGCCTTCCGTCCACCCCGCCGCCTTGAGTTTGTCCAGTATTTCGCGGGGCTTCATATCACCTCCTTTATTACATCTATCTATACACAATTTTATGTGTATAGTCAAGGATGGGCAATACAAGTTTCTAGGAAGTCAGCCCCAAACGTTCCTTCATGCGAAGGGTTGCGCGCCATGTTTCGGACTGGCGTTGCAGGCGGAGCTGGCCGCGGCACTCATCCCGCCAGACCTTTGCCCAGGCGGCAAGGCCCGATCCTCTGGGGTAAAGTCTGCCCACCGGCGTCAGCGCATCCAGAATGCGGGCCGGGCAGCGTCGATAGTATGGCCCCTGCCATTCCTCAATCAGCTTGACGCCGATTTCCGCGCCTCCCTTGCGCGTCTCATACAATGCCACGACGCCCCCGACGCGGCCTCTGAAATCCCCGCGAGCAAAGCGCACCGCCAGATAGTAGGCGCGTTCGTAACGGTCGTGCGAGGCGTCAACCAGTTCATCTGGCGCAAGATAGGCACGGACAGCATCCAGAGGCGACGAGCCCTGTGCAGGCATGTAAAGCCAACCCATAACAAACTCCTGTACATGTGTGGTGGATGGTATGCCCCGGCCGTGGCCGGGGCGAAACCGCTAGACGATGAGCGCAAGAAGGTAATCAGGTTCAAGCCCGGTCATGTCGGTGAAAATTTCTTCCGGGTCTTCACCGCTTTCAAAGGCTTCATTAATGGCATCCTGCACCTCGCGCAGCAGTTGCAGGGCTTCGTTCCGGCTCATGCCGTCGCGCTCCATCAGGATTTCCAGCATTTCCTTCAGCATTGTTGACTCCTGTACATGTGTGGTGGCGACATGCCCCGGCCGTGGCCGGGGCAAAGCCTCTAATGAGCAATGGGCGTTTCCGAGTCGTGCCAACCCTTGATTGCTTCCCTGTAGGGCAGCTGTGCCATGCGCTTGTTGGGGAGACGCACCCATACCAGCACGTCGCCGCGCTTGCAGGCAACGCCCCAGCGCCAGCCGCCAGCCTGAGGTTCAATGACAATCATGTCCGGGGTGAAACGGATATAGCCTTGGAATCCGCGACGGATTTCCGCGTCGTCCCAGCAGCCGAAGCCCCAGGAGCGCGAGGTGACAGATCGGGCCGCCATTGTCCGCGCCGCACGCATGGCTGACGATTTGGACGTGTAGATATGGCGGTTCCATGATGTGATGACCTGTTCAAGAATGTCCGACATGAGGCTGTCCTCCTGTACATGTGCGACGGGTGAAAGGCGGCGCGCCCGTGGCAAGGCGCTTTCACCCAAGTGGTTGAAACTCCACAACTTATTTTATCATAGAAATAAGGATGGAGCAAGGAAAAGTTTAAAAAAGATTAGTAAAATCAAATAGATAATTTAAAAATAGACTGCGGCCCCGCCGGAGCGGGGCCGCAGGTTTCTAGAGGGGCAGACCGTACTGGTCGGCACGGGCATGGCGCGCCTTCTCCGCCTTTTCGCGTGCCTTGTAGTCATCGGGCAGCCAGTTCTTGCCCTGGGCGGCAAGGAGGTTGAAACGCTCCCAGAGAGAGCGATCCCGGAACTTGAAATGCACGGTTCCCTTGCAGTAGGCCCGCATCTCGAAATAGGTGCTTGTTAGAAGGGCTCCGCTCCATTGCCCGGACTGTTTCAGGGCATCGCGCAATGCCCGCTCAATGGTGACGGGCACATCCTGCAGGTTGCGCCCCTCCAGTGAGGCCATGACGCGATCAATGTCGCGAACCAGTCCCAGATTGTTATAGTTCAGATCATAATAGCTGTAGCGCCCTTCGACGATGCCGGGCAGGATGAAACGCTCGTTGACCTTCCAGGCGTCGTTCGTTTTCCAGCCTTCCACATGCACCCGGTTCTTTTCGTGGTAGCGCGTCAGCCCGTCAAAGACTTCCACCACGCACTCCCGCATGATGTTTGCGCGGCTCTGAATCAGCGTTTGCAGCAGTACCGAGATATTCTCCCGCGAGAAGGCCATGCCCTGCTGTTCGCGTTCAAATTTGTCCAGCGTGCGGCGCACGCCCTCGCTGACCAAATTGCCGATGCTGGTCAGCTCGAACAGACGCGACCATGCGCGCGGCCGGAGCTGCCGCTGGAAGGTCAGGGCCGCTGTTTCCGGGGAATCCTTTTGGGCTCCGCGCAGCAGCGTGCTGACGGCATTGGCAAATTCCTTTTCCACGTTGTACGCAGCGGAGCCGTAAAGCCGTTGCATGTAGACGCCCAGCTCCCGCAGGCCGACAGACACCTCCCGGAATTTTTGCAGGCAATGCGTGTAGTCCTGCACCAGATTGTCCGCCATGTTGCGCGTGGCCACTTCGTTTTCCAGTCCGCTGGAGGCAGTGAAGGCGGCATAGGGGTCATCCTGACCGAATGCCCCGGCTGAAAGGTCGATGACATCCTCCCTGCCCTCCTTGTGCAGCAGGATGCAGGCCACTTCCACGCTGGTCGCGCGTTCTGCCTCGGTGAAGCAGGCCCCGAAGTATTCCACGCTGCCATGCTCCTCAATGAGGCGGACGAGCAGCTTGCGCCGTTCGGTGCAGGGATTGCGCAGGGTTTCCGCATTGATCAGGGAAAGAACGTCGCCTTCTTGCAGCACCTCCCAGGCGTGAAGCACATGCCTGTCGGCATCGGCAAAGGGCGGATTCATGAGGATCAGGTTATAGGGTTCTTCCGGGCAGAAGGTCAGAAAGTCATAGGCAACGAGGCGGTAGCCCTTGCCGCGCAAGGCGGCCTGCAAATCCGGCTCCGGCTCAATGCAGTGGATGGACGCAGCTATGTCGGCGCGTTCGCGTGCGACCCGGCGGCCCGTGGGCAGTACGCCGGCACTCATGGACTCAATCAGGGCATCGGCCAGATCGCCCTTTCCGGCAGACGGCTCAAGCACGCGCAACTTCCACCAGTCCCGCTCTCCCAGCATGGCGAGCATCTTTTTCGCAACAGGGGCGGGCGTGGGATAAAAAGAAGCATTGTACATGTGTGGCTCTCCTCTGGAAGGCTGCCCTGGCCGGGCCGCCTTCTTTTCATAAGACATTGAAATTACACCTTATCTTACCATACAGAGGCGTTCGGAGCAAGAAAAATTTGAAAAAAGATTAATAATAACGCCATGTTGAAAAAGAAAAGCCCCGCAGATGCGGGGCGGTATTTCGGGCGAGCCTGTCCGGCGTCCGGCGTGGGGAGGCTCTTGCATCCTGTAGAGGGAATGCGCATAAAAAAGGCGCCGGGATGATGTTCCAGCATCACCCCGGCAGGCACGGCGCATGAGCGCCCCCTTTTCAGCCTCCGTCCGGGCGTCGCCGGACGGAGGTATTTATTTATGTTACGGAGGCGGAAGATCGGGCCTCTGCACTTCAGGCATTTTTCAGGGTAAAGGCTTGTGCTGCCTGAACGAGAAAGGCGGAACGCGTCAGACCCCGCTCCCGCGCTGCCCTGTCAATGCGGTTGCGCATATAAACAGGCATGGAAAGGTTGACCGGAACGACCTTCTGGTCAAGGAAGTCAAAGTTGATGTCCACCAGCATGAGCATTCCCCCCTGCGCCGCCTCTGATTGGGCAACGTCCTCGAAGCTGGAGGGGACAGGCGGCTCGACTTCCTCTCCTTCGGCCCACAACTCGACGGCTTCCTGAACATTGCGGGGAACGTCATCCAGGGTATCGGCCGCGCTGAAACATCCCGGAAAATCCGGCAGGGTCACGCCGTAAGCCGTATCCTTTTCCTTATGGATAATGGCAATATAATTCATATATTCCTCGGAAGGGGGCCGAAGCCCCCATGCTGGAGCATTCGCAGTTTGAAACGCTCTGCGTTTCAAACTGAAATTGCTCTAGAATTTTACTCTGGCTTGCGCCTCGATGTTACGCAGAGTTCCCGGCGGCAAGTCTTTTTTGGGATGGGGTACAATGGTGATTCTTCCGTCAGGGTGTCGCATCTTTATGTGGCTTCCCTTTTGACTTACCTTAACGAACCCTTCCTTCTCCAGCCGTTGGATGACTTCTCTGCTGTGCATGAATTTTTTATACGCATGATGCGCAATATAGTCAATAAAAATACGCATAATGCGCAATCACTCACAAAAAAGCCCCGCAGATGCGGGGCGTTGTCTTATGCTTTTCTGTCCGGGTATTGCAGGCCGTGCTTCACCCTGTCGCGTTCTTCGGCGCGCTTGGCGTTGTTGAAGCGGTTCAGCGTGCCCACCAGATAGCCGGTGATGCGGCGCACGCGCTCGAACCCGACGCCTTCGCCGATCCGGCTGTCCGGCGTTTGTTTCCGTCCGCCGGCGTTCTCGCGTGCGGGCGTCAGCATGATCGTTTCTTCTCCTTCCTGTAGGGAGAACGGGCTTCCGGCGGCAGCTGGCGACCGAAACGCTCCGACAAGAACGCCTGATGACAGTGCGCCTTGTCGCCGAAGACGGCGGCCGCCGCATCAATGAGGCGACGCGGCCAGCGCCGCACGCCAAAAACATCCCAGCGCCATGCCCGGCTGGAAATGGTTTCATCCGGCCAGCCGCCGAACAGAGCGTTCAGCAGTTGATCCAGCGCAATCAGAACGGCTTTCCACCACGGCATCACAACCCCCATTCCGCCAGCATGCCGCGCACGTCCTCCGCGCTTTCGGCGGCATTCACCCGCGCCTTGCGCGCGCCGCCTTCCGCCAGCTTTTCCGCCTTGTGGTTGAGGGCCGCCGCGTAGAGCGGCAGAAAGGTTTCCGCCGTGAGCAGCAGCACCACGAGTTCGCCGCCCGTTTCCGGGGTCCACGCGCGGTAGGCGTTCCAGGGCGTGGATTTCGGAATGGCGTCCCGCGCGCCGAGCTGCATGGCGACGGCGGCATCGACAAAGTTCTGCTGATCCGTGGCGTCGTACGAAAAATGCAGGGTTTCCGGGGCGTCCGCGCCCTGGGGAACGGCCTGCGCGTCAAAGCCGGTCATGATTGCCGCGGACGTGGCCTGATCGATGCGGGAGAGCGCGTCCATCCTTGCCGCCGCCAGCTCCGCCTCGAGATCGACCGGCGGCGGCGCAAATACGCCGTCCGCATGGCTCCAGCCGACTTCAACCTCGTCCGGCGCGGGGATAAAGGCGGCGACCACGTCGGAATGATAGCGCCCCTCCGGTTCCCATGCGATGACCTCGACCACGATGCCGTTTTCCGTGCGTGCGTATGCCATGATGCCTCCCTACCACAAGACGACGACGGCGCCCGGCGTTCCGGCGCCTGCGAAAACGGAATACAGGCTGCTGCCCCCTGCGAAACACATCGATCCGCCTCCGCCGCCATATCCACCTCCATCGCCTGCGACGAAGTCGGTACTTGTTGATCCCGAAAGATTTTTAAAGGATTCCTTGTGCACCGGTTGTCCGTTTGCGCCGTTCCCGTCGCCCTTGCCGCCGTTGCTGAAGGTGGCGTTCCAGTTCGATCCATTGTTATTGGTTCCAGACATGTCAGCCATTGTTCCGTCGGTGGGCTTGAAGGACGGTCCCGCAATGGCGAATGTGTACCAGTTGGACGGCTTGAAACCGCCGCCTCCTCCTCCAGCATATTGATTCTGTCTCCCTGAAAAGGAGGAGTTTCGCGCGCCGCCGCCGTTTCCGGCCTTGCTCTGCATCTGAATGGAAAGAGATGTCGTCACCTTGTCGGAGCAGCTGAGAAACGTGCCGAAACTGGAAGTCCGGGACGAGGGCGTGCCCACCGTGACGGGGATCTTCTGTCCGGGCTTTACGGTTACATAGACGCTGGCGGCCGCGCCGCCTGTTCCGCCGTTGACGAGACTTTCTGTTTTTGCGATTCCCCCGGTCGCTCCCGCTCCGATGCAGACGACCAGCAGTTTCGTGATATTGGGCGGCACCGTGAACGTGGCGTTGCCCGTGTACACCTGCGTTTGCGGTTTGCCCGCGTCAAGTCCGCCGCCGCTGACCGTGGCCAGAGAGACGTTCTTGCTGCCGTCGAAGCTGACGCTGCCGGTTACCGCGCCGGTCAGGGTAATGGTGCGCGGGGTCGCCAGCGCGACGGCCTTGCCGTCGGTTCGCCCTGTGCCGCCGTTGCCTGTGGACAGCGTGCCGGAAACGCCGGGAGTGATGTTCGCGGAACCGTCAAAGTTGGCGGCGGCCTGCGAGGCAAGATTGATGCGTACCGAGCGGGCGGCGGCAAGCCTTGTCGCCGTGCCCGCGTTGCCGGAGACGGAGGTCTGGACGCTGTCCAGATCCCCGACCAGTTCCCACGAGGAGCCGTCATAGACAAGGCGATAGGTTCTGTTGGCGGCCAGCACGCCGGCGGTAACGGCGACGTTGCGGTACTGAATGGGCTTCGCGCCCGTGCCGTTGACGTTGAGCGTGGGATTGGCCGCCGTGTTCGTCGCGGAGAAGCGCACGGTGATTTCCGCCCCGGTCGCAAGGGTAAAGCCGGCAAGCGAAACGGCCTTGGCCGCTGTGGCGGCCGCCGTGGAGCAGACGGCGTAATGGGTGATATTGGCGGAACCGTCAAAGTTCACGCCGTCGATGCCGCGAGGCGTGGCGAGCTTCGCGGCCGCGCCGGCGCCCGCGCCGCCGCCGGACAGGGCCTGCTCGGCCTTGGTCAGGGCGCTGGAGGCCGTGGTCTGGGCCGCAACGGCCTTGTCATAGGCCGTCTTCACGGCCTTTGAGCTGGCCGCCGTGGTCGAGCTGGCGCTGTTCACAGCGTCGGAAACTTCCACGCCGGCGCCGGCGCCGCCGCCTCCGCCGTGAGCATCGGGATCGGCGGCGTGCGCGTCCACCTTGCGGGATGCCGCCACGGCGGCCTCCTGCGTCTTCTGCATTTCGGCCAGCGTGTCGTTCACTCTGGCCAGCGTTTCCGTAACCGCGTCGTTCGTGGTTGTCATGCTTGCTGCTCCTTGACGCCGCTGCTCGCGGGCAGCGACGATTCCAGTTCCGTCACGCGCCGCGACAATCTGGCAAGCTCCGTCTGGAAGCCTGCCAGCGTCCGCTGCATATCCGCATGGTCATGGTTCGTGCGGGACAGGCTCGACCAGGCGTCGGCCAGACTGCCTCCGCCGGGAACGCGCACGCTGTCCGCCGTGGTTTGCGGCACAAGCAGCAGCGTCGCGCCCGCGGGCAGAATCCGCCCGCTTTCGAGTTCAAGCGGCGCTTCCAGCGTCACAAGCTGGTACTGGCGTACCAGCACGGGCTGTTCAGATACAGATTCAGCCATTATCGCCTCGAAAGAGGTAAACGGGTTTCAGGGGGGAACTCCCCGGCATGACGCGGAGTTCCCCCGGAGCGGCGTCAGGCCGCGGGCGCGTCGTATTCGACGACCACGGCCTTGACCTTGCCGTTGAAAACGGCGGGTTCATCCGGCCCGACCACAAAGGCCCAGCCGGTTTCGCCGATGGTCGCGCCGTTGAAGGTCGGCTTGCCGGCGGATTCGCCAAACTTGTCCAGAACAGCCTTGTTGGCGTGTTCATGGCGCGCGCTTTCCATCGAGGATTGCAGCGCGTCCAGCAGCCCCTTGAGCGTCTTGCCCTGTTCGGCGGACAAGGCCTTCTGGGCGCCGCCTGTCGTCAGATCGTCCACGATATCGCCCTTGCGGACATGGTCGGCGACCAGGGCGTCGATGCTGTCCTTGTTGGCCTTGATGGCGGCCACGAGTTCGGAGAGCCGATCCAGCGTCTCGTTGTTGTTGTCCTCGCCGGTCAGGAAGGCGCTGACAGTTGTGGTCAGACTTTCCAGCTTTTCGGACAGCGTCCTGACATCGCCGGTCTTCAAGGCTTCGACGGAGGCGTCCACAAGCCCCTGAATGACGTCCTGCGTGGGGTGTACGGTCGTGTCGCACATATGCTCGGCGACGCTCCTGCCCGTGGTCTTTTCGACGATCAGCGCCGCGTTGAGGACGATGGGATTGTCGGCATGATCAAGCAGCTGATCGAACATCTTGCGCGTGTCGGACATGACTCTCTCCCTTGTTAAAGTGTTTCTTCAGATTTCGTCCCATTGTTCTCCGCGGCGCCGGCGGGGAAATCCATGAGACAAATTTTGAAAGCCGCTCCCGGCACATCCGCGCCGTTTTGCAGCAAGGTCAGCGGCGCGACTCTCGCTCCCTCGGCCCACGGCACGCCCGAGGGCGTCAGGAACGGCATGGCCGATCCGCCGCTCCGGCCGGCCAGTTCATGCAGAAACAGACGATGCGCCAGAACGGCAACCTCCCGTTGCAGCCCCGCGATCACGTTCCCCAGCGGCCCGTTCTCCAGCCGGGCCAGCGCCGCCTCAAACTCTTCCCGCGTGACAAAGACGGCGCTGTCGATTTCCAGACTGACCACGCTTGCGCTGCTGACGGTCACAGGCACCCGCACGGTATGTTCCACGGCAATGCCGTCCGTAGCGCGCACCTTGTAATAAGGGGCGTGGTTACCCACGGCGAACAGGACGCAGCCGTCGTCGTTATCGGGATGCTCTTCATCCGCGCCGCCTTCCCGCGCGTAGACGCCGACCTCCGTGATCCACCAGCCGCCCACGTCCGCGGGGATTGTGGCCTCCAGCCAGAACAAACAGGGGTTGTCGCCGTCCACAAAGATGCGCTCCACAGGCAGCCGGCAGCATTCATGGCGCAGCCGCGTGGCGGCCGCATCGGGAACCGGCGTCGTGTAGCCCGCGCCGTCGGACGCGTCGCCGACGCCGATATGGGTCAGGCGCAGGGGAATGCCGGAGACGCGGGCTCGGGCGTCCAGCGCCGCGCCTTCGGCTGTGACGAGACAAAAATATTGCGGGGTCGTTTCGTCGGACATAGCGTCATCTCCGGGGTTGCGGGGCCGTCTGGGCGCGCGTGCGCCCCGCCATGCCCAGGGCGGAACGCAGAAAAACGGGATGCCTGCCGGCCGGCGGCGGGCCGGGGTGGAGCCGGAAACGGCTGCGCCCCGTTACGGCCGTCGCCGTTCGCAACGCCAGCGGCGCCGGCGCGGGGGGACGCATCCAGGGACGCACGCGCCAGCGAGTGAGCCCGGCCAGCGCCAGCGCATGACGCAGGGCCAGCGGCTGGCGGCTGTATGTGCAGAGCCTGTCCAGCCAGGAACGCACGTTCTTTTCCGCAAAGATGATATGCAGCACGTCGCTCAGGCGCGTCGTATCCATTCCGATATTGGTCACGTCCAGCCCCACGCGGAAAAAATAGGGGGCGCCGCCATAGTTAAACCATTCCTTTATGGTTGCCTCGGCGCGCAGCGCTGTTTCCAGACCATGCCGCACGGCCCACGGAGTGCCGCGCCGCCGGTGCAGCAGCAACGACGAGAGGATGAGTTCGCGGGCGGCGTCGTTGTCGCGGGCGCACTCGTAATTTTCCACATGGAGTTGCCAGGCCAGCGCCTCAAGTTCCGGCACCGTCAGTTCCGGCAGACCTCCGGCGCGTTCCGTCAGCCTGGCCAGGGGCGGAAGCAGGCGCGCGGGATCGGCGCCGCCCGCGTCATGGGCCAGCCGGGCGAAGAGCAGCAGGCGCGGCATGGACGCAAGACTGCGCCGCAGAACAATATCCAGCGCTTCCGTCGCCGTCCTCACGCCGGGATCGTCGGCAATGGAAGACGGCAGCAGCTCCCGCAACGATGCGCCAAGGTGCTTCGTCATGGCGTTATTCCTCTTCCAGCCCGCCGAACAGCAGTTCCATATCCGTTTCACGCGCGACTTCCGTCGGGGCCAGACGAGTGAAGCTCGGTTCGTCCAGCTCCACGCGCTTGACGCCAGCCTGCTCCAGCAGGCTGATCAGGCGCGTGGGATTGATGTCGCGTCCGGGCCGGGAACGCTGCCAGAGCCGATAGCGTTCCAGCGCCGCGCCGACGGCGGAGGTTACCGACGCCAGCCGCGCGCCTTCGCTTCGGGTCAGGTACCATCTGCCGCGCACGGCATAGGGATGTTCATCGGGCGCGGCGACAGTCAGAAAATCGGTAAGCGGCCGAACCGTTTCAGCGGAAAGATGCGCCAGCACGCGCGCCGCCAGCCCGGCGTCCGGCAGTTCGCCGCCTTCGAGCAGAAAGCGGACGTCAACATGGCCGGGTTCAGGGCTTGTCACGGAAACCGCCGCTATGGCGATATCCTGGCTGATTTCAAGAACCCGCGCTTCATACGCGCCGGTGCTGCCCGCGACGGTAAAGCTCTCGGGCGCGCGGCGAATGCGTTCGCGCAGGCGCTCGTCATTCTCAACGTCCGCCCCGCCGGTGGCGGGCGAAACGTTCTCGACGCAAACGATATAGGGCAGCGGATCGATCATCTGGCAGACTTGTCCCGCCACAAGACCGTTGGCCGCGGCTCCCGGAGTCAGGGAAACGGCGTCGCATTCCACATCGACGCTTCCCGCGGGAATCAGCGCGTCCTCCCGCGTCGCAAAGGTTGCGTCGCCCTGCGCGGTCACGGCCCGGACGCCCGCCGGCACGGGCACGTCGAACTCAAGCGGCGCGGCCAGAGAAAAACGCAGCTTCAGGCGGGCGGGATTCGCGGCCAGGCGGCGCACCCCCATGAGCAGCCCCAGATGATCAAGATGATCCCCCCGGGCATAGGCCAGCAGATTCTGCTTGCCGGCCATGTCGATGACGCAGTTTTGCACGCAAACGACATAGGCCAGGCTTTCCAGAAACAGACGAACCGGATCGCCCGGATAGAGCGTTACGCCGGCAATGCGTTCGTAGGCGGTGATGACGGCGCTTTCCACGGCGGCCATGTCCAGTTCGGCAAAGGCGATTTCGTTCACAGTTCGACCCCTTCCCGCAGATGGAAGGTGATTCTTGGCGTCAGGCGGCCGTCCATCAGAACGCCGCGCCCGTGGCGCTCCTCGTCAAGATGAATGGCGTCCACCACGATGCGCGGCTCGTAACGCTCGATGACATCGGTCAGCTCGCTCACAAGACGCGCCGTTACCCGGGGCGCGGGACTGTCGATCATCCTTCCGTCGTGCCCGAAGGCGCGATCCAGCGGAACGCTGCCCAGCATGGTCAGCACGATGACGCGCACGTTCTGCAACAGCGCCCGCACGCCGGCGGCGCCGAAAACCAGCGGCGCGTCCCGATAGATGATCAGCTCCTGCGACATCAGAAATACTCCGTGAGTTCTATGGTCAGGGCGACAGCCAGCGGGCCGGTCAGCCCCTTGAGAACATGCCGCCAGTCTTCGGACATTCCGCGAACCGTCCACTTGCCCAGATTCTTTTCGGCGATGATCAGCCGCGCGACTTCGCCCCTTGTCAGCATCCGCCGCACCTTTTCGACCTCCGCCAGCGGTTCCGTCCCCAAATCCCGGCGCAGCAGCATGGTCAGCGACCCCGCGCCCAGCCCGGGCGCGAGAAATTCCGGGCGCGGTTCCGCGCCCTGAACCTGATGCTCCTCGTAGCGGGCCTCGCGCGAGAACCGCACGCCCGAAACCGTGCAGATGCGCGCGCTGTTCACTTCAAAGATGACGTCTCCCAGACAGCCGACCTGCATCTAGTCCCCCGCCAGCACGGTGGCGTTTCCTTCGACCATGCGTCCCCGACCGCCGCAATGGGCCGTTTCATCGCCAAGGCGCACCACCGGCCGGCCGTTGCAGCGCACGGAATTGCTGCCGCGCACGCAGCGCCATGTGTTCGGGCCGCAGCAACGCGCGCCGCCGTGCCCCATCGTGGTCACGGGCCGGGGCTTGCCGTGGGGGCCGCCGTGCACGCCGCCGTCGCCCACGCGCAGGATGCCAAGTCCGCCAACACGGGCGTCGGGCGAGGCCGTGACCGCCGGGCCGCAAACATCGTGCGCGCAGCAGGGCGCGCCGTGGCTGTCGGCAGGATTGCGGCTGTGAAAGGTCAGCGAGGCTACAGGCGGCATGGCGTTTCCTCAGGGGTTGATGTCAACCAGCGGCGACTGTATCAGGATGCGCTGATCCGTAATTTCAATCTGCGACGCGCCCACCCGCAGCAGAATGCGGCCTGCGGGGGGCACGTCCATGACCAGCTCGTGCGCCTTGCGATCATAAAAAACGCGCGCGCCGTCCTCATATCGCTTATAGTCGTGGGTCGGCGGCTGTCCGGGGTCCTGTTCGCGTTCGTTGTAATAAGCCCCCAGAACGACGCCCTCCTCCTCGCCCTGCCCGGATACCAGACAGGCCACAGGCTCGCCGATGTCAGGCATGCAGATGTCCTGATCCTTCAGGACGCGGCGCTGCACCGTGCTGATCTTGCGCGTAACGACGTCTTGTCCGTCCCGCAGCTGCACGCGGCACTTGCCGCCGTCAATTTCCGTTACGCGCCCGAAACGCAGGGAGGCGGGCTGACGCGCCTCCAGCGCGCTGACCCGACGCTCCAGCGACGCAAAGTCAAAGGCTGCCATTACACCACATCCGCCGCGCTGCCGCCGCTGGTGGGCGCGCCCTTCGTCAGCTCCAGCGAGGTCGTGTAGGCCTGCCCTCCGGCAACGCGATGCGTTGCCGATCTGATGAAGTAGCGCCCTGAAAACTTGCCGAAATCCAGCAGATCAATGGTTCTGCCCGCCGTCATGTAGGGGCAGCCCATACACTCGATGCTTGCTGTCTGTTCCTCCACATTGGCGTTGTGCAGGTGCGCGCGTCCGAGGCGTATGGCTTCGCCGGACGTTTCAACGCGCTTTTGCAGCGTCAGGCCCTTGCTTCCTTCCCCGTCTCCCACGCTGGCGGCGGCCGTGCCCGTGTGCGTCCGGCCCGTTCCGGGGTCGGTATAGGCGACCTCGGCCTTCGTGTAGCGCGTGCCGGCGGACGAATCCCTGAAGCTGTACCGTCTGGGGCTGTACATGTTTTTGCTCTTGGGAATCGAAAGCATGGCGCCCTGCGCTTCCGCCTTCTCGGCGTCAAACAGAATCAGCCTGCCGTCATGCACCTTGCAGTTCATGGCGCGTTCGTGCGCCAGCCGGTAAATCATGGCCAGATCGCTTTCATTGCGCTGATCAAGCCGCCGCAACGGGTGCGCGTCCCCGTCGTAGTACAGGGCAAGACCATGCTCGCCGGCGATCTGTCCGGCCACGGCCTGAAAGGTCGTATTCTCCCAGGCGCGCGTCCTGTTGCTGTCCCGCAGGCCTCCGGTCAGCGACGCCGACACGGCCTTGATGCTGATCTTGTCCGGCGGGCCGCTGAATTCCACCTCGTCGACCTTGAACTGCCCGCAGGGCAGAGACAGCGTCTGCCCCGCCTTTTCCCAGTCGTGACAGATCAGCGTCGCCGTGATGCCCGCGCCCTTCTTCGGACAGCTTCCCCCGGACCACTGTCCATCCCGATTGTGCAGCGCAATCTGCACCTCGTCCGCCTTGCCGTGGGCGTTGTCCGTGTAGGAAAAATCCACCAGCGACGGCATGATGCCCGTGGCATCCTGTCCGCCGATACTCACCTTGAGCGTTACCCGCCGCGCCTTTTCTTCCATTCGGGCGTCCTTTTGGTTTGAGGATGGAGAATGTGCCGCTGCGTTTTTTCCGCCGCCTTCCCCCGGCGGCTGCCCCGGAGAACAGCCCCCGAAAATATCACGCATACCACGCGGGCAGCCGCGGCACGGTGGTCGAGGGCGTCGCGTCCGGCACAAGCAATTCCACGCCGGCCGAAAATACGAGGACATCGGCATATTCGGGATTGGCCTCGATCAGACGGCGCGCCATGCGTTCGTCCCCCCAGAGGCGAAAGGCCACGGCGTCGAAGGCGTCGCCCTGCACGGTTCGGTAGATTCTAGCAGCCATAGGCAAGCCGCGCCTGATTGTGGACGATGCCGGAGATAAGCGTCTCGACCTCGCGGGAACGCCCCTTGAGCGCCCGGATAACGCCCTCGGCAAAGGCGGCGTCCGGCATGCCCTGAAGCTGAAAATTCATTTGAACCGTTACGGAGGGCGCGTCTCCCTTCCCCGGCAGAGCGCGTCCGCTCGAAGGCGAAGCCGGACGCGGAACGTCGGGACGGGATGTTTCCCGCTTCTCCGGGGGCGCCGCCTGGCGTTCGGCAAGGGGTTGAACGTTCGCCTTTTCCTTCAGCGATTCCACGGCCGGAGGCGACGTCGGGGCAAGTTGCGTCTTGCGGAGCGATTCCGGCCCGGGCGTGGGGTGTACGGCGACCTTGTCGCCCATGGGCTCGACGGCGAGGGGAGACGGCTGCGCACGCTGCGCCTTGCGGGGAGATTCCGGTTCGGGCGCGGACTGAACCTGTTTCGTTTCCTCGTCGTCGCCAAACGCCCAGTCCCATGCCCGCGACAGCAACGACTGGCGGGGAGGTTCCGGCGGCAGAGGCTGCACGGCGGCCTTTTCTCCCAGGGGAGCGGCGCCGGCCTTTTCGCCAAGGGGCGTTATGCCGGCTTCTTTTTTCTCATCGTTGCCGAACGCCCAGTCCCAGGCTTCGCCCACCATCGACAAGCCCTTGCCGATGGTGTCGACGACGGGTTGCAGCCATGACAATCCAGCGGCGAAGATGGCCTTGAGCCTTTCCCACATGGCGGTGAAATACGGCGCCACGCGATCCCAGTTGGCGATCAGATAATCCACACCCAGCGTCAGACCTGTCAGCAGCAGGCTCATGGGGCCGAAGGCGACGCGAAAGGCCGCGCCCACGCCGCGCAAGCCCAGACGCAGCGCATTCCAGCCCGCGCGGGAGGCGCGCGCCATCCCGCCGGCCACCATGGCCCGCGTTCCGGCAACTATCCCGGCTGCCCCAAGGGAGCGAAGGCGCGCCGCCGCGGAGGCAACAGACGCGCGAAGGGACGCCATGCCGGCGCGCAGCCGCGCCGCCCCCGCGACAGCGGGAGAAAAGGCCTGCCTCCATGAAAAGGCAAAAATCCCCGCCGCGCGTCGCGCCCCCCGCCCCAGGGCGCTCATGCCGCCGCCGAGCAGAGAAAAGCTGTCGCGCACGGTCAGACAGGACGATCTGACGCCGGACGCCAGCAGCCGCGCCGCCAGCATACCTGTCTTGACCGCCGCAAGGCCGCCCGCCACGGCCATGAGGCCGGTTGTTATCCGGGGATTGGCGGCCACCCAGTCGGAAAACGCGGAAATGAGCGGCCCGGTCGCGCTCAGGAGCCGGTTGAGCGGAGGGAGCAGCGCGCTCCCCAGGTTGACGCCCAGTTCCGCCACCCTGTTTTTGGCCAGCTGCAAGGCGTTGGCAGTGGTCTTTGCCCTGTTGGCAAATTCCTTTTGCATGGCTCCGGCGTAAGCGGATTCATTGTCGACCAGTTCAAGATTCCTGATGGCCAGTTCCATGTTGTCCAGAAACGGCGTGATTGCCGTAAGGCTCTCGGAACCGAACAGCTCGTTCATGATGGAAGTCTGCTGGTAGCGTTCCAGCTTCTGAATTTCCTTGAGAACAGCCAGAACAGCGGCCGGGCCGTCGCGCTGCATATCCTTTGCCAGCTTGACCGTGTCGATATTCAATTTGGCAAAGGCCTCCTTTTGTCCCTTGGTGGCGGCAGTTCCCTTGGTCATGGCCAGCAGCATGTTCTTTATGCCTGTCGCCGCCACGTCCGGGGCCGTGCCCACGGCCGCGAGGGTGGCGGCAAGAGCCGTCATGGGTTTTGCCGAAATGCCCGCCACATTGCCCAGCGAGCCGATGCGGCGCAGGGTTTCGGCGATGTCCTTTTCCTTGGCGGAACTCGTATTTGCATACTGGTTCATCAGGTCGAGAACGCCGCCCACGTCCTTCAGGCTCATCTTCAGGGACGTGCGGAAGGTGCCGATGGATTCGGCGGCCTCCTCGGAGGACATGCCGAAAGCCACGGCCATGTGGGCGGACATGGTGGAAAACTGTTTCAGTTCGTCCACGTCGCTCATGCCGAGCTGGCCGCCCGCCGCAAAGAGCCGGGCTATTTCTTCATGCGCCAGCGGCAGCTCCCGGCCCATGCTCTTGATGATGTTCTGCATCTCGTAATATCGGGGCGTCAGGTTGCCGCTTTCATCGCGCATTCCGTCCATCGTCTTTGCGGCGTCGGCCATGCCGCTTTCAAAGTCTATGGCCAGCTTGAGCGGCATGACCATGCCGGCGACGGGCGCGGCCGTTTCCAGCAGATTGCCGTAAATTTCCTGCCGGGCGCCGCGCTCGCTCTGAATGGCGCGCAGACGCTCCATGCGCGTCCGCGTCCGGTTCAGTTCGGCATTGGCCCGTTCGTGCCGGGCTCGCCATTCGTCAACGGACGCGCCGTAGGCAAGCGCCGCCGTTCTGGCCCGGCGATAACTGGCGGAGACCTCCCGAAGCTGGTCGAGCAGGCGCGAGTCCGTGCGGCCTGATGCGATATATTGCTGTCGCAGGGACTCGCGCCGCTGCCGCAGGTCAAGCGCGTTCCGCATGGTTCTGGACGTGTCGGCCAGGTTCCGCATGACCTGCTGCGTCTGACGCATGCGGGAATCCACCGAAGAAAAAGCTGAAGCAACGCTTGAAGAAAGACGCGCGCCTATATTGAATCGCAAACCGAATTCACTCATGGGGTTTCCGTCGTTTCCCGTTGCAGTTTCAGCGCCTCATCCAGCCACAACTCCGCGTCAGCCCATGTCAGGCCCAGCGCCTCACTGAGCGTCATTCCCGCCAGACGCGCCAGCAGAAGGCACATCCTGCGGACGTCCGACGCTGACGGCGGCGCCCCGAAATCGCAGCACCTGCGTTTGCAGGGCCTCGTAATCAAGCACGTCCAGCTGTTCCAGCTCTTCGGGCACCAGACCCGTCAGCGCGCCCATGAAAGCCATGTCCTCGGCCACGCCGGAATCCCGGCCCAGAGGGTGCTTGAGCAGATCGCGCATGACGGGACGCCGGATAGTCACCTCCGTCAGCCGCCGATCCGCAAGCTGTACCGGAAACATCAGCGGGATGGTTACGGTCGCGCGCGCGTCCATGTTTTTATTCCGCTCTGTCATGGTCTGTTCTCCTGAATATTTTTTCTTTCGCCTTTTTCAGGGGCGCAACGCTCTACATGCCCAGATGGCCGCGCACGTCCGCGAGATAATCGACGCCCCCGATGCGGCAGATGAAGTTAATCTTGTCGATTTCCACCATTTCACCGCCGTTGATGCTCATTTTGACGTAGGTGAGTTCAAACTCGGTTTCCGGCTCCATTTTTTTGCCGGGCTCGAATTTGCCCACCCCGGACTTCTTGGGCGTGGCCTTGACCATGATGCGAACGGGAACCGGCGCGAATGTCCCGCTGTTGACCTCCCAGTCCTGCACCGAACCGTAAATGGCGAGCTGATGCGCCTTCGGCGCCAGCAGCGTGACGGCCTGCTCGCAGACCGAGTTCCATTTGACCTTCATGGTCAGCGACTTGAAATGCCCCAGCACGGGAATGTCGATTTCGCCGGCCAGTCCCAGGCCGGCGGCGGATTCCGTCATGAACTCGAAATCCGGGAACTCAACGGTTCCCGCGCCCATGAGTTCGTTGCCGTCATTGTAAATCTTGGCGTTGATCAGGACGCTGGGGATCGGATTCGTGGCCATTATGCGCCCTCCACCGTGCCAAAAAGGGTCGAAAGGTAGCCCGGATCATATTCAAGAATAAACGTCAGCTCGCGTCCGGCCTGCGGGGGCGCGAGGTAAATATGCCAGCGCACCTTGCCGTCCAGCAGATCAAGCGTGGGATTGTCCGCCTGCTCGAAATCACAGCGGCCCCCGAGCAGAAAACCGCGCCCGACAAGTCCGTTCAGCCAGTAATTGACGGTGTCCTGAACCGTTTCAAGCATTCGCTTCCGGATCGGCGAGCTTACGAACTGCCAGCAGGTCAGAATCAGGGTGTTGCCGACCCAGGAAAACATCCGCCGGATGGGGATGGAGCTGTCCTTGGGGTCGGTAACGCCGGGATAGGCGGTTGTCTGATCCCCCCAGCAGCGCAGACCGCCGATCATGTTCAGGCCGGTAACAATGCCCTGCGAATTGAGGTAGGCCGCCTCGGCGGGCGTCAGGTGCAGTTCCTCGCCGTGATGAACAAGCCCTTCCGCCTCAATCTGGAAGTTGGACGGCGACCAGTAGGGCACGCCCTCCGTCGTCAGATCCCGTCCGCCGATGCAGCCCGCCAGATGAATTGAACCCGGCTCCGTCCGGCCGCCGTACAGCCCATGCCCGTACATGGCGAGCGTGTTGCCGGAGGCGTCGCAGAGATTATTGTCGTTGAGCCAGGCCGGGGCGTCCGTGTGGCGCCTTACGCTGTCGGGGATTTCGATAAGACCGCAGCAGCGGAAAAACCCGGAGATATCAACGCAGGCCGTTTCGATTGCCTTGGCTACCGAGGGATCGCCGGACCAGCGCGGAGCCATGATCAGCCCCGGCGTCAGGCGAAAGCGCGGAAACACTTCATCCGCCAGCGCAAGCCCGGCGCGGCGTCCTTCAGCATCGGTACCGCCAATGATGTCGGCCTCGGTTACCGCGCCCGCGTCCGGCAGGGTTCGAGGGGTTTCCGGCGTTTCTTCCTCGGAAATCCATTCGGGGTTCGGTCTGCTGTGGCGCCTCGGATCAAAGACATTGATGAAGACGACCGGGGCCGACCGGTAGCGACTGAAATAGGCGTCGGCCATCTGGTAGAGAGTAAAATCCTCAGGGGCGTCGTCCGCGGCCGGGGCGCCGAACTGCGTCACAAAACCGGGCATGTTGTAGACGAGCCGCGGCTGATTGACGGGCGGAGGAACGCCGTCGCCAAGACGGTGGACGGGAGCCGTACCCACGACCACGGGCAAGGCGGATTCGGCCGTCCTTGGCGTCACCAGCTGGGTGGCCATTTCCTCAATGTAGACGCCGTGTCTATACTGCGACATGGGAGACTCCTTGCATTTCCCAGGATGACAAAACATGCGCCTGCAAAAACGGCGGAAACTGCTCGTCGGGGCGCGCCCACGGGAGGTCGCTACCGCTGCGCACAATACGGAAACGCGGCGACAGCAGGCCGTCCGGCAGGGACAGCAAATGCCGGCGCAGCAGGGAAATCAGATTATGCACGTCGGCCTCGGCCGCCTCGGCATCGTCAAACGTCCCCGCAGCGACGCAGACACGCAGGGCCAGACGCAGCCGGTGCAGACCTTCGCCGTCCTCGCCGTCCAACGGTTGCAGGACAACAAAGGGCGCGTGTCCCAGCGCATCGGCCGCCGTGGGCGGCAGACTGCCGATGAAAATCCGCGCCGGGCGCGTCTGTTCGGGTATGAGCTGCGCGCCGTCCAGCAGCGGCACGGGCTGAACATCCGTCTCCCGATTGCGCACGGGCAGCGGCAGGGTTGCCAGTACAGGATTCAGGCTCGCACGCAGGGCCAGCATCAGTTCCATGACCGCGCTCATGCCTCAACCCCCGTGATGGCGCGGGCCTCGGCGCGAAACGCATCCTCAAAACGATGGGCCGTAAGTTGAACAATGCCGGGCATGAAGCCGTCGGCATGGGCATGGTATTGCAGCGACGGGGCAAATTCCTGCACGACCTTGCCCCTGGACCCCCTGGCCGTGCGATAGAAGGCCCCGATATGCGACGTGCGCATACGCGCCACAAAAAGCGGCGTGGCTGCTCCCGGGCCATGCGCGGTATCCCCGAAAAGGGGGCCTGTTGTCCGCAGGCGGTAGGCGACGCGCCGCCTGTCCTGAACCCGGACTCCCTTGAGTCGGGGAGGCGTATCCGGGTTCAGCTCAAAGCAGGACAGAGGCAGGTTTCTGGTGGCGATGCGAACCTCGGCTTCTATGCCTGCGGCAGAGTACCGGGACTTGCGGCTCTTGACGCCGCGTGAAATGTAGGCAGGCTTGAGCGTCAGCAGATCACGGAACTGGCGCACAAGTTCCTTGCGGGCATAGAGGCGCGTCTTGTCGGCGGCCGACAGCAGAGCCATTTCCACAGCTCCGGGAAAGGCGCTGAATGCCGATGCCATCCGCCGAAGGGCCGCGGGATCAAGCGTAACATGTAATCCGGGAAGGCTCATAACTGACTCCTTGGCTTACCCGTATGCCCGTTGCAGGCTGATACGCAGCAAACCGTCCTGTTCGGCTGCGTCGACGACCATGAAAAAGCGCCCGTCCACCGTCAGGCGTTGTTCCGGCTGCGGCCGCGCAATCTTCCCGGCCGCGACGTACAGCACGCAATCCGCCCGCAGCAGACCCAGGCCGGCGACATCGCCAAAGCCGTCGGCGGCGCCGCCGTCCAGCGAGGCGCACTGCTCGTCCAGAATCGCGCGTACCGGCCTGCCGTCGACGACATGCCGCCCTGCAAATTCCCGGACATTGAGAAAGACCTTGCGCGCATCGGCGCGCAGCATCTGCCGGAAGGAAAGCGGGCGCGCTTCCCGCGGCTGATCGTCGGAAAACTCGTCCATTGTCTACCCCTGCGCCAGAAGGCGATTGAGCCAGCCCGCAAGCACCGCCACGCCGCCGATGCCCAGCGTCGAAAGCAGCGCCCAGAGAAGACGCACGGCCCAGCGCGCGCCCATGAGGCGACTCTTGTCATGTTCCAGCGCGGCAAGGCGGGCATCATGATCACGGCAGCGGGCTTCCCTGCCGGAAACATCCTGAACGGCCTCGTCGATCTTGCGTTCAAGGCGTTTGCCCATGTTTTCCAGCCCTTTTTCCAGACGATCATTCTGGGTTCTGAGATGGTCTATAGAGGCTTCCACGCGGCCGAGAGTGCGCTCGGTCGTCCCCTGAGCGCGCAGCAGGGCCTGCCCCAGAGATTCCCCTCCATTGCCGCCGCTGCCGAAACGAGGTTCCACCATTATTGCGCCTCCGCCGTCTCAATCCAGAGCAGAAGTTCCCCGGCCTCGGAAGCCGGAAGGTGCAGCCACTCGCCTTCCATCACGACAGGGCCGTCGCTTCCCTCATACATCCATGTTGCCGTCGCTACGGCTCCGGGCGTCGCCGGCGCCGGAGGCAGGGCGCTTGTCCGTCCCCCCAAGTTTACGCAGCCAGCCGTCCAGAGGCTTGTCGCGCACAGCGCCCACGCGACGTTTTTCAAGGATCGCTTTAACAATACTCCACAAGCCACAAGCGACCTCCAGCAGGCGCGTTGTCATTGCAGTTTCTTCGCCTTCCTGACGGCGTCGTCGGCGTTCCGCGCCCGCCCCAGATTGGCGGCCAGAAAATTCACCACCGCATACACAATGACGTAGCCCTTGCCGCTGGCGTTTCCGGGGGCGGGCATGAGCGTTGCCGCCCACGCCGCAAGACCGCACACCGCCAGCGCGCCGCCCGTCAGCAGCTCCAGCGCATGCTGCCCCAGCAACTCCTGCAATATGCTTATATCCATAAGGTTTCTCGCTTTTATTTTTTCTTGAGATGGAGGATGCAACGCTACGGTTTCTCAACCGCTTGCCGTCGGGCAAGCGCCCCCCGGAGATGCAGAAATATTCCCCTCGTGTCACCGGGGGACGGATGCAGCAGGGAAATCCCTTGCGCCGCCGTAACGTCCCATCCTCCTGAATAAGGCGCGTTTGGGGGAGGATGGGGGGAGCCCGAGGGGGGAAGGAACTCCCCTTTGTGCGCCAGCCAAAGGGGGTTCCTTCCCCCCTCGGACACACGCATTCATCCTCCCTCAGTCCCCCGTCCGTTTCAGCCAGCCGTCGGTGAACCGGCGCTGGCTGTAATTTTTGGCGGCCAGTTCGATGTAGTGGGCGGCCTGCATGGCGTTGAGCGCGTGCAGGAGGGTTTTTTCACTGGCGCGGTTACGCAGCAGCGCGGCCAGGGCGGAAAGGCTTTTGGGGCCGAGAATGCCGTCCACAACAAGATCGGCGAACAGGCGCCGGCCGGTGGCCTTGTCATAATTAAAGGCATTGCAGACGCGCTGAATTTTCTTGCCCGCTCCGGCCCTGCCGAGGTTGATGGACTGCTCGAAAATTTCTTCGGCGAGGGCCTGCGGCAAGGCGGAAAGACCGAGACGATCCCACCATTCCGCCTGATACCAGCGCCGCACGGCGGTCTGAAGCTCGTCTATCCGGGCGAGGCTGCGTGAAAAGGCGGACGCCCCCTGCCGCCAGGCGGGAAGGCTTTTTGCCGCGTCAATTATCGTCCAGCCTGACCACGACGGCCAGAAACGCCGGGCAATGCCCGCGTAGGTTTCGCCGCCCTTGTCCGAGGGATCGTTGACCCATCCGCCCTCGTAGCCGCACACAAGCGCGTAGGCCTGAAGAAAATCCGCCATGTCATGCCGCCTTGAAGGTCAGTTCGATCAACGCTTCGGGATACATGCAGATCGTCAGGGGGTTGGACTGCACTTCGATGTCGTAACCGCGTCCCCGCTCCCTGGCGTCCATGCGGGCATAGTAGGAGCGCCCCAGCGTATTGGCGCTTTCCATCCAGTCGGCGGGGGCATGGAACATCTTCCAGATGCCCGGGCCGGTGGGGTAAAGATGCGCCTTGTCGTCGTCAACCAGCTTTCGCCCGCCGACGACGCTGGACGCCTCGATCCAGCGTATGCCGCCATAGACAAAGCCGCGCCGGCGGTAGTCGTCATTGCCGAAGCCGCCTTGATTGGCGGCCCACAGATTGTAGGCTTCGCGTACCAGCTTGTGGCTGGTCAGCATGTCGTAGGCATTGGAACCGAGAATTGCGCCGATGCCGTTGAACGGGCTGCCGCCCATTGCCGCTTCCAGCTTGCGCTTGGCTGCCATGATACCCGTCAGCACAGGGTTTTCGTTGTCCTGCCATGTGGCCGGGAACTTGAGATCAAGTTTGGTCTGGCGAACCTCGAAGGTCTTGTAAATGTCGTGCAGGACGGTGCTGCCGTCGGCGTCGAGAACAAGCCCCTTGACCGCGCCCAGGCGGTGAAATTCCAGCGTCATGTCGAGGTTGCGCTTGAGCGCCAGCAGCTTGTCGTTGACGGCGCGTTCCGCACTCATGAGATTTTCGCCGCCGAATTCGCGCACGTCCTGAATATCTTCCGGCGACAGGGTGTCGGCCTGCGCAAGATGCGCCGTGGTCAGCACCTTGACCGACCTTTTTTCCGTCTGCCCGGTCACATAGTCCGGCTGGCTGCCGCGCGGCTGATCGGCGATAAGGACAATGCGCCCCTGCCGCAGATCAAAAGAAAGATGCGTCGTGCGGATGCCGCGGGACTCGAACATGCCGGAAACCGGCGTGACGGTCAGAGGGAGCTTGTTGACGGCCGCCGTCATCTCCGCGACGCTGAAGGTATCCGGCCAGTTAAGCGGCATTTTCCGCCTCCTTTATGCTGCGAATGACAAAACCGCGCGCTTCAAGCGCCCGCACGGCCTCGTCCTTCTTCGTGACGCTGGAATCAAAGGCCAGACGCTGATCGTTGATGATGGCGTAACCGCGCAGGGCAAGCACGGTCTGCGGCTCCGAACTGTCGGGAGCATCCTGCAGCAACACCAGCACGGCATCGCCGAGGGTTTCGTCCGCCTCCCTGAGCGGCTCGAAATCGCCGTCCGCGGCCCGCGCCAGCACGAGGCCGAAGGGCAGATCGCCGCTGTTTGCCTTGAGTCGCGCCCGGACGCGGCTGTAACGCGGATCAAGTTCGTGCAGCACCAGCTCCGAAAAGCGCGGGCCGAGAGTCTGCGTTGCGACCTGTATGCTCATGCGCGCACCTCCTCGCGTCCGGCGGCAAGACGCTCCGCGTCGGCCACCAGCGAACTTTTTGCCTGCTGCGCGGGCGAGCCGCCCGTCGGAAGGGGGGCGCTCTGCCCCTGCTGCAGCGCGGCCAGAATATCCCGGCGGCTGTCCCGTCCGGCATCCAGGGACGAAGCCGCCGGCAGCAGACTCGGAAGACCGCGCATCTGTTCGGGGGACAGGCCCAGCGCCGAAGCCTTGCCGAGCAACACGCGCACGCGGGCCACGGTGTCGGCATCGCAGCAGACGCTCATGGCCGCCAGCGCGGTTTCCACGCCGTCGGTATGCGCCGCGGCGCGATCCTGCCGTGTGTCGTGCAGCGCCTGCGCCCGGCCTTCGTTCAGAAGCGCCTGCAACAGGTCGGGAGCCTTTGCCGCCAGCTCCTCGCGGGTCAGCTGCGCGTCGGCCGGTACGGGTGTCGCGGGCCTCGTGCCCGTCGTCGCGCCGGTCTGGGGAATGTTGTCCATGATTGCCTCCTGAAAAAGTTGCAGCGCATGGCCGAAGTCGCGCGCCACGGCCCGGATCAGCCCCAGACGCAGCGCGGCCGGGGCCAAAAAGATTTGCGCGTCCGTCCATTCCGGGCTTTGCTCGATGCCGAGATGACGCGCCACGTCGGCCCGGAAAATGGCGTGCATGGCGTCCACATGCTGTTGCAGATAGGCGCGGCGATCCTCGTCCAGCGGCTCGGCGCGATGACCTGCCGTTTTCCACTTTCCGGCGGCCAGCAGCTGTACGTCGATGCCCTGCCGCCTGAGATAGCCGGACAGGGAAACGACCTCGGAAATGACGCCCACGCTGCCGAGCATGGCCGTGGCCGGGGCGTAGATGCGCCCCGTGGCGCTGGCCAGCCAGAAGGCCGCGGACGTGGCCTGCCCGTCGGCATAGGCCCCGGCGGGCTTGGGGCCCGCGGCGATGGCGTCCGCCAGTTCCTTGGTGCCGGCCACGACGCCGCCGGGACTGTTGATGCGAAAGAACAGCGCCCGCACCTCCGGGTTATCCTGCGCCGCCGCCACCGCCCGCAGAATTTCGTCCTGGCCCTGCGTAAGCCGCTCGCCCCAGATGCCGCGCTCGCTGCGCCGCGTGATGACGCCGGAAATGCCGATGACGGCAATGCCCTCACAGCGCCGGTACGACGGCCCGCTGTCCGCGGGAATGGAAGGCGACGCCGCCGGGGACGCAAGAAGGCGGGCGCGCAGAGGATACAGCCAGGTATGCGCGCTTTCCGCAGGCAATGCCCAGAGTTCATCCATCGACCTTTTCCTCCTCCCGCTGTTCCGGCGCGTTCGCCGTCTGCCCGCCGCGTCCCGGCGTGGCCGCGGCTGCTTCGGAACCGGCGGCCCTGCCGGGAATGGCCTCGCGCACCCGGCGCAGCAGCGCCGATTCCAGCAGCAGCGTTTCCATGCCCTCTTCAAAGTCGCCGCCGCGCTGTGCCCAGGCCTCGCCGTAGGTCATCAGGCGATTTTCCAGCGCCAGCACCGTGGCGCTCACTTCCTTCACCGGGTCGATGAAGCCGCGGGCCGGGCCGATCCAGTCGGCATTGCACCACAGTTCCCGCGCCTCGTAGAAGTCCGGCGCGCCCGGCGGCAGCGCCAGTTCCCCGCGCAGGAAGGCTTCTTCCAGCACCATCTCGTAGACGGGCTGGCAGTAATCCCGCGCCAGCCACTGGCGATAAAAGTTGTAGACCTTCCACGCCTCGTTGAGCGCCGCCCGCATGGAGCTGTAGTTGGTCTTGCTGAAATCCTTGGTCAGGCTCTCGTAGGGAATGCCCTGCGCCGC
>CALUWU010000088.1 GCA_944324555.1 uncultured Desulfovibrio sp.
TTGAGGGGGAAGAAACCCCTTTGCTCTGCTGTCGATGCCCGTAAGGCGCCAGGGCGCCTAACGGGCACGGCCTGCGGCCGCCCGTCGGGTCGCTGCTTGCGGCAAAAAGGGCCCCAGCCTTTCCGAAGCGAAGCGAGGGAAGGCGTTCCCGTAGTTTCCCCCCTCAAACTCCCCCATCTTCCCCAAAACCCGCGCATAATGTGCTGAGGGTAAAGATGGACGAGGATGACCGTTTCGGGAACACCGTTGCTTTCCCGGTAGCGTCCGTCCCCCGACGGCATGAAACAAGAAACAAAGGAACAGATCCGCACGAGAGGCCGTCATGGGGATGGGGGTCGGGAAGTTCCCCCATCCCGGACGCGCAGGGAGGGGAAGTGCGTCGCGCATGACAGTCCGGCGCGCCTTGCCGGTATGCGGCCGGCCGCCGGGATTCCGTGAAGGAAAGAAGAACGTCGGATTACCCGCGCGGGGTATTCCGTCCGCGGGGAGCCGGGGAGGACAGCGGATTCCGGCGTTCCGCCTCCAAGGGCTGTTAACACAAATTTGCAAGCTATTTCAATTAAATAGAATCTTGCTGTAAATTCTTGCCGCCGCCCGTACCCATCTGAAAAAGCGCGCTGGGGAAGGGATGGGGGGCTGGGGGGAAGGGAAACCCCTCTCGCGCTAGCAGAGGGGTTTCCCTTCCCCCCAGAAAATACGAATAGTGTTAACAGGTCCTAGCCGTTCAGCAGGAACCGCAGTTCCTCGGCGGTCAGCGTGGCGCGGCAGGAGGGCGTCGCGTAGTCTTCGCCGGCGGCGAACGCGGGGGAGAGGGCGTCCAGCTGACCGGCAAGAGAGTGAAGCCAGGTTTCCAGCTGCGCCGGCGACACGCCGAAACGGTCGGCGGTTTCCTGGGGGATGCTGATGCTCATGAGCAGCCGCTTCACGACAGGCAGATTCACAACGGACGTCATCGGATTTCTGGCCATTGTGTTTTCTCCTTTTCAATGGACATCGACGGGAGCGGACGTTCCCTGTCCGCTCTTCATGGAACCCTTGTACTCCTCGCAGCCCGAAAAAGTATTACAGCGGCGTAATAAAAGGTATCAAATTCCGACAGCTGCAACATGCGGCGCGATTCCGGCGCATTGTTCGCGGCGCGGGGAAATGTATCAATATATGACAACGGCTACGCCCCGCTCCTTCGTTCTGATAGCCTGAACGGGCGCGGAGGAACGGTTTTTTCATGGGCGAAGGCGCGGAACGACCGGCCTTTCCGCGACGGCGCGGGCCGGAACATGGCCCGCGATACGGCAATTCTGCGGAGGTTCCTTTCATGTCTGTAGAGCGGGAAAAGGTTGCCATTCATATATTGCTGGTCGACGACGATCTCAGATTGCAAACCAATGTGCGGGATTTTCTGGAGCCCTACGGCTGCCGCGTGACATCCATGCGCGACGGGGGGGGAATAGACAAGACGGTACGGGAGGCGCGACCGGATATCGTGCTTCTGGACGTCATGCTGCCCGGCGACGACGGTTTCGTCATACTGCGGCGGCTGCGCGGGGTTTCCGACGTTCCGGTCATCATGCTGACGGCGCGCGGCAACGATACGGATCGCATTGTCGGTCTGGAAATGGGCGCGGACGACTACCTTTCCAAGCCGTTCAATCCCCGGGAGCTTCTGGCGCGCATCAAGGCGGTGCTGCGTCGGGCGACGGCGCAGGCCGACGCCTCTTCGCAGGAGCAGTCCCCCGACATGCTGACGGCAGGGTCCATCCGGCTGGACCTGAAGCGGCAGCGACTGCATCGGGAGGATAAAAGCGTGCAGCTGACGACGACGGAATTTCGCATTATCCGGGCGTTCATGAGCAAGCCCGATGAAATCCTGTCGCGCGACAGGATTCAGACGCTGGCATTCGGGGAAAATTATTATTGCAACGATAGAAATATCGACGTCTATATCAGCCGCGCGCGTACCATGCTGCGGAAAATCTGCGACGAATCCCCCATCCATACGGTCTGGGGGGCCGGGTACCGCTGGGTCAGCGACGGGGAAGCAGGCCCCCGCGAACAGTAGGGGGGCGCGGTGCGTATTCTTCCTCATCTGTGGCAGCGCGTCTTCACCTATGCGCTGTTTCTGGTTCTGATCTCGCATTTTGTCAGCTCCATCCTTTTCCATGTCACGGCCCACAGGGAAATGCATGTGCGTTTCCTGACGGAACTGGGCGTGCATATGGCGTCGGTCATGGACGGAAAGAATCTGGAGGCCTTTGAAACCCTCGCCAACTTTTTCGGGAAGTCGCAGAAAAGGATGTGGCTTGAATATCCCGACGGAACGGCGGCGTTCGGCGCGCCCGATCCCCATTTTTCTCCCGCGTCGCGTCCCGCTCTGGAAGATCTTACCATAGACGACCGCGTTTCCATCCTGCGGGACGCCGATAGCGGTTCCTATCTTGCGATGGTTCCCCTGAAGATCCGCGAACGGGACGCCGTCGTCTGCCTCAGCCTCGACGAACCACAGCCGCCCATTTACATGCTGTTTTTCCAGAACATCATAACCGTGGTCATCATCGGCAGCACCCTGAGCCTGTGGATCACGTGGCGCATAGCCCGTCCCCTGCGCCGGCTGCGTCTGGAGACGCTGCGGATAGCGGAGGGCAATCTTGAAACCTGCGTCGGCGAGCAGGGGCCGGAGGAAGTGGCGCAGGTCGCAAGGGCCGTCAACAGCATGGCGCGAACGATGCTCAACAACATCAAGAGCATGCGGAAGCTCGTCGCCGACGTCTCCCACGAGATGCGTTCTCCGCTGGCGCGCATGAGCATTTCGGCGGCCATTATTCAGGAAGGTCTGGAAACCCTGACGCAGGAGCGGGAGGGCGGCAGGAATCCGAATCTTGTCTACGACGCGAAGGGCGCGCCGCTGGCCTGCGTGCATCTTGGCTACCTGTTGCAGGAGCTTGAACACATGGAAAAGCTCGTCGGTTCCTCGCTGCTGAACAGCAGGCTGGACTTTCAGGAGACGATGACGGAACCTGTTTCCGTGGACTTTTCTTCGCTCTGCATGGACATTGCCCTGCGCTACGAGCGCCTCTTTGCGGAAAAGGCCCTGACGCTGAATCTGGACATTCAGCCTTCCCTCTACGTTCAGGGGGATGCGTCGCTCCTTTCCCTTGTCATTTCAAACCTGCTTGATAACGCCGTGAAGTATACGGACAGGAACGGCCGCGTGCTGCTTGCGCTGGACAGGCAGGAAGACCGGATTTGCCTGACGGTCGAAAACAGTCATCCGGGGCTGGACGACGACGTTCTGGAACATCTGTTCGAGCCGTTTTTCCGGGGAGAGGGCGTCGACGAGGCTTCGGGGGCCGGCCTCGGGCTGACGCTGGTCCGAAAAATCGCGCGGCGTCACGGGGGCGACGCCTCCGTGTCGCGGACGGACGAGGGGCTGAGGGTCCGCGTCCTGCTGCCCCGTTCCGGGGAGGCGTAAGGCGGCGCGAAAAGGAAGGAGAGGGGAAGCCCGGCGGCTTCCCCTCTCCTTTTCGGGGCAGCGGAAGATCGTTTTTCGGAAGGGGCGGCGTTACGCCTGCTTCCGTCCCATGCGCTCGGTGGGGGCCATCATGTGTTCCGGCTCCAGCAGCTCTTCCAGCTCTTCCCGGGTCATGAGGCCGCGCGCAAGGACGATATCGTAAACGGACGCGTTGCTGCTCAGGGCTTCGCGCGCGATGGAGGCCGCCGTTTCGTAGCCGAGGCGGGGATTGAGCGCCGTCACGATGCCGATGGAATGGCGCACCATGTCCTTGCAGCGTTCGCTGTTGGCCGTGATGCCGCGAATGCAGAAATCCACGAGCGAGCGACAGCCGGCCCCGAGGCGCTGTATGCCCGCGAACAGGGCGTAGGCGATGACGGGTTCCATGACGTTGAGTTCAAGCTGTCCGGCCTCGGCGGCCAGGGTAACGGTAACGTCCTTGCCGATGATGTCGTAGCATATCTGGTTCATGACTTCCGGCATGACGGGATTGACCTTGCCGGGCATGATGGAGGAACCCGGCTGGCGGGGCGGCAGGTTGATTTCATTGAGGCCGCAGCGCGGGCCGGAGGAGAGCAGGCGCAGGTCGTTGCAGATTTTGGAAATCTTGGCGGCGCAGCGCTTCAGCACGCCGGAAAGCTGGACGTAGCCGCCGGTGTCCCAGGTGGCTTCCACCATGTTCCCGGCCATGACGACGGGCACGCCGGAAACTTCGCGCAGGCGGCGCGTCACCAGTTCCGCATAGCCGACCGGGCTGTTGATGCCCGTGCCGATGGCGGTGGCGCCCATGTTGATTTCCGCGATGAGGTTGCGCGCCTCGCCCATGCGCATCATGTCTTCGGAAAGCGTTTCGGCATAGGCGGCAAACTCCATGCCGAGGGTCATGGGCACGGCGTCCTGAAGCTGGGTGCGGCCCATCTTGACGATATCCTTGAATTCCTCGGCCTTTTCCGCCAGGGCGGCCCGCAGGTAGTCCATATCGCCGATAAGCTGGGTTATCTTGGTGTAGAGCGCCAGCCGTATGGCCGTGGGGTAGGCGTCGTTGGTGGACTGCGAGCAGTTCACGTCGTTGTTGGGGTGGCAGTATTGATATTCGCCTTTCTTGCGCCCCATGATTTCCAGGGCGCGGTTGGCCACCACCTCGTTGATGTTCATGTTGCAGGAGGTGCCCGCGCCGCCCTGAAAGACGTCCACGGGGAACTGATCGTCGAACTTGCCCGCGACGATTTCGTTGCAGGCCTGACAGATGGCGTCGCACTTAGCCTTGTCCAGCACGCCCAGCTCGCAGTTGGCCAGGGCGGCGGCCTTCTTCACGCAGGCCAGCGCCTGAATGAACTTGGTCTGCGAGGAAATGGCGATGCCGGAAATGCGGAAGTTCTCCACGGCGCGGCAGGTCTGGATACCGTAGTAGATGCCTGCGGGAATCTCCATTTCGCCAAGAAAATCGTGTTCCGTTCTGGTTTCGGACATAAAGCCTCCTTGCATGGGGGAACCCGGAACCAGCATGGCACATTTGCGGACGCCGGTCGAGTAGGCTACAACGTAGGCCTCTCGTTCTTTTTTTGATGGAGGAACCATGCTCAAGGCCCTGTTCCCTCTTTGCGCCGTGCTGCTCGCGCTTCTCTGGAGCGCGACGCCGGCGCCCGCCGCCAGAAGTTTTCAGGAAGTCTGGGACGACGCCGTGCCGCTCATGAGCAAGGGGGCGGATATCGTCGCCTCCGGCAAGGATGTGGAGGAGCGTTCCTGGGGAGAAATCCTGACGTTTCGCGATCCCGCCTTTACCCGTCTGCTGGAAGAATGCTTTGAAGTCATGGCGGATTCGACCGTTACGGAGAGCGTCCACGAGCTGGACGCGCTGCGGCGATCCAGCGCCGGAAAGCGCGCGGCCATTGCGGAACTGCAAAAGAAGGCCGTTTCCGCGCCCTCGTCCTCGTGGAATCCCCTGACGGACACGCAGCAGAGCATTCGCGAAGACGTGGTTCGCCTGCGGCAGGAAATCGCCGACAACGAGGAACGCGCCGCGCGGCTGCGGGAATCGATTCACGCCGCGCTTCAGTCCCGGGGGCTGCCCGTCAGCCGGGAGCAGGTCGACGCCATGCTCGGGGCCGTGGACGGCGCCGATACGGCGTCGGTAATGGCCGTTGCGGAAAACATCAAGGCCGTGCAGGCGGCCATTGAACGCCAGCTTTCGCAGCCGGGGGCAAGCGTCGAGCTGGCGCAGAGCTATAC
Organism: uncultured Desulfovibrio sp.; assembly: GCA_944324555.1. Classification (GTDB taxonomy): domain Bacteria; phylum Desulfobacterota; class Desulfovibrionia; order Desulfovibrionales; family Desulfovibrionaceae; genus Desulfovibrio. The sequence goes on from CALUWU010000088.1 coordinate 5,738, forward strand.
CGGCGTTTACATGATGTGCCGCAAGGTTTACGCCTATGCCGTCGAGCTGGCCCTGCGCCATATTGACGAAAGCTATCTGAAGCGTCTGGACGGCATCCGCGCCGAGGCGGAAAAGCTGCTTGCCGACGCCAGGGCGATGATGGCCCGGGCCGGCGAAGACGACAAGAGGATTCTGGCGGCCAACATTCCCGCCAACCAGCGCACGCTGGACGCCGCGAACCTGTACCGGCGCTACCTTGAGCGGCAGAAGGCGCATCTGCGCGCGCTTCTCGAGGAGGCGAGGCTCTCGGCCGAGGTGGCCGTCAACACCTATCGCACGGTGCGCGCCGGTTCGGAACTTCTGGCGCTCATGAAGCGTTCGGAGGCGGACTTTTCGGAGATATTCAAGTTTCAGCCGCCGTCCCTGTCCCTGCTGTACGACGAGCAGATGCGGCGGGAGTTTGAAACCATCACGGAGCGCCTGCGGGCGGAATAGGGGCCGTCGCGCCGGCCGTTCTGTGACAATTCTGCGACAATGTCTGGACAAGACGGAGAACGGCGTTATTCCTGCATGAGCGGAGGCGTCGCGCCGTCCGCGCGGACGGCCGGAAGGCGGCGGGAACGGCGCGCCGGCGCGTCCTCACGCTTTGCTGACGTTCCCTGCCGTAAAGAGCGGAACAATCGGATTTTCCGGGCGGCGTCCCGCCCCGGCGAATCCGGTTCGCAGACATTCAAGGAGCATGCAATGGGTTTTCTGGATACGCTGAAGGAAAAGTTGCAGGAGGGCCGCGACAAGCTGACGCTTGAAGTGGGCCGTTTTCGCAACAGAACCTTTCTTGACGGCGTGGTCGCCGCCGCCGTGGTCATCGCCGCGGCCGACGGTGAAATCAGTTCGGAAGAAAAGAAGAAGCTCTACGATTACGTCAGCATTTCCGAAGAGCTGAAGTGCTTTTCCACGGCGGAGGTGGTCGCTTCCTTCAAGGCCATTGCCGACATGTATGATTTTGATCCCGGCATCGGCAAGGCCGAGGCCATGAAGAAGGTCGGCAAGCTGCGCGGCAAGGATGATCAGGCGCGTCTTGTGGTGCGCGTGGCCATTCTCATCGCCATGAGCGACGGCGTGTTTGAGGAAAGCGAACGGAAGGCCGTGCGGGAGCTGTGCGCCGAGCTGAACGTGCCCGCCGCCGATTTCGACTGCTAGAGCGTGTTTCCGGGGGGAAGGAAACCCCCTTATCTCTGCTGTCGATGCCCGTAGCTTCCTTCGTCGCAACGGGCACGGCCTGCGGCCGCCATTCGGTCGCGGCTAGCGCGCAAGGGGCGTTTCCTTCCCCCAACGCGCTTTTTCAAAGGGGGCGCAGGTCATGCGGCAAGCGCCCTCCAAAGGTGGCGAGACGCGAGGGGCGGCCCCCTCCCGCGACAGCCTGAAACATGATCGCGGCGGACGGAAGACGCGCCGCGCCGTCAAAAAAACATAAATGGTGGAGTAACAGTGGAACATCTTGGGTTTCCTACAGAAACGGTCGTCATCTTTGTTCTCACCGTCGCGGGATCGCTTTTTCTGGATCTGTTCGCGCACAAGAAAGATGAGGATATCAGCCTCCGAAGCGCCTGCCTCTGGTCGATTTTCTGGATAGCCATATCCGTGGCGTTCGGCGGGTATCTCTACATGCATCACGGCTCGGAGATGGCCAGCCTCTACTTTACCGGCTATGTGCTGGAAAAGGTTCTGTCGGTAGACAACCTGTTCGTGATCATGGCCGTGTTTTCCTGGTTTTCCATCCCCAACGAATTCCGGCATCGCGTGCTGTACTGGGGCGTTGTGGGGGCCATTGTCTTCCGCGCGATTTTTGTGGCTATCGGCGCGGGCCTGATGTCGTTCGGCCCCTTCGTGGAGCTGGTCTTTGCCGCGATGGTCGCCTACACGGCCGTCATGATGCTGAGAAAGGGCGACAAGGAAGAGGAAATCGAGGACTATTCCTCCCATGTGGCCTGCCGCGGCGTGCGTCGCATCTTCCCCGTCTGGCCGCGTCTGCACGGGCATGATTTCTTCATCTCCCGGAAGCGCGCCGAGGAAGAGGCGTCCCGTCTGGGCGTGACGGTGGAAGGTCTGGGCAAGAAGGCCGCCTATGTGGCGACGCCGCTGTTCATCTGTCTGGCCGTCATCGAGGTGAGCGACGTCATGTTCGCCTTTGACTCGGTGCCCGCCGTCATCGCCGTGAGCCGCGAGCCGCTGATCATCTATTCCGCCATGATCTTCGCCATTCTCGGCCTGCGGAGTCTCTATTTCGTGCTGGAAGCCCTGCGCCGCTATCTGGTGCATCTGGAAAAGGCCGTTATCGTCCTGCTGTTCTTCATCGCCTTCAAGCTGCTGCTGTCGGCCGTGAAGCACATCTTCGGCGTCGGTTTCGAGCTGTCGCCGCATCTGTCGCTGATTGTCGTGCTGGGCATCCTGACCATCGGCATTGTCGCCTCGATCTTCTCCGGGCCTGCAAAGGAAGATTCCGGGGAAGGCCGTTAGGTTCCGCCCTGAAGAAAGATTCCGATATGGGGAAGCCCTCGCGCGCGGGGGCTTCCTCTTTTTTTGTCGCCCGGCTTTGCCTGAAAAAGCGCGCTGGGGAAGGGATGGGGGGCTTGGGGGGAAGGGAAACCCCTCTCGCGCTGGCAGCGACCGGATGGCGGCCGCAGGCCGTGCCCGTTGCGACGAAGGAAGCTACGGGCATCGACA
>CALUWU010000089.1 GCA_944324555.1 uncultured Desulfovibrio sp.
AGCATTTTCAGTTTGAAATGCTTCGCATTTCAAACCATACGGCCTGTCGTTTCGCGGAAAAACGCGGTTTTTCCGCTCACTTTGGGCCGGGCGGCGCTGTGCCGCCGCCTCGCGTTTTACCTTTTTCAAAGCTAAAACGCTCTAAGAAGGGAGGGAGCGCGCGGCGCGCCGGAAACGACGCGGCAAAAGGGGGGATGCCGAAGCCTCCCCCGCGTTTGGGCAAGGATTAAGGACATGCCATTTTATACAAGCGATTTTCTCTTGTCCAGCGCGGGGCGGCGGGCTTCCAGCCGAGACTTGCCATAACCCCCCGCCTCTGCTATCTTGGATTGTTACAAAAACGCAACCATCCCCGCTTTGGCCGCTCCTGCGGACGCCGAAGCGGGAGCGTCGTGTTTTTCCTATTATCTTTCGCGAGGTTGGCATGAAGAAAAACCCTTCCGAACAGGCCGCACCGAACGCGGAGCACGCCTCCGCCGGGCAGGGCGCGCAGAGCTTTCTCCGCATGCGCTCGAAACTGTCTTTCGAACGGCTTGTGGAAATGGGCGCGAAAATGGGCATGGAAAACCCGCTTTTCTTGTGCCACGACGGGGCGGCCAAGGCCACTACCAGAATTGGCGGCAAGGAATACATCAACTTTTCCACCTACGACTACCTTGATCTCAACACCCATCCCGAAATCACCGCAGCCGTAAACGACGCCGCCCTGCGTTTCGGCACCTCCGCAGGCGCCAGCCGGCTTGTCGGCGGCGAACGTCCGCCTCACCGCATCCTGGAGCGCGCCATCGCCGATTTCTATGAAGTGGAAGACGCCATAGCCTATGTCAGCGGCCATGCGACCAACGTCTCCACCCTCGGCTTTCTCTTCGGCACGCGCGACGCCATTTTCTACGACGGCCTGGCCCACAACTCCCTCATGCAGGGCGCCAGACTCTCCGGCGCGGAACGCTATTCCTACGCGCACAACGACTGCGACGCCCTGGAAAAGATGCTGCGCGAGCACCGCTCCCATCATCGTCGCGCCGTCATCGTCACCGAAGGCCTCTTCAGCATGGACGGCAACATCCCCGACCTGCCCCGGCTGATCCGGCTCAAGAAGGAATTCGACTGCATGCTCATGGTGGACGAGGCGCACTCCCTCGGCGTGCTCGGCGCCACCGGACGCGGCGTGCGCGAATACTTCGACGTCAATCCCGACGACGTCGACATGTGGATGAGCACCCTGAGCAAGACCCTCTGCGGCTGCGGCGGCTTCATCGCCGGGCGGCATGATCTCGTGGAATTTCTCAAGTACGGTTCCCCGGGCTTCGTCTTCAGCGTGGGCATGCCCCCCATCGTGGCCGCCGCCTGCGCCAAGGCCCTGGAACTGCTGCGGCGCGAGCCCGAACGCGTCCACAAGATCCAGCGCATCAGCCAGTTCTTCCTCCAGTACGCCCAGGAAAAGGGACTGGATACCGGCGCGGCCCAGGGCTACGCCATCGTGCCCGTCATGGTGGGCGACTCCATGATCGCGGGCTTCCTCGCCAACGCCCTCTTCCGGCGCGGCATCTACGTCATGCCCATCACCTTCCCCGCCGTCAAGGAAGGGCAGGCCCGCCTGCGCTTCTTCCTCTCGGCCGCCCATACCGAAGACCTCATCCGGCGCACGCTGGACGCCGTTGCCGAAGAACTGCCCCGCGCCCGGGAAATCGTGGAAAATTATCGCCGCGAACATCAGGACGACGCGGACTAACCCCCCTCCAGACCGCATGGCTCCCGGCCCCGCCGGGAGCTTTTCTCCCTCCGGGGCGCGTCTCGCGGTCTTCCCTGCCGCGCCGGCGCGACCCCCGGGCTCCTCCCGCCTCTCGGGAGCAAGATTCCAGCCCGCAAGGACACAAGCGATGCACGACAGCGACGTCCGGCCGACTTCTCCGCTCTTTCCGCCAGCACCGGATGCGCCCCTGCCGCATACCGGATACGTGCTGCTCTGGTTTCCCCTCGCCTCGGAAACCTTCATATTTCATGAAGTGCGCCGCCTCGCCGAAGCCGGCCTGCCCGTGCGCGTCTATACCATGTACGCCTCCCGGCTCCGGGGATGCAGCGACGCCATGCGCTCCACGACCCTGCCCGTGCGCCATTTCGGCGTCCGCGCCGCCGGCCGCGCCCTCGTCGCCTTCTGCCGCTCCCTGCTTTCCCGCCCGCGCCTGACGGCCCGCCTCATGCGCGACGCCCTTTTCCACCGCCTGCGCGGCTGGGAAACGCGCCTGGAAGCCATCGTCTGCTTCTTCTACGGCTTTCTTCTGGCCGAAGAAATCCAGCGCGACGGCATAGAGCTGCTGCACGCCGCCTGGGGCAACGGTCCGGCCACCGCCGCCTGGGTCGCCTCCCGCCTGACGGGCGTCCCCTTCTCCTTCACCGGGCGCGCCAACGACATCTACCCGCAGGACGGCATCCTGCCCCTCAAGGCCCGCGACGCCCTGTTCATCCGCACCAACAACCGGGCCAACGGCGTCTATCTGCGCGGCTTCTGCCCGGCCGATCAGCAGGACAAGGTTCACGTCGTCTACAACGGCCTGACCCTCGGCGGCGCAGCCCCCAGCCTCGCCTCCTTCATGCCGGACTATCAGCTCCTCTCCATCGGCCGCTTCGTGCCCAAGAAGGGTTTTGACGACCTGCTTGCCGCCGTGGCGCGCCTGCGGCGCGAAAACGTGCCCGTCCGCCTCACGCTGGTCGGGGACGGCCGCCTCCGCCTCTCCCTGAAGCGCCTCTGCCGCCGCCTCGGCATCGAAAGCGTCGTGGACATGCCCGGCTTCCTGCCGCACGACAGGGTTCAGGCGCTCATGCGCAGCCACGACATTTTCCTCATGCCCAGCGTGCAGACCGCCAGCGGCGACCGCGACGGCATCCCCAACGTCATCATGGAAGCCCTCTCCTGCCGCATGCCCGTCATCGCCACCGACGTCTGCGGCATAAAGGAGGTCGTCCGCGACGGCGAAACCGGTCTGCTCGCGCCCCAGCGCGATCCCCGCGCGCTGGCCGACGGCGTGCGCCGCCTGCTGGCGGACAGGGACGAAGCCCTCCGCATGGCCGCCAGAGGCCGCGATCTCGTGCTCCGCATGTTCGACAGCAGGGCCAATACCCTGCAACTGCGCGACCTCTATCGCGACGCCTGCGCGCAGGCCCGCAAGGAGCGCGCTTCGCATGTCTGATCCGCTGTTCGTCGTCGTCGGCATCGACGTGGAGGAAGAAGGCCTTTTCGGCGGACGCTACGCCTGCCGCCGCCCCTCCGTCCGCAATACCGCCCGGCTGTCGCTGCTGCGCCCTCTCATGGAACGCGGCGTGCGCCCCACGCTCTTCTGCGCCTACAGCGCGCTCGTCGACGAGCCCTCGCGCGAGATCCTCGCCGCCCTTCAGGCGGACGGCGCAGAAATCGGCGCCCATCTCCATCACTGGAACACTCCGCCGCTGGAACCGGATACCCCGGACAGCCTCGGGAGCGTCCCCGCCGCGGCCCTGTCCCCCTCCCAGCTCGACGCAAAGCTCCGCGTCCTGCTGGACGCCGCCCATGCCTTTTCCGCCGATCCCGTGGTCAGTTTCCGCATGGGCCGCTGGGACGCCGGGCCAGATCTCTGGCCCCTGCTGGCCAGAGCCGGAATACGCGTCGACGCCTCCGTCCGCCCCCTGCACGGCAAGCGCGTCGGCCCGGACGGCCTCGCCGTCCGCCCGGATCATTTCAACGCTCCGTTCCACCCCTATACCATCGCCACGCCCTTCGGCTCCCTGCTGGAAGTCCCCCTTTCCGTCGCTCCCCTGCTGCCGGGGCTGGCCGCCGCCACAAGGCTCCCGCCCCCCGCCCTGCGCCGCAGCCTCCGGGCCGGCTTTCATCAGTGGGGCGCGCTGGCCCTGCTTCCGGTGGAGCATCCGCTCGCGCTCATGCGCCTTGCCGCGCAAAACCTGTGCCTCCGGGGCGCGCGTCTGCTCTCCCTGACCTGGCATTCCTCGGAAATGATGCCCGGCGGCACCCCCCATATCCCCGACGAGGCCGCCGCGCGCCGTCTGCTCGACAAGATCTCCCGCTGGCTGGACTGGCTGGAATCGCGCCGCCCCGTCGTTTACCTTTCCATGCGGGACGTGCCCGAGCGCTGCGCGCCCCGGCCCGCGCCGCCCCTTGAAGGAGACTGGACATGGCGCTGACCCTCCCCCCGGGCCGGCCTCACGCGGCTTGCGTCCTCCTCTGGTACCCTCTCTTTACCCAGCCCTTCATCTTTCAGGAGCTGGAAGGCCTGCGCGCCCATCTGCCGCTCGAGATCCACAGTCTCTACGGCCGCCGCCTGCAACGCTGCTCCAGAGCCATGCGCGCGGCCGCGCCCCGGACGCGGACGCTCGGCGCGCGCGCCCTGCCCCTGCTGCTGCGCGACGCCGCGCGCCAGTGCTTCCGCAGCCCCCGCCGCTTCCTCGCCCTGTTCCGCGACTGCCTCTGCCGCCGCTGGCCCTCCTGGGAAATGCTCGGGGAAAATCTCTGGGCCTTCCTTGCGGGCTGCCATCTGGCTTTCCGCTTCCGGGAAGAAGGCATAGATATCATCTACGCCCCCTGGCCGCGCGGCACGGCGACCGCCGCGCTCGTCGCCTCCGCCTTCAGCGGCATTCCCTTTGCGACCTCCGCCCGCGGCGACAACCTTGAACCCGCGGACCCGGATCTGACCTTCAAGCTCCGGCGCGCCCTCTTCATCCGCGCCAACAACGCCGCCGACAAGGCGCGCATCGAAGCCCTGCCCGGCGCCGAGGCCGAAGGAAAGACGGCCCTTGTCTACAACAGCCTGACCCTTCCCGCCGTCGACGCCCCGGTCTTCACGGGCTTTCACGATCCCGTCCGCCTCTTCGCCCTCGGCCGCTTCGACGTTACCAAGGGCTTCGACGTCCTTCTCCGCGCCTGCGCCCTGCTGCGGGATCAGGGCGTCTCCTTCCGTCTCACGCTGGCGGGCGGCGGCGGCCGAAGCCTCGGCCTCGGCAACATGGGCGACGTTCTCCTTGCCCTGCGCGCGGAACTGGGTCTGGAACACCTCGTCTCCATGCCGGGGCTCGTCTCTCACGACGAGCTTCCCGCCCTCCTGCGTTCGCAGGACATCTTTCTCGCGCCCTGCGTCGTTGATCCCGCCTCCGGCATGCGCGACGGCATTCCCAATACCGTCGTCGAAGCCCTCTCCTTCGGCCTGCCCGTCGTCGCCACCACGGTCAACGCCCTGCCGGAAATCGTCCGCCACGAAGAAACCGGCCTGGCCGTGCCTCCGGGCGATCCCGCCGCGCTGGCCGCCGCCGTGCGCCGTCTGCTTGCCTCCCCCGACGAGGCCCGCCGTCTGGCCGCCGCCGGATTCCGCCTTGCCCGCGACATGTTCTCGCCTGAAGCCAATACCCGCCGGCTTGCCGATCTGTTTATGGAAGCCGACGCCCGCCGTCGCCAGAGGAGAAAGGACTGATGTGCGGCATAGCCGGTCTTGTCCTGCTCCGCGCCGGCGACAACGTCTCCCTGCCCGAAGACGCCGCCGCCCATGTGCGCGCCATGCTCGACGTCATGGCCCATCGCGGCCCCGACGGCGAAGGCGTGCGCCTTGACGGCCCGGCCTGCCTCGGCCATCGCCGTCTTTCCATCATCGACCTTGAGGGCGGCGCGCAACCCATGTGCGACGGACGGCGCGTCCTGACCTTCAACGGCGAGATCTACAATTACCGGGAACTGCGCTCCCGGCTGGAACAGGACGGTTTCCGTTTCCAGACCTCCTCCGATACCGAGGTGCTGCTGGCGGCCTACGCCCGCTGGGAAACGGACTGCCTTTCCCGGCTCGACGGCATGTTTTCCTTTGCCCTCTGGGACGCGCCGCGCCGCCGCCTCTTCTGCGCCCGGGATCGCTTCGGCAAGAAGCCCTTCTTCTACGCCAGAACCCGCGACCTCTTTGTTTTCGCCTCGGAACTGCACGCCCTCGCCCACGTTCCCTCCCTGCAACTGCGTCTCTCGCCCCGGGCGCTGCCCCGCTTCATGGCCTACGACTACGTCCCCACGCCGGAAACCCCCTACGCCGACGTTTTCTCCCTTTCTCCGGCCCACTGGCTGCTGCTGGAAAACGGCGAACCGAAGACCGGCCGCTACTGGGACCTTCCCATGCCCGACGAGGAGGAACGGCGTTCCGAGGACGAACTCCGCGAAACCCTGCGCTCGCTCATGCACGCCGCCGTTCGCCGCCGGATGATCAGCGACGTGCCGCTCGGCGTCTTTCTCTCCGGCGGCATCGACAGCAGCATCGTCGCGGGCTGCATGGCCCGCCATTCGGACAGGCCGGTCAAGACCTTCTCCATCGGCTTCCGCGAGGCCAGCTACGACGAAAGCCGCTTCGCCCGGCTCGTCGCCCGCCGCTTCGGCACGGAACACCATGAGGAGATTCTGGCCGCCGAGGACTGCGCCGACATCCTGCCGGATCTCGTCAAGCGCATGGACGTGCCTCTGGCCGATCCCTCGACGGCGCCCACATGGCTGCTCGCCCGTCTGGCCCGCCGCCATGTGACCGTGGCCCTTGGCGGCGACGGCGCCGACGAACTCTGGGCCGGCTACGAGCACTACATTGGTTTTGATCTCGCCGAGCGCTACAACCGTCTGCCCGTCTGGCTGCGGCGCGGCGTCATTGAACCCCTCTGCCGCCGCCTGCCCGCAAGCGCGGGATACATCAATCCGCGCCTGGCCGTGCAAACCTTCCTGCACGGCGCGCACAGCCCGGCATGGCAACGCGTCCAGACCATGCTCGCCTCGCTGACGCCCGATCTTCAGGCCCTGATCCTTGCCCGCCCCGATCGCGCCCTGCTCCAGCCGGAACGGCTCTTTGAACCCACCCTGCAAAGCTTCAACCACTGGCCCGCTCCCGCGACCCCTCTGGCCCGCGCCTTTTACGTCTACGCGCGCGGGTTCATGCTCGACGATATCCTCGTCAAGGTGGATCGCTGCGCCATGCTCCACTCGCTCGAAGCGCGCGCCCCCTTCCTCGACACGGCGCTCGCCGAATTTACGGCGCGCCTGCCCGTGCGCGCCCGCCTGCGCGGCTTCCGGCGCAAATACCTGCTCAAGGAAGCCTTCGCGGACATGCTCCCCCCGGAAATCCTGCGCCGGGGCAAGCGCGGTTTCCAGATTCCCGTGGCCGCCTGGCTGCGCGGCCGCCTCCGCCCGCTCATGGAAGACATGCTTGCCGCCGACCGCCTCCAGCGTCAGGGTATCTTCAATCCGCGCGCCGTCCAGACCCTCATGCGCCGCCACCTCTCCGGCGCCGCCGACCTCCGCCGCCCCCTCTGGAATCTGCTCGTCTGGCAACTCTGGTTGCAGGGCAAAGGCATCGGTTAGGGTCAGACTCATTACGGTCTCTTCCCCCTCCCCCCATCTTCCCCAAAACCCGCCATTCTTTGCGGCAGGCAAAGAAGGCGTCTTCCGTTACAGGGAACGCTACCGGAAGGGAGACGAATGGTCCCCCCGCCCCCGTCGCGCCCCGCCAGCCTGAAAAAACACGCCGGCGTTTCTTGCCGTCGCGATTCGGGGGACGGTTACTGCGGGAAAAGCGATTGCGTCCTCGAAAACTTCATCCTCCTGATAACAACGCGCTGGGGAAGGGATGGGGGGTCCGGGGGGAAGGGAAACCCCTCTCGCGTTAGCAGAGGGGTTTCCCTTCCCCCCGAGCAGCATTAAAGCATTTTCAGTTTGAAATGCTCCGCATTTCAAACCATACGGCCTGTCGTTTCGCGGAAAAAACGCGGTTTTTCCGCTCACTTTGGGCCGGGCGGCGCTGTCTCGCCGCCTCGCGTTTCACCTTTTT
>CALUWU010000090.1 GCA_944324555.1 uncultured Desulfovibrio sp.
TTGCCGCAAGCAGCGACCCGACGGGCGGCCGCAGGCCGTGCCCGTTAGGCGACGCAGGAGCCTTACGGGCATCGACAGCAGAGCAAAGGGGTTTCTTCCCCCTCAAGAAAACCGTAATGAGTCCTGACCCTAGAGCGTTAACGCGAGGCGGCGGCGCGCCGCCCGGCCAGAAACGAGCGGAAAAACCGCTTTTTTCCGCGAAACGGCAGGCCGTGTGGTTTGAGGAGATTTTTATTTGCTTCGGACGCCGCTTCGCGCGGCGAAACCGTCCGTTCTGGTCGCTCTTTCCCGGACGCCCCATGCCGACGCAGCCCTCAGTTCAGCACGAACAGCATATCGCCCCCTGCATTGCCGCCCTTGCGGACGTCTGCGAAAGGGCCAGTTTCGACGTCTTTCGCCATGCCGACGCAAGCCCTCCCCTGCGCCTGTCCGCCGTCTTCCATCAACGTAGCGAAGGCTACGCGCTGATCAGAAAAGCCACCCTCTGGGCGGCGGAAACGCACGAATACATTTACGTCTACACGCCCCCCTTCCTTGACGCGCCGGCCTGGGACGCGATACGGGAAAACGCCCTTTCCCGGGGGCTCGACGCCGTTCGCCCCCACGCCGAACATATGGCGTCCTACATCAGCGTCGTCCTGCTCTGCGGCGGCTGGCGGCCCGACGCGGCCGACGCCGTGCGGCGAACGCGCTTTACGAAAAGCTTTCTCTGGGGTCTGCGCGGCTGGGTGCGCCTGCGAACGCTGGCCGTCCGCCTTGCGGCGCCGGGAGAAGGCGCGGCCGGGGCCGACTGGGTCTGCAACGCCTCCGCCCGGAACGCGCTGCTTCCGCTGATGCGACGCGCGCTTTCCCCCTTGCTTACCTTGCAGGAGCTTGCCTCATGAATTCCCTCTTTCTCCTTCTCGGCGGGGTTGCCATGCTGGCGCTGGGCTACTTCGTCTACGGCGCATGGCTGGAAAAGGTCTGGGGCGTCGACCCCGACCGCCGGACGCCCGCCCATGAATTTCGCGACGGCGTCGATTATCTGCCCTCCCGCGCTCCGGTCGTGCTCGGGCATCACTTTTCCTCCATCGCCGGCGCCGGCCCCATCAACGGCCCCATTCAGGCCGCCGTCTTCGGCTGGCTGCCCTGTTTCCTCTGGATCGTGATCGGCGGTATCTTCTTTGGCGGCGTCCACGATTTCGGCGCGCTGTTCGCCTCCCTCCGCAGCAAGGGGCGGTCCATCGGCGAAGTCATCGCGGGCAGCATCGGCCGGCGCGCCAAACGCCTGTTCACCATCTTTTCCTTTCTGACGCTGGTTCTCGTCGTCGGCGCCTTTGCCTCCATCGTGGCCGGAACATTCAACGGCTTCAGCGCTGACGCCGCGGGCGCCCTTGTTCCCAACGACGTCAACGGCTCCACGGCGACAATCTCCCTGCTTTTCATGCTGCTGGCCGTCGTCTTCGGCCTGCTGGTCTACCGGCAGGAAATGCCGCTGGGGCGCGCGACGCTGATCGGCGTCGCGGGCATCGTGTGCAGCATCGTCATAGGGCTGCGCTACCCGATCCACATCGGCTACAACGGCTGGATGTTCCTGCTTGGCGGCTATATCCTTGTCGCTTCCGTCGCGCCCGTCTGGATTCTGCTCCAGCCGCGCGACTATCTGAGTTCCTTCCTTCTTTACGCCATGATGCTGGCGGCTGCGGTGGGCATCATCGCCGCCCGGCCCGTCATCGAGCTGCCCGCCTTTGTGGGCTTCGAGGTCAACGGACAATATCTTTTCCCCGCCCTCTTCGTCACCATCGCCTGCGGCGCCATTTCCGGCTTTCATTCGCTGGTGGCCTCCGGCACCACGTCAAAACAGCTTGACAGCGAACGCGACGCCCGGCTGGTAGGCTTCGGCTCCATGCTCATCGAAAGCGCCCTCGGTATCGCCGCCCTGATCGCCGTCGGCTATATCTTTACCCGCAACGGGAACGCCTTCACCTCGCAGACGCCCACGCAGGTGCTGGCCGACGGCCTTTCGCAGATGCTCGCCTGCGTCGGGCTGGACGGCCCCGAAGCCCGCCGCACCACCTACGGACTGATCATTCTGGCCGTTTCCACCTTCTGCCTGACCTCGCTGGACACCGCCACCCGCCTTGGTCGCTACATGTTCCAGGAACTCTGGCTCGCGCCGGGGGAAAACGCGGCCGACGCGCGCGGCTGGCGCGCCGTTCTCGTCAACAAATATGTGGCGACGCTCGTCACCGTGGCGCTGGGCATGAGCCTCGGTTTCGGCGGCTACGCCAAGATCTGGCCCCTGTTCGGCGCGGCAAACCAGCTTCTGGCGGCGCTGGCCCTGCTGGCCGTGGCTTCCTGGCTGCAAAACCTTTCCCGCCGCAACGCCATGTTTCTTGTGCCCATGTACTTCATGCTGGCCGTCACCCTGACGTCCCTGCTCCTGACCGTCAAGACGCAGGGCGCCGCCCTCCTTGCCGGAACGGGCGGCCTTGCGGCCGCCATGCAGGTCGTCATCGCCCTGCTCCTGCTGGCGCTCTCGCTGGTGCTGGTGCAGGAAGGCCGGCAGGCGCTGCGCGGCCGCCGGAATCAGGAATCCCCGGCGGACGACGCTCCGGCCCGGAAATAGACGCGACTTCATATTCTTTGGGGGGAAGGGAAACCCCTCAGCGCTGCGGTCGATGCCCGTAGCTTCCTTCGTCGCAACGGGCACGGCCTGCGGCCGCCATCCGGTCGCTGCCAGCGCGAGAGGGCCCAGCCTTTCTGGGGGATTGTTGTTCGGAGGGAAGGGAAACCCCTCTGCT
>CALUWU010000091.1 GCA_944324555.1 uncultured Desulfovibrio sp.
ATCCTCCACGACCCGGCCGAAGTGAAGCTGGCCGTGTCGAAGCCTGCGGACAAGATTGTGCAGGCCGCCTACGTCTGCTACGAGCAGCAGAAGCTGTCGCCCCCTTCCCCGTGCAGCAGACGGGCCAGCTCTTCAACGGCGTCAATCGACGCCGGGCCGGGCCGGGCGAAACGAGCCTCGTCAACCAGCAGAACGCGCCCCTGCCGCACGGCGCGCAGCGCCTGAAAGTGCGGACGCCGTTCCGGCGGTTCTGGAGCGGGATTCATGGGGCCGCGTTGCAGGATGTAGACATCGGGCGCCGCCGCAAGCAGAGCCTCCTCGTTGAAGCGCACGAGCTTGCGCGCCTGCGTCACGACGTTGACCCCTCCGGCGCGTTCGATGATATCGTTCACGATGCTGTCGCGCCCCGCCGCCAGCAGATTCGGATAGCGCACCTCGTAAAAGACGCGCACAGGCTTCTCATGGGCCAGCGACGCGCGAACGGCGTCAAGCCGGGCCTGCCATTGCGCGCACAGCGCCTCGGCCCTGTCGCTCCTGTCCAGCAGCCGCCCCAGCAGGCGCGCGACGGCAAAGAGATCGTCAAACGAATTGACTTCCAGATCCAGCACGGGAATGCCCAGCGCCCTCAGGGCGTCGGACTGGGTCGCGGCTTCCCTGCGGCCCACAAGCTGCACGACGACATCCGGTCGCAGCGCGGCGATCATTTCGATATTCGGCGACATATGCGTGCCCACAACCGGCAGGGAGGCGAGCGCCGGATCATTGTCGGCGGCGGTGCGGGCCGCAAGGCATTCTCCCGCGCCAAGTGCAAGCGCGACGCCGCTGAACGTGCCGTAGAGCGGCACAATAAGCCGCGCGGGACGTTCCAGCACGATTTCATGCCCCCGGGAATCCTGAACCGCGACGGCCGCCGGGGCCGGGGCCGGAAGCAGCAGACTCAGCGCCAGCAGGGGGGCCGTCAGTCCGCGCCACAAGGGCCTGGGGTATGCCGTTGTCAGGATGGGCAACCACGCGCAGGGGCATTCCGTAAAGTTCGCCAAGATTTTTCTCCGTAAAGACGCGGGACACCGGCCCGTCAAAAAGGATGCGCCCCTCGCGTATACCCAGAAGACGGGTCGCATAGAGCGCGGCAAGACTGCAATCATGTATCGCAACGACAATGGCCGCGCCGCGACGGCGACGGCGCTCCAGCACATCAAAGAGCGCCACGGCGCGCGCCGCGTCAAGAGCCGCCGACAGTTCGTCCAGCAGCAGCAGCGGCGTTTCCTGCGCCAGCGCCTTCGCCAGGGCCACGCGCTGCACCTCGCCCCCGGAAAGCTCGTTCATGGCGCGTTCCGCCAGCGACGCCGCCCCTACTTCCTCCAGCGCGGCGTCCGCGGCGGCCCTGTCCCCGGCGCTGTACGCTCCCCACCACGGCAGGCGGGAATATCGCCCCAAAAGCACAAAATCCCGCGCGAGCATGCCGGAGGGAAACAGCGTCCGCTGCGGAAGGACGGCCACCCGCAACGCGCGTTCGCGAGGGCGCAGGCCCTCAAGCGCCCGGCCGCCAAGCCGCACCCGCCCGCGCGCCGGCGCGAGCTGCCCCGAAAGAAGACGCAGCAGGGTCGTCTTGCCGCTGCCGTTGCGCCCCAGCAGCGCCACCGTCTCGCCGGGCGCCACGCGCAGATTGACGCCGCGCAGCGCCATGCGCGCGCCGTAGGCGGCGTGCAGGTCTTCCGCGTCCAGCAGGATTTCATCTTGATCGCTTGCCATAGTCCGCCGTGCGAGAGGCCGGGCCGCTATCCCCGGCGCTTGATGAGAAAGGCGAAGAAGGGGCCGCCGAGCAGGGCCGTCACCACGCCCACGGGAATTTCCATGCCGCCGCCGGGCAGGGTGCGCGCCGCCACGTCCGCCCAGAGAAGCAGCAGCCCGCCGCCGAAAAACGCGCCGAACAGCAGCGGCCCGTGCCCGACGCCGAGGCGCAGACGCAGCACATGCGGCGCCACAAGCCCCACAAAGCCGATGACCCCGGCCACAGCCACGCAGCCCGCCGTCATGCAGCTTGCGCCAAAGAGCAGCAGAAGGCGCGCGCGCCCCACGGCAAGCCCCGTCTGCGCGGCCTGTTCGTCGCCGAGCCCGAGCACGTCCAGCGCCCGCCAGCAGCAGACGACGCAGCACAATCCCGGCAGAAGGGTCGCCAGCAGCAGCGGCATGGAATCCCATCCCCGCCCCTGCAGGCTGCCCATGATCCAGAAGACGATGCTTGTCACGGATTCTTCGTTCAAAGCTTTGACCAGCGCCACGACGGCGCCAAGAAAGGCCGCGACGGCAATACCGCCGAGAATGATGTTTTCGCGACTGAAACCGCCGCCGCTCCGGCCAAGCCAGAGCGCGCCGCCAAGGGCCAGCAGCGCCCCCAGCAGCGCCCCGCCGGAAATCAGACCGGAGACGCCGACGCCGAGAAGCTGGGCAAGAGGCGCGCCAAAGGCGATGACGACGCTCGCGCCGCACGACGCCCCGGCGGAAATGCCGAGGGTGAAGGGATCGGCCAGAGGATTGCGAAGAACGCCTTGCAGGGCGACGCCCGCAGTCGCCAGCGCGCCGCCGCACAGCAGGGCCATGCAGGCGCGGGAAAGCCGTATCTGCACTACGACAAGCGAAGTTTCGGGGGCGACGGAAACGCCCAGACCAAGAGGAGCCGCAAGGGCGGCGAGAACCTCCTCCGGCGGCAGCCCGGCCGGGCCGGGAAGACAGGACAGCGGCAGCGAGACAAGACAGAGGAGAAAAACGCAGGACAGCACCACGGCCGGCCGTCGGGAAAGGGGGAAACCGTGCGGCATGAGAAAAGGGGGAAATCCGAGTTCTGGCGGCCCGGGAAAAAGCAATCGCGCCGCCGGGATACAAAGAGGGAAATCCCCGGAGCGGGATTTCCCTCTTGCAAGATTGAACGTCGCCGTTCAACAAGAACGCTCGCCCGGAGGCCTCGGGAAGGCGCCGCGATTCTCTTGCGTTTCAGACCGGCGCGGGCGTCTTGTCAGGGACTCCGTCAGACTAGAGCATTTCCGGGCGGCGCGCCGCCGCCTCGCGTTTTACCTTTTCCAAAGGTAAAACGCTTTAACGCCCTAGCGATAGTAACGATGGTGACGGCCTTCCTGCGAATTGCCGATGATGCCGCCGGCCAGCGCGCCAGCCGCGCCGCCGGCAAGAGCGCCCCATCCGGCCGATCCGCCGGAGATGGTCGCAATACCGGCGCCGCCTAGGGCGCCGATGGCCGCGCCGCTGGCGACGCCCTGCTGGGTTTTGCTCATGTTCGTGCAGCCGAGCGCGCCGGCGCACAGCAGCGTCACAAGACAGATACTCAGCATCTTTTTCATAATGAAAATCTCCATCGGGCGGGGGAAAGAGTCCGCCCCGGAAAAGACGGGGAAAGAATGCGCGCTTACTTCTGGGAAGCCACGCGCGGCTGAATTACCTGATACCAGAGAACGTTCATGACGGGACGATCCAGTTCTCCGGGATTCTTGGCGTACCAGTCGTCCACTTCCTGAATGATCTGCCGACGGCTCATGTTCTTGAAAGCGGCCCCCCAGGCCTTTTCAAAGGGCGACAGCGTCGAAACGGGCGTCTTTCCCTTCGCGGCGGCGGATTCGGTCAGCTTTCCGTTAACGGCATACTCGACGGCAATGGCCGTATCCATCCCGAAAAGAAAGGCGGCCTTGTTGTCCGGACTGGTTTTCTGCCACACGGCGCCCGTCAGTTGCGCGACCGGATCGGTCGCGCCTTCCTGAGCCCCCGCAATGGAGACGCCCGACGCAAGCGCCAGGACAAGCAAAAGACTCACGACACTTTTTTTCACGTTACCGGCTCCTTGATACGCCCTTTCCGCGCGGCGCGCGGGCGGCGTCAGGTTTGCAAGGCGAAGCGGCGCGCCGGCGCGGGAGAATCGCAACAGCGGCGCGACAGCCTTCTTACGTCCGGCCGTCATGACGCGGACATAAAAGCCTTACTGCAACGATAGCCCAGCCATATAAAGATGGCAAGGATATCGCCGGTTTAAAATTTAAAACTCTGTACAATGACAAAAAAAGTCCTGTAAGGGCAAGGCGTTCGCCGTCATGAGGAAAAGATGCGCCCCGTTCAGCAGAGATCCGCGTCGGCGGGCAGTCTTTCCCAGTAGACGCGTCCCTTTTTCTTGTACTTTCGCAACAACACATAGATACTGCCCGGCCCGCCGTCGTGCGGCTGGGCGGTACAGAACGCCAGCACCACGCGCTTGAAGGGGTCCTGCGTCAGCCAAGACTGCACCTTGCCGCGCAGCACGCCGACGCCGTCGGGCGAATTGCGCCCGCGCCCCGGCACCAGCAGCACCACGCGCAAGCCCCTGTACCAGCAGCCCCGCACGAATCCCCGCATGGATTCAAAGGCCTGCTGCACGTTCAGGCCGTGCAGGTCAAAATGCGCTTCCGGGCTGAGACTGCCCTCGCGCAGCTTGTTCATGATCATGGGGTCCAGACCGACGACATGCCCCTCAAGGTATTCGTCGGTAAAGGACAGGGCAAATTCCAGCTTTCCGTCCATGAAATCCTGGAGCGAGAGCTCCCCGGCGACGGGCGCCGCGACGGCGGGTTCCACGGCCGGCGGCACGTCGCGCCCTCTCCCCTGCAAGGGGCGAACCTCCTTCATGGCGTCCAGAAAAAGGGCGCCGTCGTCTTCGGCGTCCGCGGCCGGGGACGCCGGGGCCGACGGCGGCGCCTCCACGGCGCGCGCTCTTTCCCGCTTTCCACGCTTCTTCCTCTTGCCCCCGGCCGGCAGGGGCGTGCAGTCGGCCAGCGTCACGCCGGGCATGCCGCCCCCCGTCTCCCGGCGACGGCCGACGCCGCCCCCCCGGGCCATGGCTCGCAGAAACAGGGCCGAGGCTTCTTCATCTTCAGGCGGAAGGGTTTCATGGCGGCTTATTCTCCTGTCGCGCCGGGGTGCGGGCGAGGGTTGCTCCCTTTTTCGGGGAAAACGCGACTTGTCCAGCTGTCTGAAAGGATTATCGGAATAGGGATCGCTAGCATCAGCCATGACAACCTCCTGTCGACCCGGCGTGAACGATCGCCGCACGGCAATCAGGGAAAAAAAAAGCCGCGGCAAAGCCGCGGCAAAAAGGTAAGCGCCCGGAAACTATTTCCCCTGCGCGGGGGCGGCTTCTCCGGCAGGCTTCTGCGGCGCTGCGGGAGCGGCGGCGTCCTTCTCCGCGGGGGAAGCCGTCTTTTCGGCGGGGGCGGCGGGCTGTTCCGCAGCCTCGGAAGCGGCCTCGCCGGCCGGCGCCGCGGGGGCCACCCAGTCCACGCCGATGACGGAAGACCTGGGCGCGGCAACGCGCGGGCTTGTCACATAGGTATAGCTCAGGCAGGTAATCACGAAAACCACGGCCATGAACGCGGTCATCTTTGCAAGAATGCCGCCCGCGCCGCTGCTGCCGAACACGGACGAATTGCCGCCGCCGAAAATGACGCCCATGCCTTCCTTGCCCGCCTGAAGCAGAATCAGGACGACAAGCAGCACACACACGACAATATGCAGGGTGAGAATCAGAGTTTCCACGACAACTCCCGTCAGGACAACAAAAAAGTGAAACTCGCCGGCATGCGGAAAACCGCCCCCCGGCAAGCGCGACGTGCCGTTTCAGCGCAAGCGCGGCCGGAAACAGCCCCGCGCGCCGGGCGCGGTTCGGATTCTTTCCGGAACAGGTTCGGAACCGGCGACGAAACCGCCCTAGCGGGCTTCGGCAATACGCAAGAAACTTTCAGCCTCCAAGGAGGCTCCGCCTATCAGAAGACCATTGACATTGTCAAGGGCAAGCAGCGCCGCCGCATTGTCGGGCTTGACGCTCCCGCCGTACAGCAGCGGCACCGCGTCGGCGGCCGGCCCGAGAATCTCCGCCAGCAGGCGCCGCGTCAGGGCGTGCGCCTCCAGCACCTCGGCGCAACCGGCCACCTTGCCCGTGCCGATGGCCCACACGGGTTCGTAGGCAACGGCCGCGCGAGTCGCCGCCGCGTCCGCCGCCACGCCGGCCAAGCCTTCGCGCAGCTGGCGCCGCAACACCTCTTCCAGAGTTCCGGCCTCGCGCTCTTCCAGGGTCTCGCCGATGCAGAGCATGACGTTCAGCCCCGCATCCAGGGCAAAGGCCGTCTTGCGGCCCACAAGGGCGTCGCTTTCGCCCAGCACGCGACGCCGTTCGGAATGCCCCGTCAGAACCCAGGTGGCTCCGGCATCCGCCAGCATGGCGGGCGAGATCTCGCCGGTGAACGCCCCCTTTTCGGCGGGGTAGACATCCTGCCCGCCCACGGCGAGCCCCTCGCGCCCGGCAAAGACCGCCGCCACTTCGGCCACGGCCGTAAAGGGAGGAAAGACAATCAGGCTTCTGTCGGTTCCGCGCGGGGCGCCGTCGGCCACAGCCTGCGCCGTACGCCGGGCCTCGGCCCGCGTCTTGTGCATCTTCCAGTTGGCTGCAATAAGCGTTTTCATGCGAAATCTTTTCCTTTTTCCGTATCTGGCGCCGTCAGGGAGCGCGCGTAGATCAGGGCGTCTTCCCCGGTATCGGCATAGTAGCGCGGACGCTTTCCCACGACGGTGAAATGATGACGCTCATAGAGGTTGCGCGCGGGCGCATTGCCCACGCGCACTTCGAGAACAGCCTTTTGCATACCCATTTTGGCCGCCGTGCGCAAGGCCAGCCCCAAAAGACGATAGCCCACGCCCCGCCGGCGCAGTTCCGGCGACACGGCCAAGTTGAGCACTTCCACTTCGTCCGCCGTGAAATAGACGGAAATATAGGCGGCCAGACCGTCCGCCCCTTCCAGGCCAAAGGCGGCAAAGGCGGCGCTGCCGAACGCGGCGCGGCACTGCTCCTCGCTCCACGGCAGGGTGAAGCAGGCCTTTTCCAGCGCGTGCAACGCGGGGGCGTCGCTTGCGTCAAGCCGTCGAAAATGCCAAGAAGAATCCATGACTCCATCCCCGCTGCTCAGCTGCTATACGCCGGACATGCTGCCGGACGCGCTTGAAATAGTCGATAACCGCAACAGGCCGCTGCTTGTCATGCCCTGCGCCGACGCCCTGCGTCAGGGCCTTCCCCACCGGGCCGTCGCCCTGCTGCCGCGCCTGCGGCGCGAAGGCTTTCTGCTGCTGCGGCGCGGCGCCGTCTGGGACGCGGCCGGCCTTGCGCCCGTTCCCGCCGGCGAAAGCGCCGAACAGACGGCGCAAAACCTGCGGGAGCGGCTGGGTCTGCCGCCCGCGCCGCTCCGCCGGGCGGAGCCGTTTCCGCCGGACGCGGCCTTTCCCTGCTTTCTAGACGTCTTTGTCGCGCGCCTGCACGCCCTGCCGGCGCTTCCCGCCGCATGGGAAGCGCTGCCGGTGGACGCCGACGCACTGAACGGCCTTCTGGCCATGAGCGACGCGCCGCTTTCCCCGCTCCTGCGCCGCATCGCGCCCCGGCTGCTCCACGCCCGCGACCTCTGAAACCGGGTGGGGTCTTTTACGTCTTTTGGGGCCCGATCTCCGTCCGCCGCAGGGAGGGGGACGCCCCCTCTCGCCGGGGCGCTCTCAGCAGGACGCCGTCCCGGCAGCCTCGCGCGTCAGCGCGGCGTTCTTCGCCGCCGCCCGCAGCAGGGCGCACGCCTCGGCGTGCGTATGGCCGTTGCTGGCCACCACTTCCTCGCCGAAGGCGTAGCCGCTTTCCGACGGATTTGTCAGCCTTCCTCCGGCCTCTTCCACCAGCAGCCAGCCGGCCGCCATGTCCCAGGGCTTGAGCCACAGCTCGTAAAACAGGTCCAGACGCCCGCAGGCCACATAGGCCAGGTCGATGGAAGCCGCGCCGATCCGGCGCATCCCCTGCGTCGCGGGCAGCATGACGCGCAGGCGTTCGAGCACCTCGGGCAGCTTCCGCCCCACGTCGTAGGGAAAGCCCGTGGCACACAGGCATTGCTGAAGCTGCTCTTCTCCGCTTACGGCAATGGGCGCGCCGTTGAGGAACGCGCCCTTTCCGCGCGCGGCCCAGAAGCATTCGTTCATCATGGGCGCGTTGACGACGCCCAGCTCCACCCGTCCGTCCAGCCACAAGGCCACGGACGTGCCGACCTGCGGAATGCGGTGCACAAAATTGGTGGTGCCGTCCACGGGATCAATGATCCAGCAGTCCCCCGACGGACGGGCGCCGTCCTCGCTGCTTTCTTCCGCCAGAAAGCCCACGCCGGGAGCCAGCGCCGCAAGACGTTCCTTGAGAAAGGCCTCCACGGCAACGTCGGTCTGCGTCACCAGATCGACGCAACCCTTGTGCCGCACGCGGCGCTCTTCTTCCCACTGCCGCCGGATAATCTCGCCGCTTTCACGCGTCGCGGCAATCAGCCCTTCAAGAAGCGAATCGTTTTTCACGAGGTAAATCCTTCAAGTTTTACTTCAACTTTCAGAGCGGTTTTCAGCTTGCAACGCTTTGCGTTTCAAACTGAAATCGCTCTAGTTGATGAACATGTCCTCGTAAAGAGCCCTGTTGCGCATGGCCGCGGCCGACCCGCGCAGCACGGTCGTCAGCGGGTCTCCGTCCACGGCGACCTTGATGCGGGCGGCGGTGGAAAGATACTGATCCAGACCGCGCAGCAGGCCGCCGCCCCCGGCCAGCAGCATGCCCCGCTCGTAAATGTCGGCGGCCAGCTCCGGCGGCGTCGCTTCCAGCGCCCGCAGCACGGCTCCGGCAATGGCCTGCAACGAATCGCGCAGGGCCTCGCGCACATGCGCTTCCTTGACGGTCACGGTCTTGGGCGTTCCCAGAACGACGTCCTTGCCCATGACCTGCGCGGAACGCTCCTCGTCGAGAGGCACGGCCGCCCCAAGCTCAATCTTGAGGCGTTCCGCGGAATTTTCGCCGATCACGATGCCGAAGACGTCCCGCATGTACCGGCCCACGGCGTCGTTCATGGCGTCGCCCGCGATACGCAGCGAACGGGTGACGGACATGGCGGAAAGAGAAATGACGGCGACCTCGCTCGTGCCGCCGCCGATATCAAGCACCATGGAAGCCACGGCCTCCTGTACCGGCAGCCCGGCGCCGAGCGCCGCCGCCATGGGCTCCTCAATCAGACGCACCTCGCCCGCTCCGGCCAGCAGGGCCGCGTCGATGACGGCCTTCTTTTCCACCTGCGTGATGCCCGAGGGAATGCTGATCACCATGGAAGGCTTGAACAGACGCGAGCGGCCGATGGCCTTGCTCACGAAATAGGCTATCATCTCGCGCGTCACGTCAAAGTCGGCGATAACGCCGTCCTTCATGGGACGCACGGCCCGGATCTTGCGGGGCGTGCGCCCCAGATAGGCCTTGGCCTGCGCGCCGACGGCCAGCACGGCGCCGCTGTCGGCGTCCAGCGCCACAACGGACGGTTCGTTGATAAGCAGATCTTCGTCCGCGGTCGACAGGAGGGTGTTGGCCGTGCCAAGATCCATGGCGATGTCGTGCGCGAAGAAACGACGCAGAAAACCGAACATGACCTTTTTTTGCCCCGCCTATTCTTCGTCGTCGTTTTTCTCCGTCTCGAAGACGGGCGCGCCGTTGCGGTGCAGATGCGCCTGCGGCAGAAGATGATTCAGACGCGTCTGGAGGTAGAGATTTTCCAGATGCATGCCGAGGTGATCCACGCACTGCAACAGGAAGCTCCGCATGGCCTCGTCGATGTCCATGGGTTCCATGTGCGCCAGACAGATCACCGCGCGCGTGCTCCGGCTGATGGTGACGGGCAGGCAGGCAGCCGCCTGAAAGTCCGGCATGTTCACCTGTCTGCCGAACAGCATGGTGGCCGGCGCCGCCTCCATTTCGCCGGCAAAGACGGGCTGTTCGTTGCGAAAGACCCAGCCCGTCAGGCCGCTGCCCAGGGGCAGCTCGACGGACTGGCCGCCGTCCATGAGAATGCGGCGGGTTTCGCATTCGACGCGGTAGGTTTCGCCGCTGCCGTCGGTGGAGGCGAAAGCGCAGTAATCAAAACCGGTGGCCTCCGCAAGGGTGCGGACAAAATTGAGAATATACTGCGGCCAGCGCTTGTACCTGTTGCGGAGATCGCGCAGCACGTTGAATTCCACGAAATAGCGGGGAATATTGCCGGCAATGGCGCTGACGCCCTTTTCCCGCTGCATCCCGGAAATGAGATCCGCGAAAAGATGCAGCATTTTCTGATCCTTCTCGGAAAAGGAGTACTCCCGCTTGCTGTCCACGCACAGCACGCCGCCCGTGGCTATGGGGAAGGCCATGAACGCCTTGATGCCCGCCTCGTCTTCGTGCCGGTAATAGCCCACGGAATTCTTCGTGCGATCAAAGCTGGTCAGGCGCAGAGGTTCGTGGCTACGCAGCAGCCAGCCGACAAGCCCCTTGTCCGGCCGGAAATCCTCGTCGGTGATGATTTCGTCTCCCAGACTGAAGGACGCCGCCAGACGAAAGCCGTCGCCGTCCTCGGCCGGCAGGAAGAGGACGGCGGAATAGGCGTCGAATACGCTGCACACGATGCACAAGATATGAGACTCTACAGTGGAACCGACCATGACGCTCGCAGGGGTTGAAGGTTTGGCGGCGCGGATATCCGTGCGTCTTCCCGTTGTTACCAGAGGCGAAGAGGGGCCGCAACCGTTTATGCCGGGCGGCCCTGCTCCCCCGCCGAGAGTACTGGAAAATTTTTAGAAAAATGCTTACTCTTGAATCCGGCGCCGGCAAGGAGCGGCAATCGGTATCGTCTGACGGTCGGGAAGGAACGGAAACGCATGATCAAGTGGGAAGAAATATTCAGCAAGAACGGGCTGCCGTGGCGAGACGCCTACAGCTTTTCCGAGCCCGTGGATATCTCCCGTCTTGCGGATCTGAAGCGTTTTCTTGATGCGGTACATATCCGCCTCTGCCTTGTCAAGCCGTACCAGGAGAACAAGAGCTATCCCCTTGTGGAGGCGCGCGAACTCCTGCCCTCCTTCGACAACGACATGTTCGAATACAAGGATCTGCCCGGCTTCGCCCTGGTGGCGCTGGAGCGGCCCCTTGAATACTTTTCCGAGATATTCCAGTACGACAAGCTCCATACCGTCATCAGCGAGGGCGACGGCGCCTGCTGCCCGCTGGAGCATACGGTGCTGGCGCTCAATCTGCAAACCATGGCCTCGCGCCTGCCGCGCCAGCATCAGGAGATATTCCGCCAGCAGTTCGCCCGCACCGACACCGTCCTGCTTGACAATTATCCGCAGCTCATGCCCTATCTGCTGGCCATGGACCGCGCGCATGTGCTCGCCCTCGGCGCGGACAGACAGTTCCACCTCGCCGGCGTCTTCGCGTCCTTTCCTTCGGACATCGACAGCGAGCTGAAGCGCTTCGGCATGCGTATCGGCAAGTTCGCCTACGGCGACAGCGAAATGTACGAGCGCAACCGCATGTTCGTCTATCAGTATCTGATGGAGCTCTACGGCTTTCCCATCGTTTCCGAACGGCGCACGTCGAGCGCCCTGTTCGCGCGCAAGCTGCACAAGATGGGCGAGCATTTCCTGCTGCGCGTTCAGGGCCAGACGGATCGCACCATCACCACCTATCTTTCCTGCGGCGAAAACCGCCGCTACCCGGCGCTGGAAAAGATCGCCCTGGTCGCCGTGGACGAGGATCAGCACGAAGTCATCGAGGAACTTGACGAAAAGGGATTTTTCCTCGACAAGCCGCGTCGGGTGGTCATCATTCGCGTGGCCTACCGGCAGCACCGCTTCGACTCCAGCAACGTCCGGCAGGATCGCGCCCTGTCCGTCGCCTCTCAGGAAGTGCTGCACCCGCTCACGGGCGAGGCCCTGTCCGGCCTCAACATCATCAAGGACACGACCAACATGTTCCTGCGCCTCAACGACATCGTGCGCGGGGAATACACGGGGCGCATCGTCTACAAGCGCACGGAAGTCATTGAAAACACGGACACCGATGAAAAGAGGCTGAAGTTCCTGTATTTCTGGCTCAACAAGCACCAGCGGCGCATGATCGGCTACAGCGACGAGTTCTTCTGCAACGTCAGCAAGGTGCTTACGGGCTACCTCTATTCGCCGGACAACGACGAGGCGTTCGAGGCCCTGCGCGAGCTGCATCGCGAGGTCTGCGCCAAGTTCAGCTACATCCAGCAGGCGCGCCGCGTCCGCATCCTTGAGGATCTCAGCGGGCGCCAGCTCAAGGGCGAGCGCATCGGGTACCGAAAGATGCTGCGCGCCGCCCTGGATCTGCTCAACGAACTCAAGTTTGAAATCGTCAACTTCTTTCCGGAACTGGTGGACGACATCGTGGAAAACGTGGAAAAGATTCTTTCCGATCGCTACCTGTGCCGCACCTATATCGACGTTCCAGAAGAGACGCTGACCAGGGCCGGCGTCGAAATACGCAAGAATTACGGCAGGCTGGTTTCCCTGCAGGACGGCTTCAAGGCCGTCCGCAAGGCCCGCGCCAAAGAAAAGGAGAATGCCTGACATGGGCGAGCACCGCTTTTATCTTGCCCCTGAACGCTGGACGTCGCCCGAGGGTCTTGTTGTCGACGGTCAGGAAGCCCGCCACATGACGCAGGCCCTGCGGCTGCGCGCCGGCGACGACGTCGCGCTGCTTGACGGCGAGGGGCGCGTCGCCCGCTGCCGCATCCGGCGGACAGACAAGAAACAGGTCTTTCTGGATCTTCTGGAAGAACGCCGCGTTCCCCGCCCCGCCTCCCTGCCCGTCATGGCGCTGGCCTTCAGCAAGGCCGTCCGGCGCGGCTTCTTTGCCGAAAAGGCCGCGGAGCTGGGCGCGCACGCCGTCTGGCTCTGGCAGGGCGAACACAGTCAGGGCAAGCTCCCGCCCCAGGCCGCCGAAACCTGGCGCGCCCAGATGATCGCCGGCATCAAGCAGTCCGGCAATCCGTGGCTGCCCGAGGTGCGGGCGCTCGCCGGCGGCGTGGAAGAACTGATCCGGCTGGCCGCTCGGGCCGATCGCCGCGTCCTGCCCTGGGAGCTTGAAGAAACTTCCTCGATCATCGGGCCGTCCCGTCTGGGGCTGCCCGGCGTGACCGTCTACGCCATCGGCCCGGAAGGCGGCTTTTCGCCCCGGGAGCTGGAGTCGCTCGACGCCGCCGGCTTTGCCCGCGTCAGTCTTGGCGACCGCATCCTGCGCTGCGAAACGGCGGCCGCGCTCTGCCTCGGGCTGCACTGGTGGGCTTCGCAACTGCCCGATCATGCGGTCTAGCCTTCCTCTCGTCGCGCCCATGGCCGTTTCCCAGCCGCTGCCCGAACGCCTCCGCCCCGACGACGTGGCCGACTTTCTCGGTCAGGGACATCTGACGGATCGCATTCGCTCCTTCATGCGCGCCCCGCGCCTGCCCAGCCTGCTCTTTTTCGGGCCGCCCGGCTGCGGCAAGTCGACGCTCGCCCTGCTGCTGGCGCGCGCCTCCGGGAAAAAATACCTGCGCCTCAGCGCGCCGGAAGCCGGCCTGCAACATCTGCGCCGCTCCCTTGCCGGCGTTGAGGTGCTGGTGCTGGACGAGCTGCACCGCTTCACCAAGGCCCAGCAGGACTTTTTCCTGCCGCTGGTGGAGTCCGGCGAGCTGATTCTCCTGGCCACGACCACGGAAAATCCGTCTTTCAGCGTCACCCGGCAGCTGCTCTCGCGCCTGCACGTCCTGCGCCTGCGCCCTCTGGGTCACGCCGAGCTCATGGCGCTGGCCAGACGCGGCGCGGCCTCCCTGGAACTTTCCCTGTCCGACGCCGCGCTCGACATTCTGGCGCAGGCGGCGCACGGCGACGCGCGCACGCTGCTCAACCTTGTGGAATACGTGTCCGCCCTGCCCGAGGATCGCAAGACCCCGGAAGGCATCAAGGCAACCCTGCCGGAAATGCTGGCGCGGCACGACAAGGACGGCGACAGCCATTACGAACTCGCCTCCGCGCTGATCAAGTCCATTCGCGGCAGCGATCCCGACGCGGCGCTCTATTACCTCGCGTGTCTTCTGGAAGGCGGCGAAGATCCGCGTTTCGTCTGCCGCCGCCTGATTCTTTCCGCGGCGGAAGACGTCGGCCTTGCCGATCCCCGCGCCCTGCAACTGGCCGTGGCCTGCCAGCAGGCCGTGGAATTCGTCGGCATGCCCGAGGGCTTCATTCCGCTGGCGGAAACGGCGACCTATCTTGCCCTCGCCCGCAAGAGCAACAGCAGCTACGCGGCCTATCTTGCCGCCGCCCGGGAAGTCAAGGCCAACGGCCCGCAGCCCGTGCCGCTGCATCTGCGGAACGCGACCACGCAGATGCAGAAAGAATGGGGATACGGCAAGGATTACAAATATCCACACAACTACCCTGAAGCGTGGATCCGGCAGGACTATCTTCCCCCCGAACTGGAGGGGCGCCGGTTCTACATGCCGCGCGACAACGGCGAAGAACCGCGCCTGAGCCAGTGGTGGCGAAAGATCCACAACATCAAAAAGACGGACGATTGGTCATGACTCCATTTATTGAAGGCGCCTTTTCAAACAAATTCAAAGGACTCGACAGATACGAAACATCTTCCCGCAAGCTCGGCCCCCTGAGCCGCAACCTGCCCTCCGCCCTGTTTTACAGTCGCCTGCTTTTCGGCCCCCTGCAGTGGCTCTGCCGCCGCGCCGCCAAGGGGCAGTGCGACGACGCCGCGTGGGTTCACGCCAGCGTCGCCGTGACAGAAGCCATTGAAAGCATCGGCAGCCGCGTCTTTATCGAAGGCCTGCGCCACGCCACGGAGTTTGAAGGGCCCTGCGTCTATGTGGCCAACCACATGAGCACCCTTGAGACGTTCATGCTCCCCGGCATGCTCCGCCCCATCCGCCCCGTGACCTTCGTCGTCAAAAAGAGCCTGACGACCATGCCCTTTTTCGGCCCGGTCATGCGCTCGCGCGATCCCATCGTCGTGGGGCGCGCCAATCCGCGCGAGGATCTCGCGGCGGTGCTGGACGGCGGCGTGGAGCGCCTCTCTCGCGGCGCGTCCATCATCGTCTTCCCCCAGAGCACGCGCATGACGACCTTTGACGAGCGGCATTTCAACACCATCGGCGTCAAGCTGGCCCGCAAGGCCGACGTTCCCATCGTGCCCCTGGCGCTCAAGACCGACGCCTGGGGACAGGGAAAGAAATTCAAGGAATTCGGGAAAATAAAACCTCTTCCCGTGCATTACCACTTTGGCGACGCCCTCCGCGTTCGCGGCAACGGCAAGGAAGAGCATCAGCATATCTGCGCGTTCATCCGCAGCAATCTTGAACGCTGGCAAAGGGAAGACGGCGTCAACACGCCGGAATAGCCCTTCGCGCCGCCGACTCCGGGGGAACGAACGTCCCCTCCTTCCCCCGGGCCGCCGCCGCGGACGCTCCCTGAAAACAACGTTCCCCCTCGTCCCTTCCGCCCCCTGCCGGCGCGCCTCTCCCGCCAGATTTTCCCGCAATGAGCCTATACCTTTGTTCCTTCGCGGCCGATACAACTAGAGACTTTCCGGCCCGGGGTCCGATCGAGGCGGCGGCCGCGCCCGGCGACAGCCGCGACGGGCTTGTCCGCCGCGACGCAACGCTGTATGCTGCCCTTTCCCCCCGGCCTCGCCGCGACGTATGCCTCCGGCGTGCGGCGCTCTGTCTGAACCGGCCTCGGGGAAGACTTCTCAAGGAGACCCCATGACGAATACCGCGTTCGATTGCCGCATGTGCGGACATTGCTGCGAAGGCAAGGGAGGCATTGTCGTCTCTCCGGCCGATCTGCAACGTCTGTGCGCGTACCTCCGCATGGAGGCCGACGACGTTATCGCCGCCTACGGCGAGCGCGTCAACGGCAAGCTGAAAATCCGCTGCGGCGACGACGGCTACTGCATATTCTTCCGGCAGGGAAAAGGCTGCATTGTTCATGAAGGCAAGCCTTCCATCTGCAAGGCCTGGCCCTTCTTCCGCGGCAATATCGAAGACGCCGCAAGTCTCGCGCTGGCGAAGGATTTCTGCCCCGGCATCAACCCCGACATCAGCCATGCGGACTTTGCCAGCCAGGGCATTGCCTATCTGAAACAGGAAAATCTTCTGGCGGACGACGCCCGCACCGAGGCAAACGCCCTCATTCTCCCCGACAGGCGATAATCTATGCAACGTTCCTCCCGGAAGCTCTCGCTCAAGGAATGCTACGACATTCTCAAAATCGACAAGCATGCCGATCTTGAAACGCTGAAAAGCGCCTACCGGCGCCGCGCCTTCGAGCTCCACCCGGATCTGCACCCGGACAACCCCGACGCGGGGCGGCAGTTCCAGCGCCTCAACGAGGCCTACGTCGCCCTTTCGGCCGTCCTGAAACCCGCTTCGGAAAACGGCGCGCAGGACAAGCGCGAAGGCGGGGCCGAACCCGGAAGCAACGCCTCCCGGGATGACGGCGCGCGGGATGAAAACGCGCGTCAGAATGCGGACGCCGAAAATGCCGACGCCGGAACCTCCGCTGAAAAGACGGACAAGAACGCCTCGCGCGCCTATGCCGAAGAGGAAGTGCTCCGCGATCTGCTGAACGATCCCTTTGCCCGCCGGGTTTTCGAGGATATCTACAGCGAGTTGCACCGTCAGGACGCCGAACGCGCCGCCGCCGAAGCCGCCGCCGCGCGCCGGGAAGAAGAGGCCGCGGGCGCCGAGCCGCGCGGCATGAGGCGCGAACAGCCCCCGGCCAAGGAACGTCGCATCGATGTTTCCTGGCTGCAAAAGGGCCCCCGCAAGGGCTTCGGTCTGCTGCTGAAGAACGGCGTCGCCGGCTGGCTGCGCCGTCAGATTGACGAAGAACAGTCCTTCAGCCTGCCGACAAGCATGCTTCTGCCGGGCTCGCGCCTGCGTCTGCGTATTCGTCAGGGGATTTCCGGCGAACTTGTGACCGTTGAAATTACCCTGCCCCACGACTTCATCCCCGGCAAGCCGGTACGTCTGCGCGGTCTGGGAAAACGCATCGGCCCCTGGCAGGGGGATCTCTATCTGACGCTCACGCCCCAATAGAGCGTTTTCAGTTTGAAACGCGCTGCGTTTCAAACCATACGGCCTGTCGCTTCGCGAAAAAAAGCGCGGTTTTTCCGTCCGCTTTGGGCCGACCGCCGCTCTTCGTATTCTTTGGGGGGAAGGCCCCCCTTATCTCGCAGTCATGCCCGTAGCTTCCTTCGTCGCAACGGGCGCGGCCTGCGGCCGCCATTCGGTCGCGCGGCTGGCGCGCAAGGGGCGTTTCCTTCCCCCAACGCGCTTTTTCAGGGGAGGGAAGCCCGCGCACGCGCGGACTTCCCTCCCCTTCACGTTTCTCCCCTTTCCGACGCGCGCTTTCCTCAAAGGGACGTCAGACGCAACGAGGAGGAAGAATCCTTTCAGGATTCTTCCTCCTCAAAAAACATGCCGGGCCGCCCGAGGGCGGGACTCGCTTGAGACGCACTGTTCCAGCGGATTTACTGCAATGGCGCCAAAAAAATTCTCCCCAGAAACGAGAGTTACCTCTGACAGCAAGCGGGTTTTGGGGAAGATGGGGGAGTTTGAGGGGGAAGGAACCCCTTTTTGCCGCGAGCAAAAGGGGTTCCTTCCCCCTCAAAAAAAACGTACTGAATAAGCCTTAAAAACCCGTCACGGCGGAGGCTTCCTGGACGTCCACGATACGCAGACCGAATTCCTTGATGGCGTCGGCAAAGGCCTGACTCTGTTCCTTGGAAGGCGGATAGAAAAGAATCATGAAGGGCACTTCGGCACCGGGCTGCACGTTTGTATTGGCCGTCACGATATCGACCTTGTTGGTCAGAAAGGCTTCCATATCCTTTTCTCTGACGACCTGAAGCTGGAAGAGGCTCAACTGCGTTCCGGCCATCTGGCGCTTGACGGCAAGGGGCTTCTTGTCCTTGTCGTAAATGGCCGCTTCCACGGCGATCAGCGCCTTGGGCGTGTCGAAGCCGTTGACGACGACGCCGTCAATAACAAAGACCTTACCCACGGTCTCGTTTTCCACGTAATACTGATGCACCTTCCGCATGCTCAGCAGACGCAGCTTGTCGCCGACCTGAGGAGGCGCGGCGGGCGGCTCGGGAGCGGCTTCGGGCGCGCTCGCAACGGCGGGCGCGGAGGGCTGCGGCGCTTCGGCCGCGCCGTCGTCGCGCAGGAAAAACCACCATGCGCCGCCGGAAACCGCCAGCAGCAGGGCCAGCGACGCCAGCAGGGCCGGCAGAAGAATCCCTCTGCGCGGCGGTTCCTCTTCCTCGTCCATGGAAAAGGGCGCCGTCGCCATTGTCGGCGCGGGGCGACGCGCCGCCCCGGGCGCCGGCAGCGAAAACACGGACTGGCAGACGCTGCAACGCAGCTTGGCTCCGGGTTTGACAACGCTGTCCGGCAGATTGAAACGACTATCGCAATGTGGGCATCTTACTTCCATACTTCTCTCCGCAACGGGCGGACTCTCGCGCCGGCAAGACGTCGCCGGCCATACGCCGCCCACCGCAGTCTATGCAGGAAAAAAATTTTTCTCAAGCGCGCCGGCGATCCCGGCATGGCGAACGGCCCGGGAACGCTGCGAAAAACGGGGCTTCGAGGAAAGGAACCGTTCTCCGGCGCCTTTCCCCGAAGCCCGCGGGATCAGGACAGCAGTTCGTAAACGGCGGGCAGCGCCCGGTATTTCTCGGCGCAATCCATGCCGTAGCCGACGATATAGCCGCGCTCAAGCTGAAATCCCACAAAATCCACATGCACGTCGACTTCGCGGCGTTCCTTCTTGTCGATAAGGGCGGCGATACGCAGGCTTGCGGCTTCGCGGGCCCGAAACTGGGTCGCGAGGAACTGCATGGAATGGCCGCTGTCCACCACGTCCTCGACAATCAGCACATGCTTGCCGCGCACGTCGCAATCCACGTCCTTGCTGAAGGTCACGTGCCGGGAGCTTGTCGTCGCGTTGCCATAGCTTGACAGGCGGACGAAATCCAGCTCCACGCAAGGATTCCGCAGCTTGCGGCTCAGGTCGCTGAAAAAGTGCACGGCGCCCTTCAGCACGCACACGACGACAAGCGGTTCTTCGCCGTAAACGGCGTCGATATCCCGCGCCATCTCCTCGACGCGGGCCCGGATCTGTTCTTCGGTAAAGACGACGCGCAGGCTAGGCATGCGACTTCTCTCCCCCTACCGTCAGGAAGACGGCGGTTTCATCGCAGTCGGGATACTTGGGGCAGTGCACGCAGTCCGCCCAGATCTTCTGGGGCAGGACGCTCTTGTCGACAATTTCAAAGCCGATATGCGTAAAGAACTTTTCCTGATAGGTCAGCGCAAAGACCTTTTCAATCCGCAGTTCGCGGCAGTCGGCGACGCAGGCCTCCACCACGAGACGCCCGAGCCCGTTGCCGCGCAGGTCTTCCCGCACGACCAGCGAACACACTTCCGCCAGATCCTGCCATACGGGCGCCAGCGCGCAGCAGGCGGCAATGCCGCCGTCCGGCGCGTCCACAACCCAGAAATTGCGGATATGGCTGTAAAGGTAGATAAGCGCACGCGGCAGCAGCAGACCCTTTTGCGCGGTCTGCAGCAGGAGGCTGTGAATGCCCTTGACATCATCCATGTGCGCGCGGCGCACGCTGAAAGCTTGTTTCATTATTTCTTGCTCGCCAGTGTTCCAAAAATTTCCAAAAGAGTGCCCTTGTCCACAAGACCGCTGCCCGCCAGCATGACCTTGCCGGCAGGGCCGTAAAACACATTATGCGGAATGCTCGAAATATTAAAGGCCTGAATCAGATCTTCTCCGGCGAGAAAAACGGGGTAATCCACCTTCAGGCTCTTCAGGAAGGGCGGCAGCAGGGAGGGGTCCTCGTCCACCGACAGACCGATCACGACCACGTTCTTTGCGGCCGGCTCCTTGCGGACGGCCACAAGCTCGGGAATCTCGACACGGCACGGGGGGCACCAGGTGGCAAAGAAATTGACCATGACCACCTTGCCCTTGTTGGCGGCGACAAAATCGCCGAGGGCGGCAAGATTCATGGAAGGAACGGCGTCCGCCGCCCGGGCCGCCGCCAGGGGCGCGGCCAGCAACAGCAGCAACAGAAGGGCGCAAATTTTTTTCATGGCATCACCTTGCTTCTTTCTCCCCGGAGAAACGCGCCTGCGGGGATAACGTTACGCCCGTCCGTCGCGGCGGCGCGACGGACGGTTTTCGGAAGCGGCGCGCGCGTCCGGTCCCGCGTCGCCGGAGAGGCGCCGGGGAGACCCCGCTAAAGGAAGGACCTGGCCGCCCTGACGGCCGCCACGGCGTCTTCGCAGTAGGCGTCCGCGCCGATGGAATCGGCAAAGGCCTGCGTCACCGCGGCGCCGCCGACCATGACCTTCATGTCCAGCCCGCGTTCCCTGACGAGGGCGATGGTATCTTCCATGCGGACCATCGTCGTCGTCATGAGGGCCGACAGGCCGATGATGCGCGCGCCGTGTTCCTCGGCGCAGCGCACAATCTCCGCGGCGGGAACGTCCTTGCCGGCGTCCACCACGTCAAAGCCGTGATTGCCCAGCAGCAGGGACACGATATTCTTGCCGATATCGTGAATATCCCCTTCCACGGTCGCCATGACGACGACCGGGCGGCTCTCGGCGCCGCGCGAGGCTTCCAGCAGGGGCTTGAGCCGGGCAAAGGCCGTCTGCATGGTTTCCGCCGCGCGGATCAGCTGGGGCAGGAAGTATTCGCGCCGTTCGTAACGCGCGCCGACCTCTGTAATGGCCGGAATGAGCACGTCGTTGACAAGGGCAAAGGGCTGGGCGCCGCCTTCAAGCTCGGCTTCCAGCAGCGGCAGCACGTTTTCCTTGTCGCCGTTGAGCACGGCCTCGCCCAGCGTGGCCGAGGCCGCCGCCCGCGCGGCCCTGCCGGAGGCGGCGCCGGGGGCGCCGGCGTTCCAGTCGGCATAGGCGGCGATGAAATTTTCCGCGTGCGGATCATGATTCCGCAGCACGTTGACGGCGTCAAAGGCCTCGTGGAGGCGGCGCGCCGAGGGGTTGGCGATGCAGGAGGCAAGGCCGGCCCCCGCGCCCATGGCCAGAAACGTGGCGTTGAGCAGATCGCGCGCGGGCAGGCCGAACGACAGGTTGGAGAGGCCCAGGGTGGCGGGCAGCCCCTGCGCCGTGCACCAGCGCAGAAATTCCAGACATTGCAGCGCCCCTTCCGCCTTGGAGGATACGGCAAGCGCCAGAATGTCCACCATCATGAGACGGCGCGGAATGCCGAGCGCCTCGGCCTTCTCCAGCAGGCGTTCCACAATGGCGATGCGCTCTCCCGCCGTGACGGGCAGCCTGGCGCCCTGCAGGGGCAGGAGAATGAACGGCGCGCCGAAATCGCGGCACAGGGGGCCGAGGACGTCCATCCTGTCGCCTTCGCCGCTGATGGAATTCACCAGACAGGAGCCGGGGGCGTAGGGCAGCGCCGCGGCGATGGCGGCCGCGTTGGAGGAATCGAGCGACAAGGGCTCCTGCATGCGCCCGACCAGATGCCGCACCAGTTCCGGCAGCATGCGGGTTTCATCCACCAGCGAGGCGCCCACGTTCACGTCAAGCACCCGCGCACCCGCGGCCGCCTGCTGATCCGCCAGCCGCAGGGCCTCGTCGCACTGACCGGCCTGCAGTTCCTGCGTGAGCTGCTTCTTGCCGGTGGGGTTGATGCGCTCGCCAATGATGACAAAGGGCTCGTTCGCGCCGATGCGTACCAGACGCGAACGGCTGGTCAGACAGACGCCGCGCGCTTCGGGCAGGGCGCGCGCGGTCAGGGTCAGGGAATCGACGGCCCGGCGCAGGGCGGCCATGTGCACGGGCGTCGTGCCGCAGCAGCCGCCAAGAACGGACGCGCCCATGACGGCAAAGGCCGCCGTCTTCTCGGCGAAGGCTTCCGGGCCGAGAGGAAAGACGGTTTCGGAGCCGCGCAGCTCCGGCAGTCCGGCGTTGGGTTCCACCATGACGGCGGCGGAGCACACGTCCAGCAGCTCGCGCACCACGGGAACCATCTGATCGGGGCCGAGACTGCAATTCGTGCCGACCACGTCCACGCCGAGGTTCTGCATGGTTTCGGCGAACACGGCGGGCGAGGAGCCGGTAAGGCTCACGCCCTGCTCGAAGGTCATGGAAACGATGATGGGAAGGCGGCACTGCCGCCGGGCCGCCGCCACCGCCGCGCGGGCCTCGGCCAGATCGAACTGCGTTTCCACCAGCAGCAGATCCGCGCCGCCGGCGACAAGACCGCGAATCTGTTCCTCGAAGGCGGCGATCATGTCCTCGGGTTCCACATCCCCCAGCGGCCTGACGAAATGGCCGCAGGGGCCCACGTTCCCGGCGACGAAGGCCGGCCGCCCCGACTGGGCGACGGCTTCGCGGGCGACCTCCGCCATGCGCTTGTTGAAGGAAAAGACATCCAGGGACGGCGGCAGCTTGAAGCGATTGCCGCCGAAGGTGCAGGACGTGACGATATCCGCGCCCGCCTCAAGATAGGCGCCGTGGATGCTCCGCAGGATATCGGGGCGCTCCATGCAGAAAACTTCGGGGCTGACGCCCGCCGGCAGGCCGGAGGCCTGCAACATGGTGCCCATGGCCCCGTCCAGCAGCAGGGGACGACGCTGCTCAAGCGCAAGGAGAAACGGAGATTTTTGCATGAAAAGCACTCCCTTGGAGAGGAAAGGATAGGAAATCCGGGGGCCCGCGAACGGACGTTTTTCGCGCCCCGCTCGCCTTGTACTACTGAAAAACATTGAAAAGGACAAATCAAAACTATAGCATAAGAGCGGCCCAATTTTTACGAAAAACCAACGCGGCCTGTTTCCGCCTTCTGCGAAAACGCCGGGATGGACGCATCCCTCAAGGATACAATGAAAAAGAAAGACTCTGCGGAGGCTCCCGCCCGCGCGGCGACCCTGGAAGCCGAAGCGCCCGAAGTGGAAATCGTCGCGCCGGAAACGGAAGACGACGACCTGCTCGAACCTCTGGACGACGACATGATCGACGACGGCGACGTGCTGGACGTCGACGACGGACAGACGCTGCCGGCCCCGGCGGGAACCACGCTTCCCACGCCCGCGGGCGGACGCGACAGCCTCCATCTTTATCTGCGCGAAATCAGCCGCTTCCCCCTGCTCAAGCCCGAAGAGGAGCACGCGCTCGCCGTCCGCGTGCGGGACCACAACGACCCCGACGCGGCGTTCCGGCTCGTCTCGTCCCATCTGCGGCTGGTCGTCCGCATCGCCATGGACTTTCAGCGCCACTGGATGCAGAACGTGCTTGATCTCGTGCAGGAAGGCAACGTGGGCCTCATGCGCGCCGTCAACAAGTTCGACCCCGACAAGGGAATCAAGTTTTCCTACTATGCCTCGTTCTGGATCAAGGCCTACATCCTGAAATTCATCATGGACAACTGGCGCATGGTGAAGATCGGCACCACGCAGGCCCAGCGCAAGCTCTTCTACAACCTGAACCGCGAACGCCAGAAGCTCATCGCCCAGGGCTACGATCCCGACAGCGCCCTGCTTTCCGAGCGCCTCGGCGTCAGCGAGGATCAGGTGACGGAAATGGAGCAGCGCCTCTCCTCCAACGATCTGTCCCTCAACGCGCAGGTGGGCGACGACCCGGCGGGCGCGACCCGCATGGACTTCCTTCCGGCGCTCGGCCCCGGCATCGAGGACAGTCTCGCGACCGACGAAATCGCCGGGCTGCTGCGCGACAAGCTCAAGACCCTGCTGCCCAGGCTCTCGGACAAGGAGCTCTATATTCTCGAAAACCGTCTGCTGACGGACGATCCCATAACCTTGCGCGAGATCGGGGAACGATATAACATCACCCGCGAACGCGTCAGACAGCTGGAAACCCGTCTTCTTGAAAAAATACGGCAACATATGGCCGTGCACATTAAAGATTTTTCGGACTCGTGGATCCGATCCTAGATGAAACGGAACAATCTTCTCTTCTGCGGCGCGCTCACGCTGGGCGGCGCCCTCTCCTTCTCCCTGCTGACCTTCGGCGGCTGCTCCTTTGCCCAGACGGGAAAGGACAGCCCTCTTTACGGCATTGAAGTCCGCGAAACCGAGACGGAACTTTCCCCCGGCGCCAAACGGGCCTACGCCTATCTGATCTATTCCCGCGCCCTTGCCGGAGAGGACGAGGCCGGACTGCTGCGCGCCGCGCCCCTGCTGCGCGCCGCGGACGCGCCCCCGCAGGTCTGGCTTGAAGGCGCCGTCTGGCTGATGACGCGCGGCACGCCCGCCGTGCTGCCCTTCGCCGGCGAGGCCGTGGCGGCCTGCGGCGACAACGTCTCGCTCCACCTCATCTATGCCGAGGCGCTGGCGGCCAACGGGCTCAGCGAAAAGGCCCTTCAGCTCATGCGCGACTATCTGCAACGCCACCCCGACGCCATCGACGCGCGTCTGGAGCTGGCGCTCCTGCTCGTCAAGTGCAGCCGCTTCGAAGAGGCCGAAAAGATCCTGCTGGCCATCACCGGCAAGGAACGCACGTCCATGGTGGATTACTACCATGCCCGCGCCCTCATCGGCATGCAGCGCAACGACGAGGCCGTCGAGCATCTCAAGGCCGCCGTCCGGGAAAATCCGACCTTCACCGAGGCCATTCTGGAACTGGCCTATATTTACGAGCGCCGTTCCGACTACGCCAAGGCGCGCGCGCTCTATGAACGCCTCCTGCAGCGCAACGTTTCCCCCGACAAGATCGTCCTGCGGCTCATCAGTCTTTCCCTTCGCATGAAGCAGCCGGAAAAGGCCCTGAGCTATGTGAAGTTCGGCCCGGACAACGACGCGTTCCGCATCACGGCGGCCGGGCTCTTCATGGAAGAACGGCACTACCTTCAGGCCGAGGGGCTGCTCAAGCAGGTGGCCGCATCGGGCCGCGCCGCCGCCGACGTCTATCTGCTGCTGGCCGATCTCAGCTTCGAGCAGCGCCGCAATCTGGCGCAGGCCTGTCAGTGGCTGGACAAGGTGCCCGCCGAGGAAGGCGACCGCGCCCTGCTGCTGCGCGCCCAGCTCTACGCCCAGGACAATCAGTGGGACAAGGCGCTGGAATACCTCCGTCAGGGCGTCGCCGCCTATCCCGATCAGGCGATCTTCGGCCTGATGGAAATCCGCATGCTCTACGCCCGGGACAAGAAGGAAGAGGCGTGGAAGGCCGCGGAACAGGCCAGAAACCGCTGGCCCGCCGACGAGGACATCGCGTTCATCTACGGTTCCATGCTCGACGAACAGGGCAAGAAGAAGGAGGCCCTGGCCGTCATGGAACAGATTATCCGCGATCACCCGAAGAGCCATGCGGCGCTCAACTATGTGGGCTATACGCTGGCCGAACAGGGCCGCGATTTGGATCGGGCGCTGGAACTCCTGCGCCGGGCCGACGAGCTTGATCCCAATCAGGCCTATATCATTGATTCCCTGGCCTGGGCCTACTTCAAGAAAGGGAACATGGACGAGGCGCTGAAGGAAATCCGTCGCGCCGTCGCCGGCGGCGGCTCCATCGATCCCGCCATCTGGGAACACTACGGCGACATCGCCGCGCGCGCCGGCCTCAAGGACGAAGCCCGCAAGGCCTACAACAACGCCCTCGCCGGCAAGCCCGCCAACGCGGCGGACATTGAAAAGAAGCTTTCGCAGCTATGAAAAAGAATCTCCTGCTGGCCGTCGCGGCCTTCGGCATGCTCTTTCTGGGCGCCTGCGCCCGGCAACCGGTCGACAGTCTTTCTCCCTCCGCGGCCGACGACGGGCGCTGGCAGCGCTATGTCGCCGCGCGACAGACCGCCGACGGCCCCTACCGCATCGGCATGAGCCTGCGCTTCGGCGAGGAAGGCGACACGCGCCGCGTGACGGCGCTCCTCTGGGGCAACGACGACGCGGCCCTGCGCCTCGACGTCATGGCGGGCGTGGGCGCGCTCGTGGCCAGCGTCGCCGACAGCGGCGACGCCTTCCTGCTCTACGCCCCGCGCGACCATGTCGCCTACGCCCACGAGGGCGGCAACAAGCCGCTGCTCAAGATCGGCGTGCCCGTGCCCTTCGAGCTGAGCCGCCTTTCCGCCCTGCTGCGCGGACGCTTCGCGCAGGTCTTCGGGACGGCGGGGAAGGACGCGCGCCCCGAAGGCGCGGAAGGCAATCTTGCCTATCGCCTGGAAGGCCGGCCGGGCGGGCTGCTCACGCTCGACGCGCAGGGGCGCCCCGTGCGCTGGCGGGAAAAGGACGGACGCGAACAGGGCTGGGTCATGGACATCGACTATGACGACGACGGCCTCCCGCGCCGCCTGAAGCTGTCCCACGACAACGGAAAGCGGGCCATCGTCCTGATCAAGGATCGGGAAACGCCCGCCGCGCCCTTCTCCGACGCCGCCATGCGCCTGACGCTGCCCGCCGATACCCGCGTGCTGCCGCTGGAACGCTTCCGCCGTATCGGCGACTGACGCCGCCCCCGCCAAACGCTTCCCCGCGCCTCCGGCGCCTTCTTCCGGCAGAAAAAAGACGACGCGAAGACGCCGCCCCGAGTCGGGAAACGGCGCGGACGCGCCCGGCGCCGTTCCGGGCGCCGCGACTTTCAGAACACCCTTAAAGGACGACAGTCATGAATCAACGTCTGCATATCGCCTCGGATCATGCCGGCGTGGCGCTCAAGGCCGCCATCAGCCGCCACCTTGCCCGGCAGGGCTACGAAATCGTCGATCTCGGTCCCGACAGCGAGGCCAGCTGCGACTATCCGGTCTTTGCGCACGCCCTGTGCGCCGCCGTGGAGAAGGAAAATGGCCGGGGCATCCTGATCTGCGGCACGGGCATCGGCATGTCCATGGCCGCCAACCGCCATGCGGGCATCCGCGCGGCGCTCTGCACCACGGAACTGCACGCCCGGCTGACGCGGCAGCACAACGACGCCAACGTGCTCTGCCTGGGGGCCCGCATGACCGGCGACATGCTCGCCCTTGCCATTGTGGACGCCTTCCTTGCCGCCGAATTTGAAGGCGGCCGCCACCAGCGCCGTCTGGATCAACTTTCTCCCAACGCCTGGACCGCTCAGGACAGCAACGCCATGCAGCTCTACAACACCCTGACCCGCAAAAAAGAGCCCCTTGTTCCCGTTCGCCCCGGCCATGTCACTCTCTACGTCTGCGGCATCACGGCCTACGACTACTGCCATATCGGGCACGCCCGTTCGGCGCTGGTCTTTGACGTTCTGGTGCGCCATCTGCGCGCGTCCGGCCTTGAGGTGACGTTCGTACGCAACTTTACGGACGTGGACGACAAGATCATCCGCCGGGCCAACGAGGAAGGCCGCGACTGGAAGACCGTCGCCGAAACCTATATCGACGCCTTCCATGAAGACATGGACGCCCTCGGCGTCATCCGCGCCGACAAGGAGCCCCGCGCCACCGAATATATCAAGGCCATGCAGGATATCTGCGCGACGCTCATCCGCGACGGCAAGGCCTACGCCACCCCCTCGGGCGACGTCTATTTCCGCGTGCGCAGCTATCCGCCCTACGGCAAGTTGTCCGGCCGCAGCCTGGACGAGCTTCAGGCGGGCGCGCGCGTGGCCCCCGGCGAGGAAAAGGAAGACCCGCTGGACTTCGCCCTCTGGAAGGCCGCCAAGCCCGGCGAACCCTGGTGGAAAAGCCCGTGGGGCAAGGGCCGCCCCGGCTGGCACATCGAATGCTCCGCCATGAGCAAGCCCTATCTGCCTCTGGACATTCACGGCGGCGGTCAGGACCTCATCTTCCCCCATCACGAAAACGAGATCGCCCAGACCGAGGCTTCCTGCGGCTGCGAGCTGGCGCGCTTCTGGGTCCACAACGGCTTCGTGCAGGTCAATTCCGAAAAGATGTCCAAGTCGCTCGGCAACTTCAAGACCATACGCGACATTCTGGAAAGCTACCTGCCCGAAACCCTGCGCTTCTTCCTGCTGGGCAAGCA
The DNA here is from genome assembly GCA_944324555.1 of uncultured Desulfovibrio sp. Taxonomy (GTDB): domain Bacteria; phylum Desulfobacterota; class Desulfovibrionia; order Desulfovibrionales; family Desulfovibrionaceae; genus Desulfovibrio. The sequence goes on from CALUWU010000091.1 coordinate 27,908, forward strand.
GTACCGCAGCCCCGTGGACTTCACGCCCGATATCATGGACGAATCGGAAAGGGCGCTGCACCGCGTCTATGAATGCCTGCGCGAGGCCCGCAAGGGGCTGGAGCGCGCCTCGTGGAAAAAGACGCCCCTGCCGCAGGAGATCATCGACGAATGGCGGGATCTCGGCCCCGCCTTCCACGCCGCCCTCGACGACGACCTCAATACCGCCCAGGCGCTCGGTCACATCTTCTCGCAGGTCCGCATCGTCAACAGACTGCTGGAAGACAAGGCCCTGCGCGCCGCCGAAGGCGCGCGCGACATCCTTGAGGAGCTGCCGCGCCGCGCCGCCGACTGGGCGGCCCGTCTCGGCCTCTTCGGGCAGGACCCGCAGGCCTTCCTTCTCGCCCTGCGCGACTGCCGCGCCCGCCGCGCGCGGCTGGACATTCCCGCCGTGGAGGCTCTGCTGCAACGCCGCCTCGACGCCCGCGCCGCGAAGGATTTCGCCGCGTCGGATCAGCTGCGCGACGAACTGGCCGCCCTCGGCGTCGCCGTCCGCGACACGCCGGAAGGTCAGGTCTGGGATCTGCTGTAAGCCGGAAAACAGGGGGGCCGCCCTCGCGGCCCCTCTTCCCCGGAGCGGGGACCCCGCCGGCGGGGCCGCCCCCGCAGCGCCGGAGAATTCCCCCCGGGAAAACATCCGTGAAGAAACATCGCTCCATGCCTCGTTCGTATTGGAAAAAGGTACTGCGCGGCGCCGCGCTCGCGACGCTGCTGACGTTTGGCGGCGGCCTGCTGCCGCCGCCGGCGCACGCCTTCTTTTTCGGCGGCGTCACCCTGAAGGACGAAAAGGAAATGGGCCGGAAGTTCGACGTGATGGTGCGTTCCCGCATGCCCGTCATCGAGGATCCGGAAGTCAGCCTGTACGTCGACGGCATCGTCCAGCGGCTGGTCCGGGCCATTCCGCCGCAGCCCTTCACCTTCACGTCGGGCACGGTGCTGTACAACGCGCTCAACGCCTTCGCCGTTCCCGGCGGCTACGTCTACGTCTTCTCCGGCCTGATCATGAATCTGAACAGCGAGGAGGAGCTGGCGGGCGTCATGGCGCACGAGCTGGCGCACGTGACGCAGCGCCACGTGGCCTCGCGCATGGAGCGGGCGCAGTTCGTGAGCGTCGGTTCCCTGCTGCTGGCCGTGGCGGGCATCGCCATCGGCGGCCCGGGGGGCGGCGCCGCGGCCGTGGGCGCCATGGGCGCCGGACAGGCCGCCATGCTCAATTACAGCCGGGCCGACGAGACCGAAGCGGATCAAATCGGCCTGCAATATCTTGTGGCCGCCGGCTATCCGCCCGCGGGCATGGTGGGCGGTTTCAAGGTGCTGCGCCAGAAAAGCTGGATGAGCGGCGTCAGCGTTCCCGCCTATCTTTCGACGCACCCGGATCTGGGCGACCGCATCAACGGGCTTCAGGCCCGGATCTCGCACATGCCCGCCGCCGTGCGCGGGCGCAGGACGGACAACGGGCGGTTCCGGCGCGTGCAGACGCTGCTCTGGGCGCGCTACGGCGACGAACAGGCCGCGTTGCAGCGTTTTTCCGGCAGGGACGGCCTGTCGCTCATGGGCCGGGGCATCGTGTACGCCCGCCGCAACAACATCCAGGAGGCCGCGCGCGCCTTTGACGCCGCGACGGCCGCCGCCCCCGACGACGCCCTGGTGCTGCGCGAGGCCGGGGCGTTTCATTACCGCAAGGGCGACATCGGCAAGGCGGAACGCCTGCTGCGCGAGGCCATGCGCCGCGATCCCCGCGATTACATGACAATCTTCTTCTTTGCCCGGCTGCTGGACGAATCCGGCCGCGCCGCGCAGGCCGCGCCCTACTATCGCGACGTTCTGCGCCGCCTGCCCGAAGACGCCGAAGTCCACGAGGCCTACGCCCGTTCCCTCGGCAACGCCGGGCGCACGGCGGACGCCTACCGTCACCTGGCCTACAGCGCCATTTACGCCAACAAGCAGAAACTCGCGGAACGCTACGTGCGTCAGGCGCGGGAACGCGCGGCCACGCCCGCCGAGAAGCAGGCCTTCGCCCGCCTTGAAACCACCTATAAAGAACGCAAGGAAATATGGGAAAAATAAGATGATGGAAATGCACGCCACAACCATTCTTGCCGTCAGGAAGGACGGCAGGGTCGCCATGGCCGGCGACGGACAGGTCACCCTGGGTCAGAGCATGGTCATGAAGCACACGGCCCGCAAGGTGCGCCGCCTGCACGAAAGCAAGGTGCTGGCGGGCTTCGCCGGCTCCACGGCCGACGCCTTTACGCTTTTCGAGCTTTTCGAGGCCAAGTTGAAGGAGCATCGGGGCAACGTGCAGCGCGCCGCCGTGGAAATGGCCAAGGACTGGCGCAAGGACAAGTATCTGCGCCGTCTGGAAGCCATGCTTCTTCTTGCCGACAAGGACTCGCTCCTGGTGCTTTCCGGCACGGGCGACGTCATCGAACCCGACGACAACGTGGCGGCCATCGGCAGCGGCGGCCCCTACGCCCTGGCCGCGGCGCGGGCGCTGCAGCGCCATTCCGATCTCGACGCGGAAGCCACGGCGCGGGCGGCCATGGCCATCGCCTCGGAAATCTGCGTCTTCACCAACGACAACATCATCGTGGAAACCCTGTGATGCTCCTGCGCTCCGGCTGCAAGATCAATCTCGGGCTGACCGTCACCGGACGGCGCGACGACGGCTACCACGAACTGGATTCCCTCTTTGTGCCCCTGCCGCTGCCGGCGGACACGCTTGCCCTGCGCGCGCTGGACGAGAACGTCTGCCGCGTCCGCTGCGCCCGCGCCGACATTGATCCGGAGCGCAACACCCTGACGCGGGCCTACGCCGCCTTCCGGGAGCTGGGCGGCGCGCCCCCGCACGGGCTGGAAATCACCCTGACGAAACGCGTCCCGTCGGGCGCCGGGCTGGGCGGCGGCAGCGCCAACGCCGCCGCGCTGCTCCGCTGGCTCAACGCCCATGCCGCCGCGCCGCTGACGCGGGAGGCGCTGGCCGCGGCGGCGCTGCGGGTCGGCGCCGACGTGCCCTTCTTTCTCCACGACGGGCCCTGCCGCGTGCGGGGCATCGGCGAGAAGATCACGCCCTGCGCCCTGGATCTTTCGGGTCTGCGTCTCGCGCTTGTCTGCCCCGACGTCGCCGTGTCCACGCCCTGGGCCTACGCCCGTTACGACGCCCTGCGGGAGAATATAAAAAATCAGAAAAAACTCTTGACAAGCAACGGCGATGAAGACTATACAGGTCACCTCATCGTTAGAGACGAAAAGCACAAGAAAATCGCGTCCATTCCGTCGCTGTACAACAGTCTGGAAGAAGCGGTTTTCGACGCCTATCCGCAACTTGCGACAATCAAGCGACAACTGCAGGATGCGGGAGCGCGCGCGGCCATGAGCGGCAGCGGTTCTTCCGTGTTCGGCATCTTTGACGGAACCTGTCCCGAAAAGGAAGTGCTCGCCTGCGTCGCGGCCCTGCGGAAAAGGTGGTCGCGTGTCTTTCTGCAGTCTCTTCCTTCTCGCTGGGATGTCGCCAAGTGGTAAGGCAACGGGTTTTGGCTCCGTTATACGAAGGTTCGAACCCTTCCATCCCAGCCATAACTTTTGTCGCAAGGCGAGAGAGACATGTTCAGCGATCTCAAAATCGTCACCGGCTCCGCGAACCCTGATCTGGCCAAGGCTATTTGCGATCATCTCGGCTGTCAGCTGACGCCTACCCTTGCCACGACCTTCAGCGACGGCGAACTCCGTATCGAAATCGGCGACAATGTGCGCGGCGACGACGTCTTTGTCGTGCAGCCCACCTGCTCGCCCAACGTCAACCGCAATCTGGTGCAGCTCTGCCTCATGCTCGACGCATTGAAGCGCGCCAGCGCGGGACGCAT